>WHSO01000069.1 GCA_009380075.1 Alphaproteobacteria bacterium | reverse complement strand
GGGAGACTCTAGGCCCCCGCCCGAAGCCCGTCAAATCGCCGCGGGCCCGGAGAAGGCGCCGTCAGCGTGGGCGGCGGATCGCCTGCAGCGCCGCCTTGTGCAGCGCCGCCCCGGGATTGGTGAGCCCGTCGAGGGCATCGAAGTGGTAGCGCCCGGGAATCGCCGGCGTCGCCACGCGCAGGCCGGCGCGCTTCCATGCCTGTGCCAGCTCCCTCGTGTGGCGATGGAACTCCGCCGTCTCCTCGCCGCCGACCGCGGCGACGAGGCGTGTACCCTTCGGTGGCTTCAGGCGCACCGGCGACAGCGCCGCCGCCTCCGCCGCGTCGATGCGCAGGTCGCGGAGATGCCGCACGCAGCGCAGCGGTTCGAGGTCGTAGAGGCCCGAGACGCAGGTGGCGCTCCGGATCGCGCCGGCCGGCAGCGCGTGCTTCGGCCAGTCGGTCGCCAGCAGCATCGCCGCCAGATGCGCGCCGGCCGAATGCCCGACGACGTGCACCCGGGTCGGATCGAAGCGCAGGCCCGACGGATAGCTGAGGAGCCAATGGATCGCCTTGCGGCAGCTCGCGACGATATCGCCGAGCCGCACGTCCGGCGCCAGCGGATAGCCGAGGGCGGCGAAGTTCGCGCCGCGATCGGTGAAGGTAGGCGCGAGGTACGCGAACTGGTCCTTCGACCGGCTGCGCCAGTAGCCGCCGTGGATGAACACGACCATGGGCGCGAAGTCGTCCTCGGTCGGGTAGATGTCGAGCCGCTCGCGCGGATGGATGCCGTAGACGAAATCGAGCAGCCGCGGCCGCGTGCGCCGCACCTCGTCGCAGGCGGCATCGCAGCGCGCGGCGCGGGCGTCGCGCCGGGACTGCAGTTCCGGCCGGGTCACGGTGTACTGGGCGTCGAGAGCCCTTTGGTCGTAGTCGCGGAAGACGAAAGCCATGATTTTCCTGACGTTCAACGGGGGCGGGTGCGGGCGGCGATGGTAGCGGGGCGCGGCACGCTGTCAAGGCAGCGGGGGTTGCGGAACCCGGTAAATATAATATATAAACAGATATTCATATATTAGTACTTGGGGCGCGCCATGAACGCCAGCGACAAGCTCACCGAGCTCGCCGACATGTTCCACCTGATGGGCGATCCCACGCGCCTGTCGATCCTCTTCGCCTGCCTCGACCGGGCGCGCGCGGTGGGCGAGCTGGCGGTGGAAACCGGCGCCTCGGCGTCCCTGGTCAGCCACCACCTGCGCTTGCTGCGCGCCGCGCGCATCGTCCGCGCCGAACGCCGCGGACGGCAGATCTTCTACTGTGCCGCCGACGCCCATATCCGCGACGTGCTGCGCGACATGGTTGCCCATGCCGGCGAGCCGCAGGTTACGGTGCATGACAACTCCCGCCCGCCGGCGAAACCCCGCCGCACGAGGCGCAAGGACGTGGCCTGATGGCGGAACATCACGACCACTGCTGCCCGCCGCCTCCGGTGCCGGACGGCGATACCCAGGCCCGGCGCGTTTTGTGGACGGTGCTGGCGCTGAATGCCGCCATGTTCGTGATCGAGCTCGGCGCCGGGCTCGGTGCCGGGTCGGTGTCGCTGCAGGCCGACGCGGTCGATTTCCTCGGCGATTCGGCGAGCTACGCCATCTCCCTTTTCGTCCTCGGCCGGGCGCCGCGCTGGCGCACCGCCAGCGCTGGCCTCAAGGGACTGGCCATGGCCGGCTTCGGCCTGTGGGTGATCGGCGCCACCGTCTGGAGCCTGCTGTCCAGGGGCGTGCCCGATCCGGTGGTCATGGGCTCGGTCGGCGCGCTGGCGCTCGTGGTCAACGTGTTCTGCGCTGTCCTTCTGTTCCGTTTCCGCGGCGGCGACGCCAACATGCGCTCGGTGTGGCTGTGTTCGCGCAACGACGCCATCGGCAATATCGCGGTCATGGCCGCGGCCTCGGGGGTGTTCGCGACCGGCACCGCCTGGCCCGACCTGGCGGTGGCGGCGGTCATGGCGTCGCTGGCGCTCTACGCCTCCGTCCTCGTGCTCGCCCATGTCGCGCGTGAATGGCGGGACGGCGCGGGCGACGTTGCGGCGCCGCCACGCAGGCCTTAGGGTGCTGCCATGAATACCAGGAAAGTCTTCATGCTGGCGGCGGGCGTGATCGCCTGCCTGCTCTTCGCCTTCGTGCTGGTCCAGGGCGCGCGCCTGCTCGGCGGCCCGCAACCGGCGACGTCGGGCGGCGCCGTCATCAACACCGCCGGGGCCGACATCGGTGGGCCCTTCACCCTGACCGACACGTCCGGCAAGCGCGTCAGCGACAAGGACTTTCGTGGCCGCTACATGCTGATCTATTTCGGCTACAGCTATTGCCCCGATGTCTGCCCGACCGAGCTGCAGGCCATGGGCCGGGCGCTCGACCTCGCCGGCCCGGCGGCGGACAGGATCGTACCGGTGTTCATCACCGTCGATCCGGCGCGCGACAAGGGCAAGGACCTCGCCGACTACGTCCGCGCCTTCCATCCGCGGATGATCGGCCTCACCGGCGCGCGCGAGGACATCGATGCCGTGACCAAGGCCTACCGCGTCTATTACAAGCTGGGCCAGCCGAGCAAGCCCGGCGCCAGGGACTACCTCGTCGATCACACCTCCTTCGTCTATCTGATCGGTCCGGATGGCAAGCTCGCGGCCCTGTTCCGCGGCAGCAGCGGCGCCGACGCGCTGGCCGAGGGCATCAAGGGCGCCCTGCGCTAGGCGGCCGTCATGATCCGGTCCCGTCCCCTGTCGCGCCCGCGACCCTGCGCCCGCCCGGTTTTGCGGCGCGTCGCCGCCCGCGCCGGTATCCTCGCGCTGCTGCTGCAGGTGCTGCTGCCGGTCCACGGCTTCGCCGCGCCCGACGGCGCGCGGGTGCCGGTCTGCACCGCCGGCGGGATCGTCTGGAAGGCGTTGGCGGACGGTCCGGAAACGCCGCCGCCCGCCACTGACCGCACCGCCGCCGACTGCCCCTTCTGCCTGGTCCACGCCGCCGCCTTCGCGCCGGACGCGCCCGCCGCCGTGCCGCTGCCGGTTGCCCGCCCGGTCCACGCGCTGCGGCCTGCCCTCGCGGCGATCCACGTCATCCCTCAATTTCGCGCGCACGGGTCGCGCGGGCCCCCTGCGGCAGTCTGAACCCGACCATTCAGGCCCAATCCCGCCGCGTCAGCCGGCGCGCGGCAACTGCAGAGGAATTTCCATGCCTGTTTTCTTTCATCCCAAGTCCGTTCTGGTCGCGCTTGCGGCCTTCGTCATTCTCGGCGCGTCGGGCGGCGACGTCCGCGGCCATGACTTCACCGCCGGTTCCCTGATCATCGGCCATCCGTGGGCGCGCGCGACTATCGGGACGTCGCGCCCGGGCGGCGCCTACCTCACCATCACCAACAAGGGCGGCGAGGCCGACCGCCTGACCGGAGCCGAATGCCCCATTGCCGAGCGGGTCGAACTCCACCGCTCCAGCGTGGAAGGCGGCATGATGCGGATGGTCCCCGTCGGGGCCATCGAGGTGCCGGCGGGGGGCAAGGTCATGTTCGCGCCCTCGGGTTACCATTTGATGCTGCTGGGGCTGAAGAAGCCGCTGGTCGCGGGCTCCAAGGTGCCCCTTACCCTGGTGTTCGAGAAGGCGGGGCGGATCACGGTCGAGGTGGCGGTCGAGCCGCTCGGCGGCAAAGGCGGCACGAAGGGCCACATGGGACACGACGGGCATTAAGCCGCCCAACGAGAAAGGGCCGGGAGTCGCCTCCCGGCCCTTCGGTTTCGATGCTGGCTTGCGTCAGCGGCGGTTGCCGAGCAGGTGCAGCAGCATGATCATCAGGTTGATGAAATCGAGGTAGAGCGCCAGCGCGCCCATGACCGCCTTCTTGCCGGCCGTCTCGTGGGCGTCGGTCTCCATGTACATCGACTTGATGCGCTGGGTGTCGTAGGCCGTGAGGCCGGCGAAGACCAGCACGCCGATCACCGAGATCGCGAACTGCAGCCCCGAGGACTGCAGGAACAGGTTGATGACGCTGGCGATGATGATGCCGAACAGCCCCATGATCAGGAACGAGCCGAAGCCGGACAGGTCGCGCTTGGTGGTGTAGCCGTAGAGGCTAAGCGCGCCGAACGACGCGGCGGTAATGAAGAACACGCGGGCGATGGATTCGCCGGTATAGACGACGAAAATCGTCGACAGCGACAGTCCCATGGCCGCGGCGAAGGTCCAGAACAGGGCCTGGGTCGCGAACAGGGACAGGCGGTTGATACCGAAGCTCAGCACCAGGACGAAGGCCAGCGGCGCCAGCATCACCACCCAAGCGAGCGGCGTGCCGAAAATCGCCTGCATCAGGTCGGGCGACGACGCGACCGCATAGGCGACGATCCCGGTCAGGGCGACGCCCGACGCCATGTAGTTGTAAACCCGGAGCATGTGCGCGCGCAGGCCCACATCGATCTGGGCGGCGTCGAGCTGCGCCTGGGTCATCATACGTCTGTCGGGACCAATCATGGTTCTTCCTCGGCAGTTGAAAATTCCCTGAGGGCGCCATTATGGGCCCCCCAATGCGACAAAAATATGATCGTTCGCCCGCTCAAATACAAGGGATACCGGGACGGCGTCGTCACCCAGAAGGAAAGATAGCGGCTGCCACCAAAGCTGTCGCCGACGCGTATAGGACAGGGCTCCTGCCGCTTCCTCCGGTCCGCGCCTCCCACCATGCGGCAATCCACAGACCGGCGCCCGGGACGACGACCGCCCAAGCCAGCGCGCCGACATCCGACGAGATGCGGACGAGGATCGCGAGCAGCCCCGCGCCGAGGGCGAGCCGTGCAAGGCCGTCGCCCGTGCCCACGGGGAGGCCTATTGCTGCGCGGTGGCGCGCAGCACCTCGGCCGGGCGCTGCGCCAGCGCGCGCCAGGTGCCGGCGAAGCCAAAGCCGATCACCGCCAGGGTCGCAACGGCCAGAGTCGCCAGCGCCGGCCCGGGCAGGAAGACCCAGTCGGCGTCCATCACCTGGGTGAGGACGAAGAACGCGGCGATAGTGCCGAGGATCGCCGCCAGGATCGCCGCGGCGATTCCGGCGAGGCCGTATTCGATGACATAGGCGGCGGCGAGATCGCGCCGCCGCGCGCCGGTGATCTTGAGGATCACCGCGTCGCGGGTGCGTTCCCGCCGTCCGGCGGCAATGGCGCCGGCCAGCACCAGCACCCCCGATACCAGGGCGAGGCCGGCCGTCGCGCTGGCCGCGAGGCCGATCTGGGAAAGCGCGTCGGAGACCGCCCCCAGTGCCTCGCGCACGCCGATGGCAGTGACGTTGCCGAAGCGGTCGGTGACCGCGCGGGCGAGCGCGTCTTCCGCCTCCGGCGTCGCCTGCACCGTCGCGATGAAGGTCTGCGGCGCGCCTTCCAGCAGGCCGGGGGAGAACACCATGGTGAAGTTGAGGCCGAGCTGCGACCAGTCGATACGCCGCGTGTTGGCGATCTCCGCCGTGACTTCGCGCCCCAGCACGTTGAGCGTGATGGTGTCGCCGACGCCGGCGCCGAGTCCCTGGGCGATGCGCGCGTCGATGCTCAGCAGCGGCGGGCCCTTGTAATCTGCCGGCCACCACGCGCCCGATTCGATGAAGCTGCCCTCAGGCAGGGTGGCGGCGTAGGTAACGCCGCGGTCGCTGTCCACCGCCCATTGCGCGCCGGGGCCGACCGTCACCTTGTCTATGGGCGTGCCGTTGACCCGCGCGATTCGTCCGCGCAGCGACGGCATCCGGTCGATGTCACCGGCGCCGGGGACGGCGCGGACGGTGCGTTCGAAAGCTTCGACCTGGTCCGGCTGGATGTCGATGAAGAAATAGGCCGGCGCCGCCTGGGGCAGGCGGTCGGCGATCTGGCGCTGGAAATTGCCCTCGATCTCCGCCAGCGCGACGAACACCGTGAGCCCGATGCCGAGCGCCAGCACGATGGCGCGGGCGGGCGCGCCGGGCCGCGCGATATTTGCGAGTGCAAGCTGCACCCGCGGCCACGGCCGGCCGGCGGCACCCAGGCGGCGCGCGCTGGCGACCGCGAGCCGCGAGAACGCGGCGACGGCGACGGTGAAGACGGCGAAGGCGACCACCGCGCCGAAGATGAACCACGCCGCGAAGGACGGGCGAAACGCCGTGAGGAGGGCCAGCGCCGCGATCACCGCGCCCGCCAGCACGAGTCCCGCAAGGGTGCCGGCGCGGGGGCGGAACGGCGCGTCGTCCACCAGGCCGCGGAACAGCGCCGCCGCCCGCACCTCGCGTGCCCTTGCCAGCGGCCACAGGGTGAACAGCGCCGCGACGGCGATGCCGTAAAGGATCGCGGCAGCGAGCGCGCGGGGTTGGATGGAAAACTCCGCGGTCACCGGCAGGTACTGGGCCAGCATCGGCGCCAGCGCCAGCGGCAGGCCGACACCGATGGCGATCCCGAGCGCAATTCCGGCGAGCGCCATGGCCGCGATCTCCAGGCCGAAGACGGTGAAGATGAATCGTCCGCTCGCCCCCAGGCACTTGAACGTGGCGATGGTGTCGCGCTTGGAATCGAGATGCCCCTTGACCGCACCGGCGACGCCGACGCCGCCGACCAGCAGCGCCGTCAGGCCGACCATTGTGAAGAACAGGGCGGCGCGGTCGATCCAGCGCTGGATGCGCGGCGTCGCTTCCTCGACGTTGCGCACGCGCCACGGTGCATCGGGGAAAGCATTATCCAGTGCCGATTCGAGCGCCGCGCCGTCGGTGCCGGGCCGGTAGCGCAGCCGGTAATGCCACGCCGCCATGGTACCCGGCTGGACCAGTTGGGTGCCGGCCAGCGCCGCCTCGTCGATGAATACGCGCGGGCCGAGCTTGAAGGCGCCGGCGGCCTTGTCGGGTTCGTTGACGATCTCGGCGCGGATGTCGAACCGTGTTGCGCCGATGGTAAGGGCATCGCCGACCTTGAGGCCGAAGCGCGACAATACGCCGCGCTCCACCGCGGCGCCGAAGCTGCCGTCGGGCCCGCGTTTGAGGGCGTCGCGGAGACTCATGCCGGGCGTGAGCTGGACGTTGCCGAGCAGCGGATAGGCGTCGTCCACCGCCTTGAGCTCGATCAGCGTACGACGACGCGCGGGCGGCGCACTGCCGGCGTCACCGGGAAGACGGGCCGCCATGGCGCGCATGGCGACGGCCAGTGACATGTCGGCGCGCTCGCGCAGCCAGGCGACCTGCTCCGGCGTCGCCGGCTGGCTGCGCAGCCGGATGTCGAGATCGCCGCCGAGCAGGACACGCGCGTCGCGCGCCAGCCCGTCGCGGACCATGCCGGTGAGCGACCCGATTGCGGCGATGGCGGCGACGCCGAGAGTGAGGCAGGCGACCATCACGCGGAAGCCGCGGAAACCCCCGCGCAGGTCGCGCCGCGCGAAGCGGAACGCGGTGGCAAGGCCTTCGCCCCGCGCCTCCGCCTGCACGCGGTCGGTCATTGCGCGGCCTGCGCCGTGTCGGCGGCGATATGACCGTCATCGAGGTGGATGGTACGCGGGCAGCGCGCGGCGAGGCGGTCGTCGTGGGTGATCAGGACCAGCGTCGCGCCGGTGTCGGCGCGCAGGCGGAACAGGATCTCGATCACCTGCTCGCCGGTGGCGCTGTCGAGGTTGCCGGTGGGTTCGTCGGCAAGGATGAGCCCCGGTCGCGGGGCGAAGGCGCGGGCGATGGCGACGCGCTGCTGCTCGCCGCCCGACATCTCCGCCGGATAATGGCCAAGCCGGTGGCCGAGCCCGACCCTTTCGAGCGCGCCGCGGGCGCGGTCGTGGGCGTCGGCGTGACCGGCGAGCTCGAGCGGCACCGCGACGTTCTCGATCGCCGTCATCGACGCGATCAGGTGAAAGGACTGGAACACGATGCCGACATGGGCGCGGCGGAACAGCGCCAGCGCGTCCTCGCCCAGCGCCGAAAGATCCTCGCCGCGGACCTGGACGAGGCCGGAACTGGGCCGTTCCAGCCCCGCGATCACCATCAGCAGAGTGGATTTGCCCGATCCTGACGGGCCGAGAACCGCCACGGCTTCGCCATTTTTGACGTCCAGGCTGACCCCCCTGAGGATTTCCACCGGCCCGGCCCGGGATTGCAGTTTCAGGCGAACATCCTCAAGATGAATCATACGGTGGGGTGCCCTGCTCCGCTGTCGAATTGACCATGATACGCGGCGCAAGGCCGCCTGAACCGTTTTCGGCGCAACCACGGGGATATGTGACCTTGACCAGGAAAGTCAATGCATTCGCCGCGCCCGCCGTGGCCATTGTCCTGACGATCATGGCGGTTTTAAGTCCCCCGGCCCGGGCGGCGGCGGCGGCGGTCCGCATCCTGGTGCTGGGCGACAGCCTGAGCGCGGGTTACGGTCTTCCCGCGGCGGAATCTTTCCCTTCCCGGCTCGAGGCGGCGCTGCGCGCCCGCGGCCATGAAGTCGCGGTCGTCAACGCCGGCGTCTCCGGCGATACTACAGCGGGCGGCCGGTCGCGAATCGCCTGGTCGCTCGGCGGAACGCCGGCGCCCGATGCGGTGATCGTGGCGCTCGGCTCCAACGATGCCTTGCGAGGCCTGGAACCGGCCGAAACGCGCGCCAACCTCGATGCCATCCTGTCCGCGCTCAAATCGGCGGGCCTTCCCGTGCTGCTCGCGGGGATGAAGGCGCCGCGCAATTTCGGCCCCGACTACGTCCGCGAATTCGAAGCCGTATTCCCGGCGCTGGCGGCACGCTACGATGCACTGTTCTATCCGTTCATCCTCGAAGGCGTGGCGCTCGATCCGGCGATGAACCAGGCCGACGGCATCCACCCCAACCCGAAAGGCGTGGCCCGCATGGTGGATGGCGTGGTGCCGCTTGCCGAAAAGCTCGTCGCCCGGGCGCGGGCCGAGGGCCCACCATGACCGCCCCCGCCTTCCGCGCCGGTCATGCGGCGGGGAACGGCTGGCGCGAGGTCGCCGGGGCGCTCGTTGACCAACTGGGCACGGGTAACATGGAGACGCCGGGGCTCGGCTTTCTGTACCTGACCGAAGAACTGGCGGGGGATGCCGCCGGCATCCTGACCTTTCTGCGCGAGCGCACGGGCGTCATCGACTGGGTCGGCGCCGTCGGTTTCGGCGTCGCCGCGCATCGCACCGAGTATTTCAACGAGCCCGCGGGGGCGGCGCTGGTCGCGCCGTTCCCGTCGTCGCGCTACCGCGTGTTGCGTTCCATCGTCACCGATCGGCCCGGCCAGGCCGTGGACGCGGTGCGGGCGTTCTCGGGCGGCGCCGCGGCGCCGCTCGCCATCGTCCACGGCGACGCCACCAATGCCACCATCCCGGAGATCATCGCCGGGCTCGCCGATGAAAGCGGCGCGTTCCTGGCGGGTGGGCTCACGGCGCTCGCCTCACGCGCGCAGATCGCCGACGAGGTGACCGGCGGCGGCCTGTCGGGGGTGATGCTGGCGCCGGGCGTCGGCGCCGTCACCGGCCTGAGCCAGGGCTGCACGCCCATCGGGCCGTCCCATGTCATCACCGACGGGCGGGCCAATGTGCTGGTGGAGCTCGACCGGCGTCCGTCCCTCGACGTCTTCGTCGAGGACATCGGCCGCGATCTTGCGCAACAGCTCGAACGCGCCGGACGGATGGTGCACGTGGCGCTGTCGGTTCCGGGGTCGGACCGCGGTGATTATCTGGTGCGCAACCTGACCGGCATCGATCCCGACCGCGGCCTCATCGCCATCGGCGACACCATAGACACCGGCCAGGCGCTCACCTTCTGCATGCGCAACCGCGACACCGCGACCGCCGACATCAGGCGCATGGCCTCCGACATGGCGGCGCGCCTCGGCGGGCCGCCGTCGGCGGGACTCTATTTTTCCTGCGTCGCGCGCGGGCCCAATCTTTTCGGGCCGAAGTCGCGCGAGATGACCCTGATCGCCGAGGCGCTCGGCGACTTTCCCGTGGCCGGTTTCTACGCCAACGGCGAAATCTTCAATCACCGTCTGTACGGCTACACCGGCGTGCTCGTGCTGTTCCCGTGATCCGGCTGTTCACCGCGCTGGAACTTCCCCTGGCGGCGCGCGAACGCCTGGCCGCGCTCGCGGGCGGCGTTCCCGGCGCCCGCTGGATCCCGCCGGACAACATGCATCTGACGCTCCGCTTCATCGGCGACGTCGACGAGGCCACGGCCGGCGACCTCGCCGATGCGCTGGCGGCGGTGCAGGCCCGTGCCTTCGATATCGTCATCGAAGGCGTCGGCACGTTCAGCCGCGGGCGCAAGCCGTCGATGCTGTGGGCGGGGGTCGCGCGCAACGACGCGCTCATGCATCTGCAGGAGCGGATCGATTCGGTGCTGGTGCGCGCGGGATTGCCGCCGGAGACGCGCAAGTTCTCGCCCCATGTCACGCTGGCGCGGCTGAAGGACAGCCCGCGGGCGCGGACCGAGGAATTCATCGCCGCACATTCGCTGTTGCGCCTGCCGCCCGTCCGCGCCGACCGCTTCACCCTGTTCTCGTCGTTCCACGGGCGCGAACATCCGACCTACCGCGCCGAGGCGCGCTATGACCTTGCGGAGGCCACGTCATGATCACGCTCAAGGGGATCGACCATTTCGTCATGCCCGTCTCCTCCATCGAGGAGGCCGTCGCCTTCTACGGCCGCGTGCTCGGCGCCAGGGAGATTCGCTACGGCGAGGGCCGCAGCGCGCTCGCCATCGGCAGCCAGAAGATCAACCTCCATGCGGAAGGCCGCGCGCCCCAGCGCCGGGCGCGGCGGCCGACCATCGGCTCGGCCGATTTCTGCATCGAGGTTGAAGGTCCCGTCGAAAGCGTGCTCGCGCATCTGGCGGCGGTCGGCGTGACGGTCGAGGAAGGACCATCCCCGCGCAACGGCGCGCGTGGCACCATGACCTCGGTCTATTTCCGCGACCCGGACGAAAACCTGGTCGAACTGTCGGTGTATTGAGACGTGAGCCCGTGGGTCTGCACCAGGTGATCGAGGAGACCGCGGCCCGCCGCCTCGCACAGGTCGAGCACGCGCTCGAAGCCGTCGCCGCCGCCGTAATAGGGGTCGGGCACGTTTTCGCCGTGGCCGGGAGCGAATTCGAGGAACAGGCGCAGCCTGTCCGCGCCACCTTCGCCCGCGAGCGGCGCCAGATTGCGGTAATTGGCGCGGTCCATGGCGAGGACGAGGTCGAATTCGGCGAAGTCCTCGGCCTGTGCCTTGCGCGCGCGCAGGTGGCCGATCTCGATGCCGCGTTTGGCGGCGGCGCGGCAGGCGCGCGGGTCGGGGCTGTTGCCGATATGGTAGTGGCTGGTGCCGGCGGAATCGCACGCGATCACGTGATCGAGCCCGGCCTCGCGGACCAGCGCCGCGAACACGCCCTGGGCGGTGGGCGAGCGGCAGATGTTTCCCATGCAGACGAACAGGACGCGGATCACGGCGGTCTCCGTTGGTACTGCCGACAGGATGACGGATCAGCGCAAGCCGTGTAAAGGTGCCCGCTTCAACCGAATGTGAGCCGACCGAGCCGCGACCCATGCCCCGCCCGCCGTCCCTCGCCCGCCTGCTCAAGGATGCCCGCGCCTGCCGCCTGTGCGCGGCGCATCTGCCATTGGGCCCGCGCCCGGTGCTGCGCGCCAGCGCGACGGCGCGCCTCCTCATCGTCGGGCAGGCGCCGGGAACGCGGGTGCACGAAACCGGCATCCCGTTCAACGATCCGTCGGGGGACACGCTGCGGGTGTGGCTTGGCCTCGACCGCGACGCTTTTTACGACGAAAGCCGTATCGCCATCGTGCCGACCGGCTTCTGCTATCCGGGCAAGGGGCCGTCCGGCGACGCGCCGCCCCGTCCCGAATGCGCGCCCAAATGGCATCCGCCGCTGCGCGCGGCGATGCCGAAGCTGCAACTGACGCTGCTGGTCGGCTCCTACGCCCAGGCCTATTACCTGGGTGACCGCCGCGAGAAGACCCTTGCCGCCACCGTGCGCAACTGGCGCGCCTACCTGCCCGACTTCCTGCCGACGCCGCACCCGAGCCCGCGCAACCGCCTGTGGCTGCGGAAGAATCCGTGGTTCGAGGCCGAGGTGGTGCCGGCACTCCGCCGGCGGGTGCGTAGGCTGCTTGCGTAACGAAAGTACGTGTGCGGACGCTTATCGCCTGCCGTGCTAAGGGGTAAATCGCTCCAGGAGCGCGGCGGCATGAGCATGTACGTGGGGCGCACCGGACGTCCATGAAGCCGCGAGTTCCCGGTACGAACACGAAGCGAACACGACCTCGCAACCCGAGACCGCTTCGGCGAATTGGCCGATCTCGTCGCGGTGTCTTTGAAGCGCTTCCGCAGGGATCCTCCGTCCCTCCGGCCACGATTGAGGCTCTGCATAAACATAATGGAGGACGGGGTTCTTACCATGGAAGACGCCCTTGCGATGAACCGAGCTGCGAAGACCGAGCGCGTGTTTGACAAGTTGCGGCGCGTCGAGATGCTGAAACGCACGTGTCCCGTCCGCAACGGAATCGCGAACGGCTTGATATCCGTTCATGGCGTTTCCCCAGACGTCGCGCCAGTAAGCTTCTGAAAAGTAAGGTCCTGAAGACTTGGGACGGAAAGGTTCATAGCGCTTGGATTCGACGCCGATCAGAGCTGTGTCCGTGACGACCACTGCGTCGAGCCACGGGTGGTGCCCGCCACGCCAGGGAAACCTCAGAGTGGACTCGATCATCACCGAACGGGCGGGCCAGCCGCTCGCTTCCGTTCCCGGCAACGGCGGTAGATCGGAAGCACGTTCCAGAAAATAGCCGAAGGCATTGGCGGCGAGAGCCGCAGACGACTCCTTGCTCGCAAACTTGCCGCTGTCGAACTCATTTCCTGGCGCCGCTGCGTAAGCGGCGCGGACGCGGTCGGCAGGAACGCCGGGAAGGAAATCGGATGTCATGATTCTTTTTCCTCCCAGGTTCTGTGGTTGCGCCGCCCGATCAGCGCGCCCAGGAGGAATCCCGCCGTGCAAATGGCGAGTCCCCAGACGTTGACGCCGAGATCGTCGGCATAGGCACCCGATCCAATGTCGATCCAGGCCGGAAAGATCGCCACCTTGAGCGCGCTTTCGATGGTCACCAGGATGCCGAACAGGAGACCCGGCCAGAACGCGAGATGGAAGCTCCATGGCCCGACGCCGGGCACGAAGGCGAGCAGGAAGATCGGCGCGAGGCCCATGACCATGGTGCCCGAGATCGTCGTCGCAGCGATGACCGCCGGCCCCACGGCGTCGCCCATGTAGATGCCGAGCAGCGGCAGGTTGCCGAGGAGCGCTATGGCGACCATGACGCGCCGCCCGAACCGGGCGTCGCTGTCGGTGGGCGGCATCCGCGCGTCGGTCCAGTCCCGCCCGGCAAGCTTGGCGGCGGAGGCGAAGGTCGAATCCAGCGTCGAGCCGGCGCTGGTCAGCATGATGGCGTTGAACACCAGCAGCACCGGCAGGCCGAGTGACGCCGGCACGGCCACGGCCATGCTGCCGGTCAATCCGAAGGCGCGGCCGTAGAGCCCGACGGTCGAGAACAGCAGGATGAACGCGCCCGCCAGCAGACCCGCCAGCGCGAAGCCCTTGATCATCACCCTGGGGTCGGTGATGAAGCCGCGGTCGGTCATCACCGGGTCGTGAAACGGGTAGCTCAGCACCTGCACGAGGGCGAGGCCGCAGAAGGTCAGCCCCGCCATGTGCGCGCCGGCGGGAATTTCCGGCAGGCCGCGTTCGAGCAGCCCCGGACAGACGATGGCCAGCACCATCACCAACAGGATCGCGGCGAGGATCATCTGGGCGCCGTCGGTCAACAGCGACGAGCGCAGGCCGCCGCGCCAGGAATAATAGACGGTGAAGGCGGTGATGAAGGCGACGCCGGTCCAGTATTCGGCGCTGCCCTCGGCGCCGAAGTAGAGCGACGCCACCTTGGTGTTGGACCACACCTCGTTGAACAGGCGGATGGCGACGGCGATCAGGAACAGGCGCGCGCAGGCGGGACCGTACTTCGCGGTCAGGAATCCGGCGAGCGACGCATGGCCGCCGCGTACGCGGATCAGGTAGATGGCGACGCCGGCGACGACGAAGCTCAGGTAATAGATCGCGTAGCCGATGCCGCCGATGATGCCGAAGGCGCCGGCGAGGTCGGCGGCATTGGCGATGGACTTGGCGAAGATCCAGGTGATGGCGGCCGATGCGACGAGGAGCCACAGCCCCGGCGCCGCGCCGCGCGCGTCGCCACCGCCGAAGAACTGCGCCGGCGTCACCGACTGCGGCGTCAGGCGCAGCACGATGACGCAATAGCTCGCCAGCACCAGCCAGGGCAGCACCATGCCGAACTGGGTCATCGTGAAGTTCGTTGCCTACAGTTGCACGGCATGCTCAGGGGTGCACGGCATCGTCCGTGTCCCGATGCATGAAGCGGCGCGCCGCCTCGGCGTAGGCGGCGAGTTTCGCCTCCACCCTGCCGTTGATGCTGTCGGGCGGGAAGCGGCCGTCGCCGCCGCGCACGCCGGCCGGGACGCCGGTCAGCAGCTCGATCCCCTCGTCGATGGTGCGGACGGAATAGACGCGGAACGTGCCGGCGGTCACGGCATCGACCACGTCGCGGCGCAGCATCAGGTGCTGCACGTTGGCGGCGGGGATCAGCACGCCCTGGTCGCCGGTCAGCCCGCTTTGCTTGCAGACGTCGAAGAAGCCCTCGATCTTCTCGTTGACGCCACCGATGGCCTGCACCTGGCCGTGCTGGTTGACCGAGCCGGTGACCGCCAGGGACTGGTGGATGGGTACCTCGGACAACGCGGACAGAAGGGCGTAGAGTTCGGTGGACGACGCACTGTCGCCTTCGACGCCCCCATAGGACTGCTCGAACACCAGGCTGGCGCCGAGCGACAGCGGCATGTCGGGGCAGTAGCGCGCGCCGAGGAATGCCGACAGGATCAGCACGCCCTTGGAATGCAGCGGCCCGCCGAGCTCGACCTCGCGCTCGATATCGATCACGTGGCCGCGGCCGAGCCGCACCCGCGCCGTGATCCGTGCCGGATGACCAAACGGAAACTTGCCGAGCTGCATGACCAACAGGCCGTTGACCTGGCCCACCGTCGCGCCCGACGTGTCGATCAGGATGGTCTTGCGCGCGATCTGCTCGTAGGACAGGTCGCGGATGCGATCGGCACGCCGGATCTTGGTGTCGATGGCGAGCTGCACGTCCTCGGCCGTCACGTGGGCGTTGTCGTTGGTCATGGCCCAGTAGTCGGATTCGACCGCGAGGTCGCACAGGCTGCGGATGTGGGCGGTGACCTTGTCGGCGTCGTCGACGAGCCTCGAGGCATGCTCGATCATCCGGGCGACGGCGCCGGCCTCGAACGGCCGCAGCTTCTGGTGGCGGATCAGCTTGGCCAGGAACCGGCTGAACATCTTCATGTTCGCCGGCGTGCGCGCCATCGAGTCCTCGAAGTCGACCTCGACCTTGAACAGTTCGCCGAATTCGGGATCGTACTGGGCCAGCAGGTAATAGGTCATGCGGTCGCCGAGCAGGACCACCTTGAGGTCGAGGGGCATCGGCTCCGGCTCCAGCGTGATGGTGGTCGCCACCGACATGATGCGTTCGGGACTTTCGATGCGGACCTCGCGCGATTTCAGCGCGCGCTTCAGCGTCTCCCACGAAAACGGCGCCGTCAGGACCTTGACCGCGTCGAGGATCAGATAGCCGCCGTTGGCCCGGTGCAGGGCGCCCGGCTGGATCAGCGTGAAATTAGTCATGAGCGTGCCGAAACGGGCCATGTGCTCGATGCGGCCGATCAGGTTCTGCAGGTTGGGCAGGTCCTCGTAGATCACCGGTGCGCCCTGGCAACGGCTGTTGTCGACCAGCAGATTGACCGCGTAGCGCTGGAAAAAAGCGCCACGGGGATCGCTGGCGCCGTCCGGGCCGGACCCGGATTCCTCGCCGTCTTCGCCCCCTGCCGATTCGGCCGGACCGCCGCCGCGCATGAATTCGCCGGCGTGCTCGACGAGATCGTGGCGCACCTGGTCGAGGTAGTCCTGCACCTCGGGCAGGTCGTCGTAGCGCCGGCGCAGGTCGTCGATGAGATGGCCGACGGCGGAAATGGTGGTGCTCTGGCTCAGTTCGCGCAGGTCCTCGCGCACCTGGCGCTCGAACGCCGGAAGCTCGGCCATCGCCGCGTGCAGCTTTTCCTGCAGTTCATCGATGACCTTGCGGGTCTTGTCCTGTTCATCCTCGGGCCATTTGGAGAAATCCTCCGGGCCCACGACCTGGCCGTCGCGGATGGGCGCCAGCGCAATCCCGGCGGGGGTGCGGATGATGGCGATGGATTTCTCCGTCGCTTCCTTCTGCACCTCCTCGAAGATGCGGTCGTGGGCGGCGCGGAAGCGCGCGTCCAGCTCGCGCCGCCGGGTGCGGTATTCCTCGCCCTCGAAGGCACGCGGGATCGCCGCCTGGGCAAGCTCCACCAGTTGCGCCATGTCGCGGCGGAACGGCGCGCCCTTGCCGGCAGGCAGCGAAATCAGGTTGGGCCGGTGGGGATCCTCGAAATTGTTGACGTAGCAGGCGTCGGGCGGGGTCGGCATCTTCGCCGCGCGGCCCTCGAGGAACTGCCGGATGGTGGAATGCTTGCCGGTGCCGGACGGTCCGGCGGCGAACATGTTGTAGCCGTCGCGCTCAATGCCGACGGCAAAGCGGATGGCTTCCACCGCGCGGCCCTGGCCGATGATGTGCAGCGGATCCTCGAGCTCGTCGGTGGTGCGGAATCCGAGCTCCGCCGGGTCGCAGTACCGGCACAACTGGTCGGGGGACAGCGGCTTGGGTGTCGTCGATTCCGTCATCGTTACTTCGCCTTCTCTATCCCTGGTATTCGTCTTCGTGCGCCCGCGGCGAGCCGGTCCCCAGGCCCTCAATCTTCCTGCTCGATGCGGTGCATCTCGGCGTCGCTGAAGCCGAAGTGATGTCCGATCTCGTGGATCAGGACGTGACGGACGATGTCGTAGAGCGGCTCGCGGGTCTCTACCCAGTAATCGAGGATCGGCCGGCGGTAAAGGAAGATCATGTCGGGAAGCGCGCCCGGATCGGTCACACTCTTGTGATCGATGGACACCCCACGATAGAGGCCGAGGATATCGAACGGCGATTCGAGCGCCATTTCTTGGCAGGTCTCTTCGTCGGGGAACTCGTCGACGCGGATGACGACGCCCTCGGTATGGCGCGCCAGGCGTTCGGGGATGGTGGCGAAGGCATCCCGCGCCATGTCCTCGATATCGGCGGCGGTCGGCGGTTCCAGAACGGGATGATTTGGCGGGCGGCGCATGGGCGGCAAGGTAGCGCGCCGCCGGGCGGCTGTCACGACGGCTCGGCGGGCGGGGTTGCCGGCGGGGCGGCCTTGCCCCGCGCCCGGGCCAGCGCCATCTCGCGCCGCGCGATGTAGAAGCCCGATGTGACGATGACCAGCGCGCCGACCGCCTTCCAGATATCGGGGATCTCGCCGAACACGGCGATGCCGAAGGCGGTAGCGAAGACGAGGCGCGAATAGTCGAAGGGCGTGACGAACGACGTCTCGCCGGTGCTGAACCCGCGCGTCAGCGCCGCCTGCCCGGCGATGCCGACGACGCCGATGGCGATCAGCCACGCCCATTGCTCCGGCGTCGGCCATACCCAGACCGTCGCCGCCGGGATCGCGGAGACGACGGTGCCGGCGATGGCGAACCAGACGACGATGGTGGTCGTCGATTCGGTGCGCGAGAGCTGCTTGATGATGATGGCGATGGCGCCGGCGGTGAACGCCCCCAGAAGCGCCACCAGCGCCACCGGCTGGAACGCTTCGGTGCCCGGCCGCACCATGATCAGCACGCCGCAGAACCCGACGACCGCCGCCACCGTGCGGCGCCAGCCCACCACCTCGCCCAGGAACGGCACCGCCAGCGCGACGGCGAACAGCGGGCGGGAAAAGATGATCGCCACCGCCTCCGCCAGCGCCATGTGCTGGAAGGAATAGAACACGCAGAACATGCCGAGCGTCCCCACCAGGGTGCGCAT
>WHSO01000090.1 GCA_009380075.1 Alphaproteobacteria bacterium | reverse complement strand
CCCGACGTGGGTGCCGCCGGCGCCGCCGGGACACCCGGGCGCTGGGCCGAAGGCGCCGCCGGCGCGGCGGTGCCCGGCGCGGCCGTGTCTGGTGCGCCTGGTGCCGGGGCCGGAGCCTGGGGCGCCCGGCTGGCGCCGGGGGTCCGGGGCTGGGTGGATTCGGCCTGCTGCTGAGCCTTCTCCAGCTTCGGCTTCTCGACGAAGTACTGGAAGCCCACCATGATGAGCACCGACGCCACGATGGCGATGATCAGGTTCTTCTGGTCGTTCATGGGTGCTCCCGACGTAAATCGCTGTGACCGTGCCCGCAACCGGTGGCGTCGAACCGCTGCGGCACCGGGTCGTCACCCCAGGGACCCCAGGGATTGCAGCGTCCGAGGCGCTTGAGCGCGAGCCAGCCGCCGCGGATCGTGCCGAAGCGGGACACCGCCTGGAGCGCGTATTCCGAGCAGCTCGGCTCGAACCGGCAGGTCGCCGGGAACAACGGCCGGATGACGAGACGATGGAACCACACCAGCACGGTGACGAGGACCCGCCCCACGGCGTCCACGGCGTCCGCGGTGGCGGCGAAGCCGCCTTTCATTGGTTTAGCCGCGCGTGGCGCGGCGGCGGCGATGTTCTGCAGGGTCTGTCGTGCGACGCGTTTCATGACCGTTCCCGAAGCGTGCCGGCGGCCGGCCGCTCCGCATTCTGGCAAAGTTTGAGCCGCGAAAGCGCCCCGATCAGGTCGCGGCGGAGCGCATCATAGGACCGATCGGCCGTGGCCGCACGGCCGATCAGGACGTAGTCGAACCCGGCCACGGCCAGGGCCGGCAGGACTTCGGCCGCGATCGCCCGGAGCCGGCGCCGCACGCGGTTGCGGACGACCGCGTTGCCCACCCGCTTCGATGCCGTGAAGCCGCAGCGCAGGCCCGCACCGCCGTCGTCGCGCGCGACGGCCTGCAGCACCAGCCCAGGGGCCGCCGCCTTGCGGCCGCGGCCGGCGGCACGCAGGAAATCGCGGCGCCGCTTGAGGCGTGGTGGCGCGCTTGACATGGTTCCGGGGTTAGGCCCGATCAGGCCGAAAGACGCTTGCGACCCTTCTTGCGTCGGCTGGAAAGGACCTTGCGGCCGCCCACCGTCGCCATGCGCGCGCGAAAGCCGTGCCGGCGCTTGCGAACGAGTTTCGAGGGCTGATAGGTGCGTTTCACGGCGCGCTCCGTCGGGAAGGCGTGATGGATCGAGGCCCGCTGTATAGGGGCTGTGGCGGGGGAAGTCAATGTCCCGGGGCGCACCGGATTCCCGGGACCCGTGGGCACCGGCCGACCCCCGCCGTCCGCGGGGACCATCCCGGCGTGGCCGGGGCGAGGCGCCGCCTGTCGCCCGGTCCCTCGGGGCGGCGTTCACCGAGCGGTGAAGCGGCTTGATTGGACCCCGGGGCGGTGTTGCGGCATGGTGCGGCCGCGGTGGACGTCCGGCGCAAACTTGTCAACCTGGACCGGAGATTCGGATAGCATGGCGGAAACATTGGGAGGCCGGCCCCGGCCGGCCGCCGGGACCGCCGATCGGGGGTCGGCAGACATGACCGAAAGCGGTCCTCGCGCCCGCAGCGCGTTCCGGCGTTACCTGCCGCTGGTGCTGATCGTTGCCGCGTTCGCGGCGTTTTTCCTGTTCGACCTCGATCGCTACCTGAGTTTCGACGAACTGCGGCGGCACCGCGAATCCCTCGCCGCACTGGTGCGCGATCATGCCGTCCTTTCGGCGCTCGGCTTCGTCGTCGTCTATGCAGCGGCGATCGCGGTGAGCCTTCCCGGCGGCGCCGTCCTGACCCTGGCCGGCGGGTTCCTGTTCGGCATCGTCGCGGGCAGCATCTATGCCGTCATCGGCGCCACCATCGGGGCGACGGCGCTGTTCCTGGCGGCGCGCTCGGCGCTGGGCGATGCACTGCACCGCCGCGCCGGACCCGCGGTGCGGCGCATGGAGCAGGGCTTTCGCGACAACGCGCTCAGCTACCTCCTGTTCCTGCGGCTGATCCCGCTGTTCCCGTTCTGGCTGGTCAACCTCGTGCCGGCGCTCCTGGGCGTGCCGCTCCGGACCTACGTCATCGGCACCTTCTTCGGCATCATGCCCGGCAGCGTCGTCTATACCTCCGTCGGCAACGGCCTCGGCGCGGTGTTCGATCAGGGCCGCACGCCCGACCTCGGGATCATCTTCGCGCCGGAGATCCTCCTGCCCATCATCGGCCTTGCCGCGCTGTCGCTTGCGCCCGTCGCCTACAAGGCGATCAGGGGCAGGGCGTCGCCGGGCGCCGCCGGGGATGACCAGGGGACGCCATGACCCGCGACATCAGGGCCGATCTCTGCATCCTCGGTGCCGGTTCGGGCGGCCTGTCGGTCGCCGCCGGCGCCGCCCAGATGGGCGCCCGCGTGGTGCTGATCGAAAAGGGCAGGATGGGCGGCGACTGCCTGAACACCGGTTGCGTGCCGTCGAAGTCCCTTCTGGCGGCAGCGCATGCTGCGGAGGCGCAGCGTGCTTCCACCCCCTTCGGCATCGCCGCCGTGGACCCGCGCGTCGATTTCGCCGCCGTGAACCGCCACGTCCGCGACGTCATCGCCGGCATCGCGCCCCACGATTCGGTGGAGCGGTTCGAGGGCCTCGGCGTCACCGTGATCCCGGCCGCCGGGGGGTTCGTCGCGCCCGATGTGGTCGAGGCGGGCGATGCGCGCATCCGCGCCCGGCGCTTCGTCCTTGCCACGGGCTCGACCGCCTTCGTGCCGCCGATCCCCGGTCTCGATACCGTCGACTACCTGACCAACGAAACCATCTTCGAGCTCACTGCCGCGCCCGAACACCTCATCGTCATCGGCGGCGGCCCCATCGGGATCGAGCTGGCCCAGGCGCACCGGCGCCTCGGCTGCCGCGTCACCGTGATCGAAGGCCTCGTCATCCTCAACAAGGACGACCCGGAACTCACCGACGTGGTGCGCCGGCGGGTCACGTTGGAAGGAGTCACTCTCGTCGAAGGCGCCAAGGTCACGGCGGTGGCGAAGGCCGGTTCCAAAGTCCAGGTCACCGTGGAAAGCGCCTCCGGCGCGCGCATGATCGAAGGATCGCACCTGCTTGTGGCCGTCGGCCGGGCGGCGACCGTGGACGGCCTCGGCCTCGAAGCGGCGGGGGTGGAATTCACAAGGAAGGGCATCACGGTGGATGCGCGGCTGCGCAGCACCAACCGGCGGGTCTACGCCATCGGCGACGTCGCCGGCGGCTACCAGTTCACCCATGTCGCCAGCTACCACGCCGGGATCGTCATCCGCAACGCCCTGTTCCGCCTGCCGGCGAAAGCCGACCACGGGGCGGTGCCGTGGGTGACCTATGCGGACCCGGAACTCGCCAACGTCGGCCTCACCGAAGACGCGGCGAAAGAAAAGGGGATCGCCCATACGGTCCTGCGCGCACCGTTCCGGGAAAACGACCGCGCCCGCGCCGAACGCGCGACCGACGGCCTGGTCAAGGCCGTGGTCGGGCGCAAGGGGCGGGTGCTCGGCGCCGCCATCGTCGGGGCGCGTGCGGGCGAGCTGATCCTGCCCTGGGTCTTCGCCGTGCAGGGGAAGCTTCGCATCGGCGATCTCGCCTCGGTCATCGCGCCCTATCCGACCCTGTCGGAGGCGACCAAGCGGGCGGCGGGAAGCTGGTACACGCCGAAGCTGTTTTCGCCGCGGACCCGGCGCATCGTGCGTTTCCTCGCCCGCTTCGGGTGACGCGCCGCAAACCGTTCGCACCTGTGCCGGAATGGCGCGGTCCTGCGCGCCGTGGCTTGCGCCCGCGCCATGGGCTAAGATGACAAAATGACGCCTCGTCTGACAGAAATGCCGACACTGGCGCGATCGCTCTCCGCGCGATTGCTGGTCCTCACCATTTCCTTCGTGATGCTGGCGGAGGTGCTGATCTACGCGCCCTCCATCGCACGGTTCCGGCTGGCCTGGCTCGAGGAACGCATCGCCGCGGCACATCTCGCGACGCTCGCGCTCGAGGCGACGCCGAGCGGCATGGTCAGCCCGGAACTGGAAAAGGAGTTGCTTCGCCATGTCGGCGGCTACGGCGTGATCCTCTACAAGCCGGATTCAAAGAACCTGATGCTGTCGTCCGACATGCCGCCCCAGATCGATATCACCGTCGACCTTGCGCAGATGGGGATCATAGGCATCCTGCGCGACACCTTCGTCACGCTGACGCGCACGCAAAACCGGGTGCTCCAGGTCATGGGTCCCTCGCCGAAAGGGAGCGTCGTCGTCGCGGTGGTGCTGGATGAAACGCCCCTGCGCGAGGAGATGTACGCCTTCTCCCAGCGGATCCTGCTCCTGTCCATCGTCATTTCGCTGTTCACCGCGGCGCTGGTGTACCTGTCGCTGCACCTGATGATGGTGCTGCCCATGCGCCGCATCACCGCGGCGATGATCGCGTTCCGCGACAACCCGGAGCGGCCCGCGAGCACCGTCGCCCATACAGACCGCGCCGACGAGATCGGCATCGCCGAGCGGGAGCTCGTGTCCATGCAGGACAGGCTTCGCGCCGCCCTGCGCCAGCGCCGCCATCTCGCCGCGCTGGGCGAGGCGGTGGCCAAGATCAACCACGACCTGCGCAATATGCTGGCGGCGGCGCGGCTGGTGTCCGAACGACTGGCGCAAAGCCCCGATCCCGATGTCAAGCGCGATTCCTCCACGCTGGAGCGCGCCATCGACCGTGCCGTGGCGTTGTGTACCCAGACGCTGCACTACGTCGACGACCGGCGGGAGCTGCGCCCGACGCGGTTCCGCCTCGCCGCCATGCTGCGCGAGGTCGGCCAGATCGCCGACGGCAAGACGGGCGCGCTCCGGATCGAGATGCCGGACGATATCGGCGTGACCGCGGATCGCGAGGAACTGTTCCGCGTCTTCGTCAATCTGGTCCGCAACGCGCTGGACGCGGGGGCGGAGATGATCACGATCCATCTGGCGTCGTCGTCACCGATCCGCATCGAGGTCGCCGACAATGGGCCGGGCATGCCGCCGCGCGCGGTCGAAAACCTGTTCCGGGCGTTCGCCGGTTCGGCGCGGGCCGGCGGTACGGGGCTCGGCCTCGCCATCGCCCGGGAGGTCATGGCCGCCCACGGCGGCGCCATCGAACTGATGCGCACCGGCGCCGACGGCACCGTGTTCTGCCTGACGCTGCCGGGCGACGCGCAGGTGGCGAGTGAGGCGGCGGAGTGAGCGTCACGTCGCCGGCGCCGCGTTCGGTGCGTGGGATCGCCAAACCGTGACCTGGAACCCGGCGCAGTACCTGAAGTTCGCCGGGCCACGCCTGCGCCCGGCGGTGGACCTGCTGTCGCGGATCCCCGTCGAGGCGCCGGAAACGGTCTACGACCTCGGCTGCGGCGCGGGGCAGACGGTGTCCCTTCTGGGGGCACGGTTTCCGGCGGCGCAGGTCACCGGCATCGATTCCTCGGCCGAAATGCTGCAGACGGCGCGGGAGGCTTTTCCCGAGCACCGGTTCGTCGCCGCCGACATCGCCCGGTTCACTGCGGTGCCGCCGGCGCATCTGGTGTTCTCCAACGCGGCGCTGCAATGGCTGCCCGACCATGCCCGGCTGTTCCCGCGCCTGATCGCGTCGGTCAGGGTCGGCGGCGTGCTGGCGGTGCAGATGCCGCGCGTCGAGGACAGCCCGCGCATCCGTCACCTGCGTGAGATCGCGTCGAACCCGCGCTGGGCCGACCGGGCGCTGCCGCGGATCCAGCCCGGGCCGATGGCGCCGGAGGCCTATTACGATCTGCTCGCCCCGCTCACGGTGACGCTGGACGTGTGGGAGACCGAATACCTCCACGCCCTCGCCGGCAAGGACCCGGTGGTCGAATGGTCGAAAGGGGCGGGGGCGGGACCGGTCCTCGCCGCGCTCACGGCGGAGGAACGGAAGGACTTCCTTGCCCGCTACACCGAAGCGATGCGTGCCGCCTATCCCCCGCGCGGCGACGGCACCACGCTCCTGCCGTTCCGCCGCCTGTTTATCGTCGCCGTGCGGCGGTAGCGAACCGCGCCCTCAGTCTCCCCGCGCCACGCCCTCACGCCGGGGGTCGGCGCCGCCACGGATCACGCCGTCCTTTATGGCGATGCCGTGCAGCCCGCTGGTGAGGCCGCGCAGGCGCACCTCGTGCCCCATGGCGCGGAGCGGCTCCATCATGGCTTCGAGCTCGGTGCCGCGCTCGAGCACGATCACGTCGCCGTCCACCGCGCGGTTGGGCAGGGCGATGGCGGCCTGGATGTCCATGTTCCAGTCGAGCACCGCGATGATGGTCTTGAGCACGAAGGCGATGATGCGCGGGCCGCCGGGGGAGCCCACCGCCAGCACCAGCCGGCCCGAGCCGTCGAACACCAGCGTCGGCGACTGGGCCGAGCGGGGCCGCTTGCCGCCCTCGGCGCGGTTGACCTTGGGCCGGCCCGATTCGGTGCGCGGCACGGCGGAGAAATCCGTGGCGTGGTTGTTGAGGAAGAAGCCGTGCACCAGCAGGCGCGAGCCGAAGGCGCCGCCGACCGACGCCGTCATGGCGACGGCGTTGCCGTCCCTGTCGATGACGTTAAGGTGCGTGGTGGAGGGTGACTCGGCGTCTTCGGATGGCGCCAGAAGCATCGTGCGCCGCTGTGCGACCGGAATGTTGCCGGGGGAGGCATGGCGCATTGCCGTGGTTGCGTCGATCATGGCCGAGCGGCGGGTGAGGTAGCGCGGATTCAGCATCCCCGCCAGCGGCACCTCGACGAAATCCGGATCGGCGACATAGCGCAGCCGGTCGGCATTGGCGACGCGCATCGCCTCGGCGAACAGGTGCACCGCCTCGGCCGAGTTGGGCCGCAGCTTGCCGATGTCGAAGCGCTCCAGCAGTGCCAAGGTCATCAGCGTGGTCACGCCGCCCGCGGTCGGCGGCGCAGCGCCGCACACCAGCCACGTGCGGTAGGGCCCGCAGACCTGGCGCCGCTTCTTGCCCTTGTAGGCGGTGACGTCGGCGGCGGTCATCTTGCCCGGCCGCGCCGTGTCCTCCCGCACCGCGGCGGCGATATCGTTGGCGATGGTGCCGGAATAGAAAGCATCGGCGCCGCGCTCCGCCACCAGCGTCAGCGTCTCGGCGAGCGCCGGGTTGCGCAGCACGGTGCCGACCGCGAGCGGCGCGCCCCCGGCATCGAGCAGATAGGCGCGCGCGCCGGCGTATTCGCGCAGGTAGCGGTCGTCGGCGATCGACCGGTGCAGGCGCGGAGAGACCTTGAACCCGGCGCGGGCGCGCGCGATGGCGGGCTCGAACAGCGCGTGCCACGGCAGCTTGCCGTGCGCCTTGTGCGCCATTTCCAGCAGGCGCAGCGTCCCCGGCACCGCCGCCGACAGGCCGCCGACGCGGTAGCGGTCGCGCGGCAGGGCCTGGCCCGTACCGTCCATGAAGTCGTTTTCGGTGGTTGCCCGCGGCGCTGCCTCGCGGCCGTCATAGGCGGAAATCGCGCCGGTCTTGCCGTTGAAGTGCATCAGGAACCCGCCGCCGCCGATGCCCGAGGACTGCGGTTCCACCAGGGTCAGCATCGCCTGGGCGGCGATGGCCGCGTCGATGGCGTTGCCGCCGCGGCGCAGGATGGCGAGCGCGGCGTCGGCCGCCACCGGGTTGGCGGCGGTGACCATCTCGCGTTGCGCGGTGACGGATTCGCGGCTCGTGTCGGTGGCGAAGCCCGATTCGTCGGCGGTGGCGCTGCCGGGGATGGGCCCGGGTGCCGTGGGGGAGGGCGCTTGCGTGGTGTCCGGGGCCGGCTGGGGGGCCGGTTGGGGCGCCTGGGCACAGGCGGCAAGCGCCAGAATCAGCGCGATCGCCGCGGAACGAGTCCACTTCACGGCCATGAACGGGGCGTCCATAAGGGTTTTTTCCACCATTTCGCCGCATACTACAGACGGTTCGGGCCCGTTGCACAAGGCCCGTGGGGGCCGGAAACCCTTTTATGGCGGGGCGAAAACGGCTACTAATCTGGCCCCATCGGACCCCGTACCGCCGGTATCCCCGCCGCTTCGCGGGTACCAAAGGAGGTTTTTCCCGTGACCAAGCGCAAGAATGCCGTGACCGTGCCCGACCTCGCCGCCCGCAAGGGGGGTACTCCGATCGTCTGCCTCACCGCCTATACGACGCCAATGGCGCGCATCATGGACGCTCATGTGGACGTGATGCTGGTGGGGGATTCACTCGGCATGGTGCTCTACGGCATGGACACGACGCTTGGCGTCAGCGTCGACATGATGATCGCCCACGGCCGGGCGGTGATGCGCGGCGCCGAGCACGCCTGCGTCGTCGTCGACCTGCCGTTCGCCTCCTACCAGGAGAGCCCGGCCGCCGCCTACCGCACTGCCGCCCGGGTGATGCAGGAGACCGGCTGCGACGCGGTCAAGCTCGAAGGCGGCGTGGAGATGGCCGAGACGGTCGCCTTCCTCGCCGCCCGCGGCATCCCGGTGATGGGCCATGTCGGGCTCAAGCCGCAGTCGGTCAAGGCCATGGGCGGCTTCGCCGTCCAGGGCAAGGACGAGGACGCGGCGCGCCGCCTCATCGCCGATGCCAAGGCCATCGCCGCCGCCGGCGCCTTCACACTCGTGGTCGAAGGCACCATGGAGCCGGTCGCCCGCGCCATCACCAGCGCGGTGCCGATCCCGACCATCGGCATCGGCGCGTCGGCGGCCTGCGACGGGCAGGTCCTGGTGGTGGATGACATCCTCGGCCTGTTCGCCGATTTCACGCCGAAATTCGTCAAGCGCTACGCCGAGCTCGCCCCCGAGATCGAGGCGGCGGTCAAGGCCTATGCCGACGAGGTGCGCTCGCGCGCCTTCCCCGGCGACGAGCATTGCTTCGGCGCCAAGCGCGGCACCGCGCCGAAGCTGATCAAGGGCTGAGCCGGGCCATTTTCCCCATGTCCAGCCCCGCCACAGCCGGTGGCCTCGCCGTCGTCCGCACCGTCGCGGCGCTCCGCCTGCGCCTCAGGGACTGGCGCGCCGACGGAGACACCGTCGCCCTGGTACCGACCATGGGCGCCCTGCACGCCGGCCACGCCGCGCTGATCGAGGCGGCGCACCGTGCCGCCGACCGGGTGGTCGTCTCGGTCTTCGTCAACCCGACCCAGTTCGGCGCCAACGAGGATTTTGCCGCCTACCCGCGCGACGAAGGCCGCGACGCCGCCTTCTGCGACGAGCGCGGCGCCGACCTCATGTTCGCACCCGGCGTGACGGAGATGTACCCCGACGGCTTTGCCACCTCGATCCGTGTTGCCGGGCTGACCGAGGGCCTGTGCGGCCCCTTCCGCCCCGGGCATTTCGACGGCGTCGCCACGGTGGTGGCGAAGCTCCTGATCCAGACGGCGCCGGACACGGCGGTGTTCGGGGAGAAGGATTTCCAGCAGCTCGTCGTCGTCCGCCGTCTGGCGCGCGACCTCGACCTCGGCGCCGCCATCCTCGGCGTGCCCACGGTGCGCGAGGCCGACGGCCTCGCCGTATCGTCGCGCAACGCCTACCTGTCGGCCGACGAACGGCGCATCGCGCCGGCGCTGAACGCCGCCCTCCGCACTACCGCCGCCCGCATCGCCGGCGGTGCGCCCGCTCCCGAAGCCTGCGACGCGGCGCGCCAACGCATCCTGGCGGCCGGCTTCGCCAGCGTCGATTACGTCAGTTGTGTCGAAGAGGAGGCGCTGGCCCCCGTCACTGTTTTCGATGCCGCGCGTCCCGCCCGCGTGCTGGCCGCCGCGCGCCTCGGCCGCACGCGGCTGATCGACAACGTCCCGGTGAACCCCTAGAGCGTTCTGCATTTAGGTTGACGCATATCCGGCATTTTTGAGGTAATTGGCGCACTCCTGTGCTGAGAAGGCGTCGAGGCCCTGTCCGATGCGGTCCGAGAGGTTTTCGACGGTCCGTT
>WHSO01000134.1 GCA_009380075.1 Alphaproteobacteria bacterium | reverse complement strand
GTCGAATAGGAAAAAAAGACGAGTTCGGCGTTCTGGTAGAACGCCGAAAGGTCGACTTCGTACCCCTCGATCTTCTCCTGTACCAGCACGGGCCAGATATGAATGTCGTTTCCGACCGCGTCCAGCTCCGTCCGACTGTTGCATTCGAACGTACCGTCGCCGGCGCCCGAGAAATCGATCTTGACGAAAGCGGGGAATCCCACTTCCTCGATCTTCTCGTTCAACTCGGTCTTGTCGTGCGCCACGGCAAATTTGGGCGTTCGGACACCCGCCTGCTGCAGGACCATGGAAAGCCCGATCTTCGATCCGATGTGCCGGATATCCATCGGAGCGACCACCGGCAGCAGGGCAAGCTTTTCTTCGTCTGAGAGATTGGATCGGACGATCCCCATCAAGGCAAAGTCGTCCATGATGGAAATCAGGTCATAGGTCGTCTCCCTGCTCCGCTCCAAGGCGACGCGAGGCAGGTCGTCTGCGTTGTCCACGAAGACGAAGTGATCGATCGACGTCAGCTTCCTCGACACCGGATTGTTGGTCACCAGATCGACGGCAAATCCCGCCCTTTTCAGCAGCGATGCCGTTTCGAACACGATCATGTAGTGATTGCCGAAATCGCCGACAAGCAGGGCTCGTCCGCTGTTCATCCGGCCTTGAGCCTCATTGGGAAAGGAGAGTGCCTGGAATGACTCCATCGTAGAGACAACTCGCAAGAATTGATCGCGCCGGATCCGCCCGCGTGCACATGCACCGACGCAAACGGGCGTCGCCGGTCCGCTGACGATAGCGAAAGTATTGTTAAAAAATCCTGAATCCCGCAAGTGGAGAGCGCGGCCCGGCGTTCCGCCGTCCCCGCCGGACCTGCGCCATTACCGGCGCGGATCGACGCCCCGAAAAGGGGGGCGGGGCTCCTCGCGGCAGAATGAGCGGTGTTCATGACTTTGCCATTTTGCCGGTCCGTGCGCTATAAGAGCGGCGGGCATCACATCGTGCACCGGAAGCGCCGGATTCCATCGCAAATGGGCAGAACAGGAAAAAGTTCATGGAATCAGGTGTAACCCGCCGCGACGTCCTCCGGAATCTCGTCCGAAGCGGCGGGCTTTCGATCGTCATCCGGGCGTGCAACGGGATTCTCGCCTATCTGATGCTGCTGGCGGTCGCGCGGTCGTCGTCGACCGCAGAGTACGGCATCTTCGCCGTGGCTCTGTCCGTCGGACTGACGATCGCTACGATTTCCGAATTCGGAAAGTCACAAACCGTCATGCGCTTCTGGCCCCAGTGGATGGGACAGAACGAACCGCTCAAGGCCCGCGCCGTGCTCCGGCAAAGCTTGATCTGGTTGGCCTGCAGCCTGGGGGTTTCCGCGCTGCTGCTCCTGGCGGCCGGCGCGCTGGGTGAGACGGTGCAGATACCTTGGTCGCTCGAACTGGCGGCGGCAACGGCGCTGCTGGTCCTGGCTTACGGCTGGGGGGACTTCTCGTCCGCCGGGCTGCGCGCGCAAGGATACGTCGTTGTGGCGCTCGCGCCGCGGGACATCCTGTGGCGGCTCGCGGCCTGTCTTTTCTTCGGCTGGGCGGCTCTCAACAGGAAATCGTTCGACGCGGAAACGATCATGCTGGTCATCGCCGGCATACTCGTTGTGATTGTTACGCCTCAGGCGTTGTGGTTGCTCCGCTCGGCGACGGTGAAGACATCGGTTCTGCCGGCGGACGACCGGCGGACCGTTTTACGATTTTCGCTCACCGTGTGGGCGACGACGTCGCTCCAGTGGCTCATCGACTACGGGGGCGTCGTCATCGTATCCGCCTACCTGGGCGCCGAAGCGGCCGGCGGCTACTTCACGGCGGTCCGGACGGCATATCTCCTGTCGTTCTTTCTGCTGTCCATCGGCATGATCATGGCGCCGCAGATATCCCGGCACTATCACTCCGATCGCAAGGACCTGGTGGAGATTATCGTCGGCATAACAGGGCTGGTCGCCGGAACGACGGCATTGGCCGGGATTTTCTTCTTTTTCTTCTTCGGCGACAGGATTCTCTCCCTGTTCAATCCCGAATACGGAGCGAGTTTCTTCCCCGTTCTTCTGATCATATCGGTGTCGCAGTTCTTCTCGGCGGTTTCGGGCCCCGTCGCGATGATGCTGACCATGTCCGGACATCAACAGGTGAATTTCGTCGTCGGCGTAAGCGTGGGAAGCGCCGGCATCGTGCTGCAACTGGTCGGCGGTTACTATTACGGCGCGATCGGCGTGGCCACAGCGACGGCCGCGGCGGCGATAGTTACGGGTATCATCAAGCTCGTCTATGTCTGGCGTGTCCTCGGGATCGACCCGACGGGAGTTTCCGTGACAGGCATGGCGCTGGGCCGGTTGCGTGCGGCCCTGCGTAAGAGGCGGCGCGCGTCGGAATAGGTTCCGCCGGGGCTGATGGGCCGTTTACGCTGCCACCCGTTCGTACCAGAATGGACAAAAGGCTGACCAAAAAAGCCAGCGACAGGAGGAGCTCATGGACACCGCCGTTGCACCGAGCCCCGTGTCGGCGCCCTGGGTATGGACAGCGGACGAATTGGCGGCACAGGACAACTGGATCATCCGGCTCGAGGGCGACGCCCTCGCCGAGATCGATAGCGCCCTGACCCGCGTGAAGACGCAGGGCCTACCGCTCAAGGAAATTACCGCACGGGACTTTCCGTTGCCGTCACTGGCGGGTGACCTCCTCAAGATAAAGGAGCTCGTCTCCGACGGGCCCGGCGTTGCCCTCCTCCGCGGCCTGTCGGTGGATCGATACGCACGCGGTGACATCGACCTCATTCTCTGGGGGTTGGGCACGTACGTGGGCGAGGCTGTGGCGCAGAGCTACCGCGGCGACGTCATCGGCGAAGTCATGGACATGTCGCATACCGGCGACACGCGGCGCGCCTACCGCTCGCCGCTCGCGCTCAATCTTCACATCGATTCCGTCGACGTCGCCGCGCTCCTGTGCCTGCGCCGCGCCAAACGCGGCGGGACGAGCCTGGTGGCCAGTTCCTTCGCCATTCATAACGCGCTCCTCGGGGAACGCCCGGACCTGATGCCCTCCCTCTATCGCGGCTATCGCTGCCGGCACTCGGAATCCGAATCCTCCGGCGAGCGCCCGGTGACCGCGCACCGCGTTCCCGTGTTCGGCCGCGTGGGCGACCGGCTGGTCTGCAACTTCCAT
>WHSO01000089.1 GCA_009380075.1 Alphaproteobacteria bacterium | reverse complement strand
GCGTCCCCTCGGCCCATGCGAGCCCCGAATTCCCGCCGGCGGGCGCCGGGATCGTGGCGAGCACACGGCCGGTCTCCGGATCGATCTTCTGGATGCGATCCTCGGCGATCTGAAACAGGTGCCGGCCATCGAAGGCCGTTCCGGCATGGGCGGCGACGTCGATCGAGCGCAACGTCTCTCCGCTTGCCGGGTCGAGGGCGTTCAGCTTGTCTCCGACGGCGAGCCAGACGTGCCGGCCGTCGAAGGTAACCCCATGCACATTGTCGATCCCCGGAAAGGGGCCATATTCGCGGAGGATTTCGGCTGCGGATCGTTTCATGCGTTCATCCTAGTCGCTCGGCAGTGGACCGGGGAGTAACAACGTTGTCGTGAATCCCGGCGCGGGCGGGGTCATCCAACGACGCGCCCGCCCGCGACCATACGATTGCACCTTGCCGGCCGATGCCAGCGAGTCGAGTGCCCGCTGCACGGTCCGCTGACTGGCCCCCAGCGCAAGCGCCAGGGCCGAGCTCGACCACGATTCACCGTCGGTGAGGAAGGCCAGCACCGCCGCATGCCGCTCGTCGGTGGGCGGCGCCAGCACGACGACCTCGTGCGCGCGGCGCGCCACCAGGGCAAACCCCCGCTTCGTCGCGTTCACGCCCGCCAGTGTCCGAAGCGCCGTGCGAAGCCGCCCGATCTCGACCCGCAACCGCGCGCGATGCGACTCGTCGGTGAACTTCGCCCCGAAGGCCCGCGCAAGGAGGAGGTGCCTCGGAACGTCTGCCGGCCATGCTTCGCCCAGCGCTTGCGCGAGTGCGAACAACACCGGACGCGTTGCGAGCGAAACGACCGTACGCGAGTCGCGTACGGCGTAACGGCATCCATCCACGACGAGCGCTTTCGACGACAGCAACGCTTCGACCTCCTCCAGCATGAGAAGGCGCTCTTCGCCGCGTACCATCAGGCGCGCCGCCGGCGTGTTCAGGACGCGGGATGCGCTCTCGACCTCTGCCGTCAGCGCAGGGATATTCGCGTCGCTGGCGGCGCGCCCGGCCCGTGCAAGCGCCGCGCGCGCCGCCTTCGTCCGGAGGCTTCGTATCGCGATTCCCGCAACGGCCAGCGCGTGGACGGTCTTCAACGCGGGCGGAAAAGGCGCGGGATCGACCTCGGCGAGTGCGCGCTCGGCTTCGTCGAGGCGGCCGATCAGGAGCAGGCGTCGGACCCCGAGATGCCGGGCATGCGCGGCATTTATGCGGTCGCCGTGAGCTTCCAGCGTCGCCCGCGCCGCGTCGAGCGCCTTTGGGCGCCAACCCAGGTCGCGCGAGACGAGCGCGATCTCGGCTTCGGCGACGACGCAGCGCGCGCGGGCGATGGCTTCCTTCGGGCCGAAGGCACGCGCGGCCCGTCGCAGAAGCTCCCTCGCGCGAACGAACTCGCCGAGCTGCGCCATCGCGATGCCGCGAAGCGCGAGCGCGGGCGCGTCCTCGCGCAGCGCGACCCGGTTCAGTGCGCCGAGGGGATCACCCGCCGCAAGCGCACGTGCCGCCGCCGTGATTAGCGAGTCCATCGGAATCCCGCCACACTTGTCACTCCCACCGTTTCGACGCCCGGCACTAAGTCTATCTCACGACCACCAACCAGTGGGTCGCATCGAGAACGATACAGAACCAGCACATAGAAGGAGAAATCGCAAATGCCTGATATCCTACACAAAGTCGGAATCAAATCGTCGTCCCCGAATGACGCCTATAAGGCCTTGACCACACTTGAAGGCCTTTCCGGCTGGTGGACGACCGACACGAAGGGGGCGAGCAAGGTGGGCGGCGTGATCCAATTCCGCTTTGGTGACCACGGCGGCTTCGACATGAAGGTGATCGAGCTCGAGCCCGCCAGGCGCGTGCTCTGGCAGGTGGTCGACGGGCCCCAGGAATGGATCGGGACGAACGTCGCCTTCGACCTCAGGCAGGATGACGACTTCACCATCGTCCTCTTCAAGCACCAGGGCTGGAAGGCGCCGACGGAGTCCATGCACCATTGCAGCACCAAATGGGGAACCTTCCTGATGAGCCTGAAGTCGCTCGTCGAAACCGGAAAGGGCGCCCCCTACCCGAACGACGTTCTGATCGACAACTGGCGCTGAAATCGGGCCGGGCAGTCGCGGGTCAGCCATGTCGGCTGACCCGGCCGCTCGCCGGAGTAGATCACCCCTGCCACGGACGCGGCATCGGCATGGTCCTCGGCGTACTTGGGGCCTGATCGCGCCGCTGCGGCAGGCCTTGCCAAGGGTGGCGGCGCGGAGGATGCTCGGCCCATGCGCGGCTATTTCGGCATCGGCGTCGAGGGCCTGTCCAAGCCCATGAATGCGGGCAACCTGTTCCGGTCCGCCCATGCCTTCGGTGCGTCCTTTCATCTTCACCATCGGTGCCGAGTACCGCACCGCGCGGGCGCGCCACGCCGATACCTCGGACGCGCCGGCGGAAGTGCCGTTGCACGAATACGCGACGGTGGCGGACCTCGCCCTGCCCAAAGGGTGTCAACTGGTCGGGGTCGAGCTGGCCGAGGGCGCGGTGGACCTGCCGTCCTTCCGTCACCCACGCCAGGCGGCCTATGTGCTCGGGTCGGAGCGTGGCAGCCTGTCGCCGGCCCTGATGGCGGCCTGCGACCACCTGGTGCGGATCCCGACCCGATTCTGCGTCAACGTCGCCACCGCCGGGGCCATCGTCATGTACGACCGGCTCCTGACCCTCGGCCGCCATGCCGGGCGGCCGGTGATGCCCGGGGGCGAACCGGTGGCGCTGCCCATCCACGTCGCGGGGGCGCCCCGGCGGCGCCGTACCCAGGGCTGGGTCGCCCCGCGCCCGGCCGACGGGCGCCCCGCAGACACCTGAACCCGCCCGGGAACCCGGCGTGACGGACCGTAGGCCTCGGAACCGGTCCGAACGGGCTGACAATTCCGTCTCGGCGGGATAATAATACCGGGCTATGAAAAGAGAATCGTTTCCCCGGGGCCTGCCGCCCGCTAGCCGCGCCGTCGTCCTCGCCGCCTTCGCGTCGGCGGTTGTGGTATCCGCCGCCTTGGGTGCCGACAAGCAGGCCTTCCTCGGCCAGCACGGGGACTGGTACGCCTATCGCCTCAACGAGGACGGGGCGCGGACCTGCTACATGGTGTCCAAGCCCACCCGCACGCGCGGCAAGTTCAGCAAGCGCGGCGACGTGGTCGTCTTCATCACCCATCGTCCCAAGGAAGGCGAACGCGACGTCGTCAACTTCCAGACGGGCTTTACCCTCAAGACCAACAGCCCGGTTGCGGTGACGATCGGCGACAAGTCGTTTTCGCTGTTCGCGTCCAAGGACACCGCCTGGTCGCGCGAACCCGGCGACGACAAGGCCATAGTCACGGCGATGATCGGCGGCAGCAAAATGGACGTGAAGAGCACGCCGGCGCGGGGTGGCGCCATTACCGACACCTATTCGCTGCAGGGTTTCACCGCGGCGTACAGGAAGATCACCCGGGCCTGCGGGCTCAAGTAACCTCCCGGCGTACAGGATCACGACGATGACCAGCGAGGTTTCCGCCCCCGCGGTACAGGCGGGTGGGCCGGGTGCGACGGCCGCCGCCGTGCCGCGCCGCCTTATCGGCATGGACCGTGATGACTTCGCCGCCCTGATCGACGACCTCGGCGAAAAGCGGTTCCGCGCCAACCAGCTCTGGCAATGGGTCTACGGCCGCGGCGCGACGAGTTTCGACGCCATGACGACGCTGGCGAAATCGTTGCGTGCCGCGCTGAACGGCTGCGCCGACCTCGCGCGCCCGGCGGTGGCGGACGACCGCCTGTCCGAAGACACCACGCGCAAGTGGCTTTTCCGTTTCCCCGACGGTGAGCTGGTGGAGACCGTCTACATTCCCACCGAAGAACGCGGGACGCTGTGCATGTCGTCCCAGGTCGGCTGCACGCTGACGTGCTCGTTCTGCCATACCGGGACCCAGCGCCTGGTGCGGAACCTGACCGCGGGCGAAATCGTCGGCCAGTTGATGGCGTCGCGCGACGCGCTCGGGGAATGGGCGCTGCCCTCCCAGGACCGGCTGGTCACCAACATCGTCATGATGGGCATGGGCGAGCCGCTGTTCAATTTCGACAACGTCAAGAAGGCGCTCCGGATCATCATGGATCCAGAAGGGCTCGCAGTGTCGAAGCGCCGCATCACGCTATCGACTTCGGGCGTGGTGCCGATGATGGCGCGCTGCGGCGAGGAGATCGGCGTCAACCTCGCAGTGTCGCTTCACGCCGTGCGCGACGACCTGCGCGATGAGCTGGTCCCGCTCAACCGCAAGTACCCGATTGCGGAACTGCTCGATGCCTGCCGCGCCTACCCCGGGGTGCACAATGCGCGGCGCATCACTTTCGAATACGTCATGCTCAGGGGCATCAACGATTCCGAGGCGGACGCGCGCGAGCTGGTCCGCCTGCTCAGGGGCATTCCCGCCAAGACCAACCTGATCCCGTTCAACCCCTGGCCGGGTGCGCCGTATGAGTGCTCGACGCCGGAAGCGATCGCCCGTTTTGCCGAGATCGTCAACGCCGGCGGCCTGTCCGCCCCGGTGCGCGCGCCGCGGGGGCGTGACATCGGCGCAGCCTGCGGCCAATTGCGGACCGCGAGCGTGCGTAAGCGCAAGAAATTGTAGTTCGCCAGAAAAATTTTCTAGATGTGGTTGAGCCGTGCGATTTGGAATGGGTGTAAGCTGGACATGCCTGCAGGAGCGTGTTATTTGGGCCTTGAATTTATTGAGTCTTTGCCGCTCCATTGGTTAACGAGTTTGGAACCGGCAGAAATAATGTATTTTATGTGAATAAAGTACGCCTTTCCCTCGTCTGCCCGTAATGTGTCTTACCCTTCCAATCAAGTCCGGAGAATCGCCATGTCCGTCGGCACTATAATCACCCGGTCCGCATTGTGCCTGACCCTCTTGGCGGGGGTACCCGTCGCCGCCCAGGCCCAGGACAACGGCCACTATCGCGGCTTCTATGGGGCACTCGGCCTCGGCCTGAACAGTGTCGACGACGGCGACTGGGCGGGTGGAGGTTCTTCCGGCGCAGTGGAATACGATAACGGTACGACCATGCTCGGCGCCGTCGGCTACGCGCTCGGCAACGGATTCCGCTTCGAGGGCGAGTTGGCTCGCCGCAAGAACGACGTCGACAGCTTCACCACCTCCGGGGTCAGCACCGCCACGGCCGGCGACGCCCGCGTGCTGAGCCTCATGGCCAATGCGCTCTACGACTTCAAGACCGGCACGCCGCTGACGCCGTATGTGGGCCTCGGCGTCGGCCTCGCCAGCCTGAAGATGGAGGACGCGACGCCGCCGGGCGCCACAACCGGCCGTGAGACGGACTTCGCCTGGCAGGGCATCGTCGGCGCCGCGATCAGGCTCACCGACGCGCTCGACCTGACGGCGGACTACCGCTATTTCGACATGGGCGAGGTGGAGATCACCCCCGGCGTCGACGTGGACTACACCGCCCATACGTTCCTGGTGGGCCTGCGCTGGCGCTTCGGCGCTCCGCCGCCCGCGCCCATGCCCGCGGCCGAACCCGCGCCGCAGCCGGCCCCCGCGCCGGAGACCAGGCCGGCCCCGGCACCGGAGCCGGCCCCAGCGCCGGTGCAGCGTTCGTTCCTGATCTTCTTCGATTGGGACAAGGCGGACATCCGTGCCGACACGCGGAAGATCCTGGAAGCGGCGGCGGCGGCGGCCAAGAAAGGCAATTACGTGAAGATCCAGCTGACCGGCCATGCCGACAGATCCGGCGCTGCCCGCTACAACCAGGGCCTGTCCGAGCGTCGGGCCGCGGCCGCCAAGGCGATACTGATCGGCCTCGGCCTGTCCGGCGACACCATCGCCACCGTCGGCCGGGGCGAGACCCAGCCTCTCGTGTCCACCGCCGACGGCGTGCGCGAGCCGCGCAACCGCCGCGTCGAAATCATGTTCTGATCGTGGCGTTCGGTGCCGCTTGGGGCACCGGCAAGAAAAAAACCCGCGGGATCCCGATCCCGCGGGTTTTTTCGTGGGCCGGAGCCGGAACCTATTGCGGGAGGAAGAGGTCGGCTTCCTGAACGATCATGCCGGCGGTCTGGTCCGCATCGATGTGATTGATGGCTTCGAAGCGCCGCAGGGCATTGGCGCAGAAATTCGTGTCGCCCATGGACGCCAGCGACGCCTCGTTGGCGAGATGGGTAATGTAGTCGTCGAGCTTGCGCGTCGCCATCGGGCCGTGCAGGCGGGAGAAATAGGCCTTGAGCACCCGCGCATTGGTCTTGAGGGCGGGCCGGAACCGCTTGACGAAGGTGTTGTAGTGCTTGTGATGGCGCGCGTCGCGACACGACAGCGCCGCCACCATGAGCTCCGACTGCAAGCGGCGGAAGGCGAAAGCCTCCGCTTCAGTGGCATTAAAAGCGCCTGCCGATTGGGCAATTGCCGGCGTGGTGACGCACGACAATACCGTCAGGACGGCAACGATCCCCCGAAACCGCATTGAATGTTTTCCCCCGGAAAGTTCCAGGGACCCGCTTTCATGGTCCCCGGTACGCCTCCATTGCGCGAAAAGGGTACCGCCCGCTCGCCCCACTGTCATCCGGAAATCGCTGTGCAATTGGTTAAAATCGTAGGATTCCCGGGGGTTTCCGGTTGTGTCGCCGCGACCACCAGGACCCAGATATAGCGGATATAACGCCCGTCCCGGCCCCGGATGCGGGCCGCGCCGGCATCCCGGGAGCCCAGGCTCAACATGTTGCGGGCGTGGCCGGGGCTGGCCCGCCACAGGGCCACGACCTCCGCCACGTCGGGGCCCGCCTCGGCAAGGTTCTCGGCGGCCGTGCGGTAGGCGTAGCCGACCCGTCCGAGACGGGCCGCCAGGTCGCCGCCATCGCTTCCCGTGTGGCCGAAGCGCGCCCCGCCGGCCAGGTCCCGCGCATGGGCCTCGGCCGCGCAGGCGAGCCGCCGGTCGGGCGTAAGCGGGGCGAGGCCCGCCGCAGCGCGCTCGGCATTGACCGCGGCGATCAGCGCGGCCTCCGGCCCGGGTACGGTAGCCGTAGCGCCCGTGGCCGTCGCCCACGCGGCCGCCAGAGCCATCAGGGCAACCCATAAATCTCGGATCATGATGCGAGACTAACCGCCGCTGTGCGCCGTCGCCAGCGTTCCGCGCCGGCGCCGGCGCCTGCGGTTGCGGGGGCGCGAGCTTGCGACTATTCTCGCGCCGCCTCAACCAACGCCCGGGGAACCCGTGTCGGACACAATCAAGAAAGTCGTGCTCGCCTATTCCGGCGGCCTTGATACCTCGGTGATCCTGCGCTGGCTGCAGGACACCTACCATTGCGAAGTCGTGACCTTCACCGCCGATCTCGGCCAGGGCGGCGAGCTCGAGCCCGCGCGCCAGAAGGCCGAGGCGATGGGGGTCAGGGAAATCCATGTCGAGGACCTGCGCGAGACCTTCGTCAAGGACTACGTCTTCCCGATGTTCCGGGCCAATGCGGTGTATGAAGGGACCTACCTTCTCGGCACCGCGATCGCGCGGCCGCTGATCGCCAAGCGCCAGATCGAGATCGCCGTCGCCACCGGCGCCGACGCCGTCGCCCACGGCGCCACCGGCAAGGGCAACGACCAGGTGCGCTTCGAACTCGGCTACCTCGCGCTCAAGCCCGACATCAGGATCATCGCCCCGTGGCGCGAATGGGACCTGACCTCGCGCACCAGGCTGATCGAATATGCCGAGAAGCACCAGATCCCGGTGCCCCGCGACAAGCGCGGCGAGCCGCCGTTCTCCCAGGACGCGAACCTGCTGCACATTTCATCGGAGGGCAAGGCGCTGGAAGATCCTTGGCAGGAGCCGGATTACGACCACGTGCTCTCGCGCATGGTGACGCCGATGGCGGCGCCCGACCGGCCGACCGAAATCACCATCGATTTCGAACGCGGTGATCCCGTTGCCATAGACGGCAAGACGCTGTCGCCGGCGACTCTGCTGGCGCGGCTCAACGAGCTCGGCGGCGCCAACGGCGTCGGCGCGCTGGACCTGGTCGAGAACCGCTTCGTCGGCATGAAGTCGCGCGGCGTCTACGAAACCCCGGGCGGGACCATCCTGCTGCACGCGCGCCGGGCGATGGAGAGCCTCACCCTCGACCGCGGCGCCATGCACCTCAAGGACGAGCTGATGCCGCGCTACGCCGAGCTGATCTACAACGGCTTCTGGTTCTCGCCCGAACGCGCGATGCTCCAGGCCGCGATCGACACGGCGTCCGAGCCCGTGCGCGGGACGGTGCGCCTCAAGCTCTACAAGGGCAACGTCATCGTCACCGGCCGGCGCTCGCCGGGCAGCCTCTACGACGAGGCGATGGTGACGTTCGAGGAAGACAGCGTCTACGACCAGCGCGACGCGGCGGGCTTCATCCGGCTCAATGCGCTGCGGCTGCGGCTGCTGGCGCGGCGCGACCGGGGAGACGAATAGGCGCGGTCCGTTTCGGTCAGGGCCCGACCAGCCCCGGCAGGAGCGGCACGTCGATGACGACCCGGTGGCCCAGCAGCAGGACGACGTAGAGGACGAGCCCGGCGGCCATCCGGTTCCATCCGATTTCACCGAGACTGACCCGCGCGCGGCCGTCGATGATGCCAGCGAAGGGAACGACCGATGACGCCTCGGTGAAACGGGTCCAGGCTTCGCCGCCGCGGGCGCGTTTCTTGACCTCGATATGGAGGATGCCACCGACGGCGAGGACCAGAATCCCGCCGAACAAGATGAGCGAGGCCGCATCGCCGTTGGTGATCAGGTGCAGGGCCGCCCACAGTCCGATCCCGATCATGATCGGGTGGCGCGTTACCTTCTGGATGCCGACCGGCGCGCGGTCCGGTGCCCGCAGGTTTCCGAATCCGATGGCGCCCGGATTGGCGGTGCCGATCCCGCAGGCCAGCAGCACCGTTGCGACGGGCATGACCACGACCGCCACCCAGCGCGCCCAGCGCGGATCGCCCCACAGGTCCTCGAACGGTGCACGGCCATAGGCGACGCACATCCATGCGAAGGTCGCGACCGCGACGAGGGAATAGAGAATCATGAATGCCTGCTCGCCGATGCGTCCGGCGATAGCCCTGCGCAGGGGTCCGAACGCCAGGACGAAGTGGGACAGCACGAAAGCTGCCGTGGCGATGAAAAGGGGGGCGAAGCTTGCGCTCATGCCGGGCAGGGGCGTTTCCATGCGCCGGAGTCTATTCCTCTCGCCTATCTTGTGTCACGCGCGGCACGCGGACCGCGTCAAATCTCGGGTGCGGGCAACCCGGCACTCCGGCAGGCGGCGATCAGCGTGTTGCGCAACAGGCAGGCGATGGTCATCGGCCCGACGCCGCCCGGCACCGGCGTGATATGCCCGGCGCGGATCACCGCCGCGTCGAAATCGACGTCGCCGACGAGGCGCGTCTTGCCCCCTTCCGCCGCGACGCGGTTGATGCCGACGTCGATCACCGCGGCGCCGGGCTTGATCCAGTCGCCCTTGACCATGCGCGCCCGCCCCACGGCGGCGACCAGGATGTCGGCGCGGGCGCATTCCCCGGCCAGGTCGCGGGTGCGCGAATGGGCGATGGTGACGGTGCAGTTCTCGGCCAGCAGCAGCGCCGCCATCGGCTTGCCGACGATGTTGGAGCGGCCGAGCACCAGGGCGCGTTTGCCCGTGAGATCGCCGAGCGCGTGGCGCAGCAGCAGGACGCAGCCCTGGGGCGTGCAGGGCGCCAGCGCGTCCTTCATGCCGGTGTGCAGCTTGCCGACGTTGAGGAGGTGGAACCCGTCCACGTCCTTGGCCGGATCGATCGCCTGGGTGACTCGGGATTCGACGATGTGCCCGGGCAGGGGCAACTGCACCAGGATGCCGTGGATCGCCGGGTCGCCGTTGAGCCGGTCCACCAGGGCCAGTACCTCGGCCTCGGAGGTGCCGGCCGAAAGACGATGGGTAACCGAGAGCATGCCGGCGGCCTCGGTCGCCGCACCCTTGTTGCGGACATAGACCTGGCTCGCCGGATCTTCGCCCACCAGCACCACGGCGAGGCCGGGGGTGAGCCCGGCGTCGCGCTTGAGGCGCGCCACCGTCGCGCCGATGCGCCCGCGCAGGC
>WHSO01000153.1 GCA_009380075.1 Alphaproteobacteria bacterium | reverse complement strand
TGAGGTCACGCGGACGTTTCCGGACGGCATCGTGCGCATCGGGCATCCAACCGGCGTGTTTCCGGTGCGGATCGCAACGGGCGCGGACGGCACCATCACCGAGGCGTCGTTCTCGCGCACGGCGAGGCGGCTGATCGAGGGCACCGCCTATGTGCCCAGGAACCTTCTGGTAGCATGAACCCTCGCCGCGGCTTCGCGGCGTCAATCCGAGAGAGACAATGCTCGCTGAGACGTTCGATATCGCTGATCTGGGCGCGTTCGCGGAGTTCGCGCCGCTGCGCGGCGAGGTGCGGGCGTTTCTCGATGAGCAACGGACGCGCGGCATCTGGGCGCCGGTTCCCGCCTGGTGGGAAGCGTATAATCCGGACTTCAGCAGCGCGCTCGGTGCGCGCGGCTGGATCGGGATGACCTGGCCGAAGGCGTATGGCGGTGGCGGCCTGAGCCCGCTAGCGCGGTTCGTCGTGACCGAGGAGCTTCTGGCTGGCGGCGCGCCGGTCAAGGCGCATTGGCAGGCTGACCGTCAGGTTGGCCCGCTGATCCTGCGCTACGGCAGCGAAGAGCAGAAGCGGGATCTCCTGCCCAGGATCGCTGCCGGGGAGCTGTTCTTCTGCGTCGCCATGAGCGAGCCAGATTCGGGCTCGGACCTTGCCTCCATCCGCACCAAGGCGACCAGGGTGGACGGCGGCTGGCTCATCTCCGGAACAAAGGTCTGGATCAGCTTCGCCCATCGGGCGCATATGATGGAGTTGTTCGCCCGCACCTCGCCGGCGCCGCCGGAGAACCGTCGCTCCGGGGTGACCCAATTCCTCGTCGATCTGCGCGCGCCGGGCATCGAAATCCGGCCGATCATCAACATGGCCGGCGAGCACGATTTCAATGAAGTCGTTCTGGACGGCGTCTTCATTCCGGATTCGATGGTGCTCGGCGCGGTGGATGGCGGGTGGAACCAAGTTTCGGATGAATTGTCCTACGCCCACAGCGGGCCGGAACGGTGGCTGAGCAACTTCGGCCTGCTGGCGGCTGTGATCGACCATCTGGGGCCAGAAATCGCGGCGGCGGACGCCGAGGAGATCGGCAGACTCACGAGCCACATCGTCACGCTACGGCGGATCTCGATGTCCATTGCGGCGCTGGCGCAGGCTGGCCTGTCGATGAAGCAGGAAGCGGCGCTCGCCAAGGATCTGGCCACCAACTTCGAGCAGGAGTTGGCCGCGGTCGCCTGCAGGCTCGTTCCCGAAGGGGAGCGGGCGACGGCGGAGACGGTGGCCGCCATGCTGGAACGGGCGGTGCTTTATGCGCCCTCCCATACCATCCGGGCGGGAACGCGCGAGATTCTGCGCGGAATCATCGCCAGGGGGCTCGGCCTGAGATGAGCGGAGCGGCTGCCGACAGGGAACTGATCGCCGATATGGCTTCGCGGGTCTTTGCGGAGGGCTGCACGCCGGCTGCTTTCGAGCACTGCGAACGGGGGGAGTGGCCGGGCGACCTTTGGGAGGGTCTGGAACGGTCTGGTCTGGCTGCGGCGGCGGATTCGGGCCTCGCCCTTGCGGACCTGGCGGCAATTCTGCGCGTCCATGGGGCCTGCTCGGTACCGGCGCCATTGCCGGAAATCTTTCTGGCAGCGCGCATGATTACCGCCGCCGGTCTGCCGGCCCAGGCCGGTCCGCTGTCGGTGGGGCCGGTGCTGCCGGACGCGGCGCTCAAGCTGAGGCGAACGGCGCGGGGCCATGCGGTGGTCAACGGGCGGCTGCGACGTCTTCCCTGGGCGCGTCACGCCCAGGCGCTGGCGGTTCTGGCTGAGTCCGGGGAGGGCCTCCATACCGTGGTCATCGCGCCGCCGCGCGGAATTGTCCATGGCTGGAACGTCGCCCGTGAACCCAGGGACGATCTGGTTCTGGACGACCATCCCGTCGCGGACGAACTGGTCGGACCGGCCGGGCTGGGCATGAGCGTCGAG
>WHSO01000003.1 GCA_009380075.1 Alphaproteobacteria bacterium | reverse complement strand
GATGCCCGCGCCTTCCTCGGTCACATAGGCGGTCTGGCGCACCTCGCGCCTGAGCGGCGTATCCGCCGGCTCGGCCGGCATGTCGAGGCAGGCGCCGGCGCGGTCGAATTTCCAGCCGTGGTAGCAGCAGCGGATGCCGTCCTCCTCCACCCGACCGAGCTCGAGCCCGGCGCCGCGGTGCGGGCAGGCGCGCGCCACCAGGCCGACCTTGCCGCTGCCGTCGCGGAAGAGGACGAGGTCCTCGCCCAACAGCCGCGCACGGAAGGGCTTGTTCCGGACTTCCTCGGTGAAGGCGATGGGCCACCAGTAGCGGCGCAGCATTTCGCCCCCCGGCGTGCCGGCGCCGACGCGGGTCATACGTTCGTTCTGTTCGCGTGACATGACCATGGGTATCGCCTCCCGCGTCCGTTGATCGGAGCGTTGGCAAAAATTAGACACCCGACCGCGCGAGCCTGGCAAGGAAATCGCACCTGTTCGGAGGATTGACGTCGCCGCGGAACGACTGTCTTCGCACCGCTTATGTGGCGCCGTGCAGCCACCGGCACGAATGCCGTCCCAGCCCGGGCGGGTGCAGTCCCATCAGTTGAAGGCGGTCGATCAAGCGCGCGAAGCCCGCGGCGACCAACCGAGCCGGGACAGGTGCGCAAGTCCCGGCCTAGGCGGCGTCGAGCGGCGTCTGCAGCATCTCCGGCGGCACCGCGACGCCCGTGACCTCGCGCCGGATATCGTCGGCCAGCGGCCGCACCCCGCCGGTATCGAGCCACAGGCGCAGCAGATGGCGCTTGCGCTCGGGCTCGGGGTGGTCCTCGTAGCTGGTGCGCGCGTGCAGGGTAACGAAGTTCTGCAGGTACGACACGTCCCCCGGCTCCAGGTCGATGTCGAGCGCGTTTTCGCGGGCGAGTGCAGCGAAGGCATCGAGCGCCTCGCGCTGCAAGGGCGTAAGCTCCGGCACGCCGGGCATGCCCTGGGCCTTCATCACCACGGAACCGGGCGGCCGCGCCGCGAAATAGCCGTCGGCGACGGAGAACACCGGCAGGCGAAACCACGGCGTGGTCTCGCCGTCGGGGATTTCGCCCCGGCGCGAGCGGTAGAACGGCCAGGTCAGTTCCCGGACCAGGTCCGGGCGGCGCGCCAGCAGCGTGTTGTAGATGGTGACCGAGCTGGCGATGCGGTGCGCCCCGCCGGACCTCGCCGGTTGCAGGCAGCACAACGACAGCATGTCGCAGCGGTCGGAGTGGAAGGCGAGCGCCGCGCTGGTGTTGTAGCCGCGCCCGACGCTGTAGTCGCCGCCGGTGTCCTTGACGTGGCCCAGCAGATGGCCGCGCCGGTTCTGGCTGATTTGGCGGCCAAGCCAGGCGCCCATGCCCCAGAACGCCGTCGCCACCTGCAGGCGCTTGCGCCCCTCTACCGGCATTCCGCGCAGCACGGCGAAGCCGCGGCCGAGCATGACCTCGTCGCGGATGGTGTGCAGGGTTTCGCCGAAGCGCGGCAGCGGGAAATTCTCGCGGGCAACGTCCATGAGGGACAGCCCCGCCCTCTCCACCGCGGCGACGGCAGCAAGGACCTCGTCGATCTCGTCCCCCAACAGGCGGTAGAGCCAGATATCGCGCCCGGCGAAGTCCTTCGCCGTCCACGCGGCGGGATCGTCGATGGGCCGCATCAGCACCGCCGGCACGTGCCTTTGCGGCGACGGCGCCCACTCATTCACGGCGATGGACGGCGACGCAGCGGACATACGGAAGCCCCTCCGGTTCGGAAAGATTGGCGGCAATCAGCCGTCGAGCGGCCCGCCCTCGACGGTGCAGCGACGCAGCAGGCGGTTCTCGGACGGCGGGAACCACGTTCGCCCGTGGGTCAGGCATCGATTATCCCACATCACCAGGTCCTTGAGCTTCCAGACGTGCTCGTAGACGAAGCGCGGGTTCTCGGCATGGTCCCAGAGCTGGTTGAGGACGCGCTCGCTTTCCGCGGGCTCCAGGCCCTCGATGCGCGCGGTCATCAGGCGGTCGACGAACAGTGCACGACGCCCGGTCTCGGGATGGATGACGGCGACGGGGTGGAACCAGTGCGGCGAATGGGAGATATCGCCCGAGGTATCGACCTTTTCGGTGCGCTTGTATTCGTGGATATGCAGCGCCTTGCGGCCCTTGATCGTGTCCTTCAACGGCTGTGGAAGCTCGTCATAGGCCATGTACATGTTCGAAAACAGTGTGTTTCCTCCCGTTGACGGCAGCTCCATGCCGTACAGGAAGGTGTATTTGTAGGGCCTTTCGGTGTAGCCGGAGTCGATGTGGAACCACATGTCGCCCTCGCCGAAGGCGCCGATGGGCTTGCCGTCGACCTTCATATTGCTGACCAGGAGCGTGTGTTTCTCGGTCTGGTAGATGCCTTCGGTGCGCTCCCGCAGCCCTTCGGGGGCCTTCTTGCGCTCGCCCAGCGGGCCGAAACGGGCGGCAAAGCGCAACTGGTCGTCGAGCGAAAGGTCCTGTCCACGGATGACGAGGACGAGGTACTTCTGCCACGCCGCCCGGATCGCCTCGACCACGGCGGGGGCGAGGTCGGTGGCCAGGTCGACGCCCGAAATCTCGGCCCCGCAGGCGGGCGACAGGGGCGTGACGGTGATTCCGGCGGCGGTCTCTTCGGCAACGAACATGAAGCGGCTCCTTTGTCGGCCCATCATCCCCCCTCGACCCCGGGGGTGCAAGCCCTCCGCCGCACGCCGCCCCGACGGACGGCACCCCCGAGGCGGCGGATCGCTGTCAGTGAATGCCGTAGCGGGTCAGTTCCGCGCGGGCCGACCCGAAATCCGGCCTGATGTGGAGCGCGGCGCGGAAATCGTTGATCGCCGCCTCGAAGTTGCCGAGCTTCGCCCGCGCGACCCCGCGATAGTGATAGGCGACATAATCGTTGGGGTTGAGCCGGAGCGCTTCGCTCGCGTCCGAAACGGCAAGATCGTAGCGGCGCATCGAATTATATACGCCGGCACGGTTCGAATAGATGCCGCCCACGTCTCCCTTGGCGTAACCCGGCGCTGACGCCAGATCCAGCGAATGCGCAAAATCGGCGAGCGCATCGGCATCCCGGTTGACGTGATGATAGGCAATGGCGCGGGTGTTGAAGATCGATACCAGCGTGAAGCCCTTCAACTCGCCCGAATCGATGGCTTTCGTGGCCAGCGCGATCGCGCTGAACCAGTCGTCCTGTCGCAAGGCTGTCACGGCAGCCTTCACATCGTGCGGGGCGCCCCCACCGCCCGCGGCGGCGACAGAGGTCATCCCGGCGACAAGCACACATGCCCATAGTGAAATCCAACGCATTCCTGCACCCGCGAAATCGAACGATTATTCATATATATCATGTCATTGCGACCGGAAAGTAAAGTGGAATTAATGATGAATCCCCCAATCCGCCGGTAACGTGAAGGAGCGGAAGCGAAATTTTCGGCCGCCCCGCCCCCTGATGCGCCCGTTCGCACCTGCCGCCGGAATGAAACGCGCCCTCCCGTTCCTGCCGAATTGCCTTTCGCCTCCCGCAACCGTAGCATCGTCGGCGCGGTCCGCGCCCCGGGGTGCGGCTTCCCGGCCGGGCGGTGCTTTCGCGGGGCGACATCGTGCGCTTCCCGCCCAGCCCGGGGGGTTCAGCCGCGGGGAATCCCGATACCCAGAGCGCGAGGGGGCGCCCGAGATGACATGTTCCATCGGCAAGAAACTGGCTTATGCCCTGGCGGGCGGCGTGCTGATGTTGGTGCCTGAAATGGCCTGCGCCGATTTCGTCGGCACCATCGTGACTACCAGCCACGTCACCGCCAAGGTCCAGGAGCACAGGATTTACGCCAAGGCCCTGCCGAACAAGACCGGGGCGCTGCGCATGGCGATCGGCGCGGCCGGTGGCAAGGGTTTCGGGCCGAAGCGCGGCACGGGGGGCTCGGGCAACGAAGAGGTCATCTTCCGCGGCGACACGAAGACCTTCTACTTCGTCCACCATGACGACAAGGCCACCGACAGGATGACCGAGGCCGAGGCCGCGCAGTTCCGCAGCCGCATGGGCGGTATGGGTATGCCCATGGGCGGCGGCGGATCGATGCCGCCCTCCATGCCCGGAGGGCCCGGCACGGCCGGAGCGATTCCGGGCCTGCCGCCGGGCATGGAACTGCCGCCGGAGGCGATGGAGGCGATCCGCAACGCGCAGCGGCAGGCGGCCGAGCGTCATCAGGGGATGGGCGGCCCGGCGCCGGGCATGGGATTTCCGCAGGGATCGAAGCCGCCGCAACTGGTCGATACCGGCAAGTCCGAAACGGTAAAGATCAGCGGCACGAACGTGAAATGCCGCCTGTTCCAGAAAGGCGAGCGGTACCTGTGCGCGGCCAACCCCAGTGATTTCCGGAGCTCCGCCGACCTGATCGCGGGTTTCACCGCGATGAGCGATTTCGTCTCCAAGTCGTTCGGCAACGGACAGTCGCCGATGGACGACTTCCTCATCAAGGTGGACGGCAAGGACCATGTGACGGTGATGAGCCGCGAGATGCGCAACGGCAAGCCCTACGAGACCACGGTGCTGAAGACCGCCGAGGACGCGAAGGTCGACTTCACCAAGACCTTCTCGCCGCCCGATTATCCGGTGAAGTCGATGTTCGCGCGGTAGCGCATAGGATAACTAACACTGAAAAGAGACATCAGTGATCACTAGTGATCACTCTATTCCAGAAAGCACTTTAAATGTTGCCTGATAGCCCACAACTCAAGCGGGAAATGCTGCATTTTGTTAATCGCTTTCTCCAAACTAGAGTCAGAAGCCGTGAAGGCATTGTCGGCGAAGTGGCAACCCATTCCATCCATGAAGGGCAAGAGAATTCGATAATTCGTGCAGACGGAAAAGAAGATATCACAGAAATTGTAGAAATTTCAGGCGAAACAGAAATTAAACTTCAGCAAGTGATCAATCTTACATTGAAAGACGTCCTCCCAATTATCGACAAAATTGCAGAGGACATAGCTTCAAAAAAATCAAAACACTTCTTCGAAGTTGTAGGTAAGGCAGCGGAACAAAGCGGCAATGTCGTTGACGGACGAGGACAACCACTAAACGCAAAGCTCTTTTTGGAGACGCTCGAAAAGATGTCGATTGAATTTGATGAAGCCGGAAAAATTAAGAATTTGGCTGTCGTGATTCCTCCTGCTGCAAGGCAGAACGCTGAAAAACTCATTCACGAGCTCGAGACGAATAGAGAACTGCAGAAAAAACACAAGAATCTCATTGAACTAAAGAGGGAGGAATGGCGTGCTAGAGAGGCTGCTCGAAAACTGGTTGGATAGCGTCAACGAACGCGCTTACCAAGCCGCCTTTTGTCAGCTTCTTGCAGCTCAGGGGTATCGTGTACTTCACAGCACTCGGCATATGTCTATTGAATTTGGCAAAGACATCATTGCTCTGGACAAAGACGGAATACCCTGTGCATTTCAGCTCAAAGGCAATCCGGGATCACGGCTAACACTGACGCAATTTCGTGAAATTGCCGAGCAACTTCGTGAACTAGTTACCCAACCAATAGTATTCCCCGGCATTCCGAATCGTCCTCACCGAAGCTTTCTCGTAACGAATGGAATGGTGGAGGAAGAGGTCCAAAGAGCCATTGATGATTTCAATCGCGGCTTGCTGAGACATGGGTACAACGCCGACCAAGGCGTAAGAATTATCGCACGCGGCGAGTTTTTGGACTGGCTCATTCAATATGGCAGTTCGGTTTGGCCAATCGAAATATCTCCCTTAAATGCGCTCCTTGAAATACTTGTCAAAGACGGCTCGGACCCTTTCCCTCTTAAGAACCTTCATACCATCCTAATGGGCCTTCTGGGCCTCGGCGAAACAAAGTCAATTCGCTCGGCGAATATACTTAGGCAGCGAGTATTTGCAGCGGCTGTGATGACTACACTGACTTTGATGAACTTCGAAAAGCGTGACAACCACTTTGCCATCGTATCGGCTTGGACGTTGTACGCAGTATATGTTCATGCAGCTTGCAGTCGATATCGGTTTAGCATCAAGAATGGCGAGCCCGCGATAAAAATAGCTCGTGACGCCATTCTGTCTTCTCTGCTTCGATTACTCAGGGAGATTAATGATCGAATTGATAAAATTCGAAAACATACGCCCTCTGATCAAATTACGCTTTTTCGTATGGCTCAGGTTGAACCACCGGCGATAACGGATTTCTTACTTCTTCCCGGTCGAACGCTTCTGGTGGCAAGTTTATTATCGTTACTGAGGATGTGGTGCGAGGAGGAAGGTTGGCCCTCTAACGAAAGTTTTGACGCAGAAGCTGTCCTTGAAAGCGTCTTGCCCGTTCCAATGACGGGCATCGAATTTTGGGGCGAAGGTGCTCTGCCTCAAATATTGGTTCACTTTTGGCTTTGGCGGAAAAAAGACGCAACGCTTTGGCCCGAGCGTGCGATTGACCATCTGCTAAGGCAACTGCTCAGTCACGCGACCAGCGAAGGATCCAATGGCTTTCCATCGCCGTACTATGACTACGAAGACGTCATAAGACATGTGTACAGACCTTTTCTTCCCAGCATGCCGGATGCATTAGAACGCGAAACTTTCACGAATTCTTCCTATGTCGCTGAAGGCCTGCTGCATTTATTGGTTCGGACTAATCTAAAATCCTCTTGCAAGATCAATTGGCCAGAGTTCTCACGCCTCATGTTAATGGAATTCCAACCGGAAGAGCCGTGGCAATATTGCTTGCTCAACAGCGAGAGAGGAAAAGTGGTCTCAGTTCAAGTTTCGCCGACAAAAGAGTGGGAAGCCCTAAAGACTGATGCGCGTGTAATTTCCTGTCCCAGTGTTCCTACTACGTTATTAGAAGACAAATTTCTTTTAATGCTGTTCGTTATAATAGCGCCACATAGACTTACAGCATCAGTGATTCGACATCTTGGCTATAAATTTTGCGATGTCTGGTTCTTAGGCGAACCCATTCAGTGACGATTCAAAATAGCTTCCGCTGCAGAGAGGCATAACAAATCAAACCGTTTGAGAGGCTGGATTTCCTCCTGTCGTTTGCCACGCGCTTGGACGCAACGCCGTGGATTCAGCAAAATGTGGCTGGCTAAACTCGCCCTGATCCTGGCCCTGGCGTATGCAGGTATCGTCGCCGCGATGTATTTCGCGCAGACGGCATTGCTGTTTCCATCGTGGCTGGTGCCAGCAATCGAAACGCTCCCCTCCGAACGAGCGGTCGCCCTCGAAACCGTCACCCCCGACGGCGTGCGCCTCAAAGGCATCCGCATTCCCGGTACTCTCGGACCGGACGGTGAACGGGTCGTCGTCATCGGGTTCAGCGGCAATGCCTGGAACGCCAACGATCTGGCGGCCTATCTCCACCAGCTCTATCCGAAGGCCGATGTGGTTGCGTTCCACTACCGCGGCTACGGCCCCAGCGGCGGCAGGCCGAGCGCGGATGCCCTGCTCGCCGATGCGCCCGTGATCTACGATCACGTCGCGACACGCCCGGGCAGTGTGCCGATCATCGCCGTCGGCATCAGCATCGGCAGCGGCGTCGCCGCGCATCTGGCGAAGCGACGGCCGCTTGCCGGCCTGATCCTGGTGAGCCCGTTCGATTCCCTGGAGGCGCTGGGACGCGAGCACTATTGGTGGTTGCCTGTCCGTTGGCTTTTGCGCCACCGCATGGAAGTTGCAGAAGACCTCCGCGGCACGAGTGTTCCGACGGCGGTCATCGCCGGGGAACGGGACGACATCGTCCCGCCGCGGCGGACCGAACGGGTTCGGCGGGCAATAGGCAACCTCGTGCTCGACCGGACCGTCGCGGGCGCCGGCCACAACGACATTTTCCAGCGCCCGGAATTCCGGTCGGCGATGGTCGAGGCGCTCGCGCGGATGCGGCGAAGCGCGCCCGACCCGCTGTCGGCCCCGCCCCTACCGCGACAATGAACGGGTGCGGGCGACGACGACGGCGAGGATCGCGCACCCGGCAACGAGGATCGCCCCCATAACGAGGAACCCATCGCGGGTCCCGAAATGTTCGACGATGAGTCCCATGGCTACGGGGGTGATGATCGACGACAGCCGGTTGTTCGTCACCCGCAGGCCGACCACGGAACCCTGCAGCTCGCGCGGCACCGCCGTCGCCTGAAGTGAGAACATCAGCGGCTGCACGATGCCCTCGAATCCGCGCCGCAGGCTATGGGCGATCGCGAGAAAGGCAAACACGCCGCCGAGCAGCGGCGTGATCGCGAGCAGCACAATGGATGCCATGGTGAACCCGACCATGAGCCAGGGGATTGGCATCAGCTTCGCCGCTCGCCCCGATAGAAGGGAGCCGAAGCCGTTCGCGATCTCCGCAATAGAAAACAGGATCCCGATCAGGGTGCCGGCAAAACCCACCTCCCGCAGGTAGACGATGAAGAACGAGTTTTCCACCCCGTTGGTGGCGTGGCGGGTAAAGGAGATCGCCAGGGTGAAGGCGACCGCCGGAATGACGATCAGCTTCAGCGACCCGGTGTAGTCCTGAAGCCTCGGCAGGATATCGCGCCAGGTCACGCGCCCGACGAGTGCCGACCCCGGCGGCGGCTTGTCGATCCGCGATACCGCCGCGAACATGCAGGCGCACCATACCGTCACGCCCAGGAAGGAAATCGTCGGACCGGCGACATCCCATAGAAGGCCCATGAGGATCGGCGCAACGACATTGCCGATCCGGGCGAAGAAGCTGAACTTTCCGATCTGGCCGGGATCGCCGCGGGTGACCTGCGCGATGAGAGTCTGGGCGCCGATCCACGCCATGTTCCCGGCGAACCCGATCAGCATCTGCAGGCCAACCATCACCGGAAACCAGGGAAGCAGCGGATAGAGTGCCGCAAGGATTCCCGTCGCCACGGCGAAGAACAGCATGACCCGCCGAGTTCCCAGCCGGTCCATCAGCGCGCCGCCGTGGATCGCGAGGAAGAACGTAAGCAGCGAGCGCGCCCCGACGAGGGTTCCGATCTCGGTCGGCGCGGCGCCCTGCAGCAGCGCCCAGAGCGGCACCACCATGGTGAGGAGTTCCGCCTGCCCCATGCTGAACAGGCCGACCGCATAGGACGCGCGGAGGTTGCGGCGGGACGTTGGAGGGGGCGCGCCGGGCGGGGAAACAGGAGGTGATGTGGACAACTTGGAACAGTCTCCGGTCGGGAACGGACGAAAGGCGGCTTTTCCGGCGAGGACGCCGCGAACGGCGCCACGGCGGCCGGATTGGAGAGAGACATTGGTTGGTAGGTCGCGCAGGCGGCCTGACGGCACCTCTCCGTATGCATCGGCGCCTGCAATTTACCCCTGCCGCGACATTATGACAAAAAACGATATTGCTCCGTTTTTCGCCGATTCGTCTCAACGAGACCGCATCATCGCCAGCCTGATCCTTTTGGCGCCGTGCGGCGGCGTGGAACGACGACCATCCTGCGTTAAAGTGCGTCCATGACATCGCACGACGATAACGCCGATTCCCCATCCGATATCCTCCCCCACCCGCCGCGCCGGCGGCGATGGACGAGGTGGGTCGTCGGTGCCTTCGTCGTCCTGGCCATCGCCGTCGCCGCGGGAGCGTATTGGCGATTGCCCCTTGCAGGCGCGGTGCTGCGCGTCGTCCTCGAGCGGGCGGGACTCGATGGCGTGACGCTGACGGTCGATGCGCTCTCCCCATCGCGCATACGCCTGACCGATGTTCGTGTCGGGGCAGACATTGCGATTGCAAGCGCCGAGGCCGGGCTCGATCTCGCGCGCCTGCCCGGAAATCCCGTCACAAGCGTGGTGATCGACGGCGTCGAAGCCGACGTGGCAGGCGCCATGAAGACTTTGCAGCAGTTCTCCGGCAACGGTCGTCCTGCCGTGACGCCACCGCCAACGATCCGTGGCTGGCTCGATCGCGCGGAGGGAATCCCGCCGGTCACGGTCAAGAACCTGTCTCTGCGCTACGCACCCGCGGGACCCGGCATCGCCCTTACCGGGTCCGCGGAGTCGGGTCCGAACGGCGCCGGCGCCTATGCGGTCCGGTTCGCGCTGCGGCTGGCCGGGGAAATCCAGGGAGAAAAGCGCGAAGTTGTCGTCGACGGCACGGCAGGAGTCTCGGAGGAAGTGGCGATCGCCGACGTCAGAGCGAAGACGGAGGATGGAACGGTCGACGGAATGGCGACAGGGCGGATCGAATTAGCATCCGATAACACCACGATCCGTGGGACTGCGCGGGTGGACCTGCGCGACGCAAAGATCCTGGCGAAACTGTCACCCTGGTTGCAGGGCGCCGCCGGCCGGGTCGAAGTCACCGTTCAAACGCCGACGCCGGTGGCGATCGGCCTCGATACGCCACTCGATACGCCGACGCTGGCGGCGGCCCTGCAACGCGCCGTCTCCGGAGGGGTCCGGCTCGACGTGAAAATAGAAGATGCGTCCTTTGGAAGCGGCTCACAGGGCGCGGGCGGCACGACCGTTCAGGGGCTGTCCGCCGATATCCGGCTGGACCGGCTGTCCCCACCCCGCACCTCTCCCGGGCAGACGATACGGGCCACGCAGGTCGCCGGGGGCGTGACGTTCGAGGATCTTTCGCTCCGATTCGCGCTCGTGGAAGGCGTGGCGCCCGTCCTTCCCGCGGTACGTATCGAGGATTTTCAGGCCACATTCGCCGGCGGCCAGTTCGGAATCGCGCCGACGATCATCGATCCCGCCGCGGAATCGAGTGAGGGGACGATTGCGGTGAAGGACGTCGACCTCGGCGCGTTGCTGGCGTTGGCCGGGCTGGAGGGCGTGTCGGGAACGGGCCGGTTGAACGGTGCGATCCCCATCAAGGTTGTAAAAAACGCCGTCGGCATCGCCGGCGGCCGTCTTGAGGCAGCCGGGCCCGGCACCCTGCGTATCCGGTCCGACGCGGCGAAGCAGGCCCTCGCCCAGGGCGGCGAAGAGGTCGTGCTGATGCTGAGCGCGCTCGAGAATTTCCACTACGAAATGCTCACCCTCGAGATCGAAAAGAAACTGACCGGCGAAGGGCGCATCCTGCTCAGGACCCGGGGGCAGAACCCCAACGTGCGCGACGGCCAGCCGTTCGTGATCAACCTCAACCTCACCGGCAATGTCGATCGACTTGCGGTGGTGGCGGCCCAGGCGTTCCAGTTGCCCGCCGCCCTCATTCGCTCTATGTTGCCGAAGTGATCGAGAATGACGGAATGGCCGCCGGTTCAGGCAGGGGCAATGCGCGAAAGACGCTGATTTTATCCGCCCTCGCCGGAGCCGTGGCGCTTTCCGGCTGCCAGCCGACCGTGAGGGTCGAGCCGCCGAAGGAGCCGATCACCATCAACCTCAACATCAAGCTCGATGCCGAGGTGCGTGTGAAGCTCGAGGAAACGGCGAAACAGGACATCAAGACCAATCCGGGTGTTTTCTGATGATGCGCGCACTCACCTTTTGCCTAGCGTTGTTGGCGTTTTCCGCAACGGTGCATAGCACTCCCGCCCAGGCCCAATCCTATTTCGAACAGATGCGGGCCAAGGGCGTCCTCGGCGAACGCTATGACGGCTACGTCGTCGTCCGGAAGAACGACGAGGGCGCGGCCAGCGTCGCCATCGAGGTCAACGCCCAGCGGCGCAAGATCTACGAGCAGCGGGCGAAACAGCAGAAGGTCACGCCCGCCCAGGTCGGCCAGGTCTACGCCCAGGAAATCGTGCGCAATGCGCCCAAGGGCACCTGGTTCCAGGCGGCCGACGGGTCCTGGCGGCAGAAATAGCCTACCGGCCCTGCGCCTCCCTCCCGAAACGCAGAATTGGCATAGCTGCGGGGTGTCCCGGCACCTCCATCCGAAATTGGTCACTGGTCCCCCCGCCCCTGCGGGAGGTAATTCTTTAACATATGACGCCATACCTTTCGAAGGCGTGCCTTAGGGCCGCAGAAGGAATGCGCCGCGACGGATCGCGGACATCCCAACGTGAAAGGGCCCAGCGGCAGGAAAAAGGGGCATGACAGCGTGATCACGGCGATCGCTCTTAACCGCTTCGGGCTCGGCGCACGCCCGGACGAGACCGCGCCGGAAGACCCGAAGCGCTGGTTGCTCCGCCAGATCGAAGGCCCTGCACCGAAACTCGCGTCATCGGCCGCGCTTCCCACGACCGCGACGATCGTGCGCGACTTCCTCAACCGCCGCCAAGAAATGCGTTCGGCGAAGGACGACGCCAAGGCAGCGGCGCGCAAGGAGATGCGCCAGGACCTCCGCGACATCTATCTGCAGTCGGTCGATGCCCGCGCGGTCAACGCGCTGGTTACGCCCGCCCCCTTCGTCGAACGGCTGGTCCATTTCTGGGCTAATCACTTCGCCGTTTCCGCCGACAAGGTCGCCGTCATCCCGCTGGCCGGCGTGTTCGAGGCCGAGGCGATACGCCCGCATGTGCTCGGCCGCTTCGAGGACCTGCTGCTCGCGGTCGAGCGGCACGTTGCGATGCAGGTGTATCTCGATCAGGCGCGCTCGATCGGCCCCAACAGCCCGTTCGCCAAACGAGTCGAATCGCGCCGCCCCGACCGGAAACCCGGCCTCAACGAGAACCTCGCCCGCGAGATCATGGAACTGCACACCATCGGTGTCCGCGGCGGTTACACCCAGGCCGACGTCACCGAATTCGCGCGAGCGCTCACCGGTTGGAGCGTGGGTGGCATGGGCCGCAACGCGCGCGGCAGCGATGTCCCGCCCGGCGGCTTCGTTTTCCGTCCGGCGCTGCACGAGCCGGGCGCCCGCACCATCATGGGCAAGACCTACCGGCAGAAGGACGAAGCGCAGGCGCTCGCCGTGCTGCACGATCTGGCGACGGCAAAGGCGACCGCCGACCATATCGCGCTGAAGCTGGCGCGCCACTTCGTCGCGGACGATCCGCCTCCGGGGTTGGTGCAGAAACTGTCCTCGGCCTTTTCCCGAAGCGGCGGCGACCTGCCCTCGGTCTATCGCACGCTCATCGAGGCGCCTGAATCCTGGGCGCCGCAGCCGGTAAAATTCAAGACTCCGTGGGAATGGTTCATTTCGGCGTTGCGGGGTGTCGGCCTGCGTGAGCTGGGTCGTATGAAGGTCGCACCGGTCATGAACCAGCTTGGCCAGCCCGTGTGGCGCCCCGGCTCGCCCGCGGGATTCGACGACGTGGCCGCGCGGTGGGCGGCGCCCGACGCGCTCATGCGCCGGGTCGAATTCGCGGACCGCCTCGCGGCCCGGATCGGCGACCGCATCGATGCGCGCCGGCTCGCGGGCCAGGTTCTTCCGGGCGCGGTCTCGGAGAAGACGCAGCGTGCGATCGCGCGTGCCGAGAACTCGCCCAGCGGGCTGGCGTTGCTGCTGGTGTCACCGGAATTCCAGAGGAGATGAGGGCCATGCTGCATCGCCGCCGGTTCCTCCAGGTTACCGCGCTGGGCGTCGGCACGATGCTGGTCGCGCCGGGCCTCGCCTTCGCCACCGTCGCGACCAACCGCCGCTTCGTCTTCGTCATCCAGCGCGGCGCGGCCGACGGGCTGAATACGGTCATTCCCACCTCCGATCCCAATTACGCCAAGCTGCGCGGCGCCTTGGCGATCAACGGCTCCGACACGGTCAAGCTCAACGGCAGCTTCGTCCTTCATCCGTCGCTCGCCGAGGTCGGCGGCATGTATCGCAACGGTCAGGCGCTCTTCGTGCATGCCGTCGCGTCACCCTATCGCGAACGGTCGCATTTCGACGGACAGAATGTGCTGGAGACGGGCGGCGCCCGCCCCTACCAGGTCAAGGACGGCTGGCTGAACCGGCTGGTCGGCCTGCTGCCGCAGCGCAAGGACGAAGCCATCGCCTTCGCCCCCACCGTGCCGCTGGCGCTACGCGGATCGACGCCGGTCACGTCCTACGCCCCCTCGGCCCTGCCGGAGGCGACCGACGACCTGCTGATGCGCGTCGGGCAGCTCTACGCCGACGACCCGCAGCTCCACGGCCTGTGGAGCGCGGCGATGGAGGCGCGGGAGATGGCCGAAGGCAGCGGACCGAAAAGGGATCCGGTCAGCCTCGGCAGGCTCGCGGCGAAGTTCCTCGCAAACGATCCCGGCCCGCGCATCGCCATGATCGAGACCGGCGGCTGGGACACCCACAGCAACCAGAACGGCCGCCTCGCCGCCCACCTGAAGCAACTCGACCGCATGCTCGCCGCCCTGCGCGACGGTCTGGGACCTGCATGGGCCGAGACCGTGGTGCTCGTCGCGACGGAGTTCGGCCGCACCGCCGCCGCCAACGGCACCGGCGGCACCGACCACGGCACCGCCTCGGCGGCGATGCTGATCGGCGGCGCGGTCAAGGGCGGGCGCGTGCTGGCGGACTGGCCGGGCCTGGGCCGAAGCGCGCTGTTCGACGGGCGCGATCTCACACCGACCATGGGGCTCGACCAGGTGATCGCCGGCGCGGCGGCGGAGACGTTCGGGCTCGAACCGGAGTTGGTGGCCCGGACCTTGTTCGCCGGCGCGGGACGCCGTACGCCGCTGACGTCGATTATCCGCTAGAACCTCGTCCTCACCCTCACGATACGCAAAGGTCGTGCGGCCGCTTGCCGAGGCGTTTCGCGCCCTTGTCGGTAATCACCACCGTGTCGCCCCAGGTGCACAGCGAATTGCCGTCCGCCGTATTGGCCGACGGCTTGAAGATGAAGGTCATGTTGGCCTTGAGCTCGTAGTCCATGTGGCGCTTTTCGCGTGACGCGCCGGTGATGATCGGCCCGTCGTCGCCGGCACCCTTGCCGTGCATGGTGAGCTTCGCCACCGCCCCCGCCGCCGGGCCGCTGTTGGGCGCGGCGCGGGCGACCGCGGCATTGGCCGCCTCGTCGATCTCGGCCAGCGTCGTGCCGGGACGGATCACCTCGGCGACGGCGTTGAACACCTCGCGCTGGACCTTGATCAGCTCCTTGTGCACCTCGCTCGCCTCCTCGACGAAGACCGGCTGCACGCCCTGGGCCTGATAGCCGATCCAGCAGGCTTCGAGCTCGTTGATAATGAGGTCGCCGCGCTCGAGCGTGCGGAAGGTCGGGCGCGTCAGCGTGCGCACGGAATTGCGCCCCGAAATCCAGTTGCAGTGGATCGGCGCCTCGGAGCCGTTGCGCAGCAGCGCGTATTGCGTCGCCGCCCAGACCTCCCAGTCGTTGGCGCCGGCACGGGCGGCCTCGGTCTCCGCGACATAGGCCTTCTCGATGATCTCCACCGCCCTGGTCAGGCAGGCCACCTCCTCGTCGCTCTTGACGTCGCGCACGGCGGCCATCAGGTCGGTGACGTCGACGATGTCGGAGTCCGGAAACGCCTCGCGGATCTGCTTGAAGGTGCCGTGGATGATCAGCCCCTCGAACGAGCGCGTGCCGCCGATCTCCCCCAGCCCGGCGATGCCGATGCGCGGCTTCTTCAGCCCCATTTCCCGGATGCGCTCAACGATGACCTTGCCGTAGTTGCGCCGCGCCTCGCGCACGTCGGCGGTCCAGTCCTGCACCCGCAGCGTCCAGCGCGGATTCGCCGAAGTGGCGATGGCGGTGACCGCGCCCTCGATCGGGAAGACCGCGGCGATGTCGGCGTCGCCACCGCCGCCGCAATGGGTGAGGTAGCGGGTATCCGCCTGGAAATCCATCGAATGGCCGGTGTTCTGCGGGCAGACGATGACGTCCACCCCACGCGCCGCCATCAGCGCACGCACCGCCTTCCAGCGCCGGTCGCGCTCGGCGAGGGAAAAGCGCGGATAGGGAAAGGGCGCGTCGTCGTTCCAGGGCGCCCCGTCGGGCATCTTGTCGGCCATGCCGATCCTCCTCCGTTCTTGTGTTCTTGCTGCAGAAGGATATGGCGCGAGCGAGCGGGCTGGGTACGCCTTTTTCGGAAACGCAGTTGTGCCGGGCGGCGACGCGAGGAGCTTCAGCGCATCAAGCTGGCGACGGCGAAGCCGACCCCGACCAGGCTTTCGCCCGCGACCAGCCCGGCGGCAAGGGTCACGGTCCGCCGCTCCGCCCACAGCGGCACGAGGCGCGCCAGTACGAGGGCGCCGAGAGCGCCGAGGAACAGCGAGATCGAGGTCCAGGCGGGAATGACGAAGGCAAGCCCCAGCGCCGGCGCACTCGGCAGGCGGCGGGCGATAGCCAGCGGCAGGAACCGTTCCGCCAGCCCCGACAGCAGCCCGAGCACCGCCGCCACCGCCATCGCCGGCAGCGCGCCCGGCGGGATGGCGCCGACGCCACGGGACAGCACCTCCGCCACCGCCTTCCACGTCACCACCGCCGGGGCCGGCCATTCCGGCGTCAGCAGCATCGCGCGCGGGTCGGGCACCAGCACGAGGTAGACCAGCGTGCCCACCAGGCTGCCGGTGAGCACGCCGAAAGTCTGGGCGACCATCTGACGGTTCGGGGTGGCGCCGATCAGGTAGCCGGTCTTGAGGTCGTCCATCAGGTCGGCGCATTGCCCCGCCGCGCCGCCGGTGATGTTCGCCGTCATCAGGTTGGCGGTGACGTCGCCCGGCGTCAGCCCGGCGTAGGTGAGCTGCGTGATCTTGCCGAGCGCGCCGATAGGCGTGATCCCGGTCTCGCCGGTGACCCGCGCGGCAACGGCGGCGAGGACGAAGCTGACGGCGACGGCGATGATGGCATCCACCGGCGACAGGCCGAAGATCGCGACCGCGGCGATAGTGACCATCAGCGCCGTGGCGGCGATGGCCAGCGGATAGCCGTATCCGCCGCGCAAGCGCAGGGTGCGCGGCCCCCTCTTCCTTCGCAGGAAGCCGAACAGGAACGACGCCAGCGACACCAGCGCCGAGACCGCCAGCAGCATCACCCCCGGCCACAGGAGCCAACCGACCAGGGGCTCGTACCAGACCGAGCCTGGGGCCCCCGGCTCTACCCAGCCCAGAGAGAGGACAACGGGTGCGATAATTCCCCAGGCGAGGATCGCGCCGATCAGGAGCGACAGCCCGGCGCGCCAGCCGATGATGGCACCGAAGCCCAGCATCAGCAGCGACGGATCGAAGGCGAAGCCCAGATTGGCGAGCCCCACCCGCCCCGCGCCCGTGACGGTGACGGCGCCGGGCAGGGCGAGGCGCGGTACCGCCGCCGCCAGCTCCACCGCGGCCTTGACGCCCCCCGAGACCACGGCGGCGGAGAGCAGCAGGCGCAGACGGCGCGCCGCTTCCGTCCCGCGGGCGTGGATTTGCGTGATGGTTTCGGCGGTGGCGACACCGGCGGGGAAGCGCAGGCCTTCGGTGACGATCATGTGGTGGCGGATGCCGGCCGCAACGACGACGCCGAGCAGGCTGATGACGAAGACCCAGACCGCCAGCACCGGCCAGGAGAACGTCGCGCCCGTGAGCAGGGTCAGCGCCGGGATCGGCGCCACCAGCCCGGCGGACACGATGGAGGCCGATGACGACGCTGCGGTCTGGTTGATGTTGTTCTCATAAAGCCCCCAGGGCCGTGCCGCGCCGAAGCGCCCCGCGGCGCCCCAGATCCCGGCCGCCAGAAGCCCGGCCGCGATGGACATGTTGAACGACCAGCCGATCTTGAGGCCGCTGTAAACGTTGCACGGGGTCAGCAGCGCACCCAGCATCATGCCCGTGCCCACGGCACGGGGCGTCAGCTCCATCCCGCGCGCGGGCGCCGCGCGATCCTCGCCGGATGGACGCGTTGCCGCCATCCCTAGGTGGTAGCGCATATGGGCCGCGGATCAAGGAGAGATCGCTCTGCCCGACACAACACCACGGGCTCGAGAGGGCTAATCAAGCGTTACTGCAGAACTCGAAAAAAACGCCACAAACGTCTCGTAAATAAAGAGAACGCCGGACTGGGGCGCCGGTGCCGTGAACGACGGGACCCTCGACCCGCCCGCCCGCCTTGGCGAGGGCGGCGGCGATGGTATCCAACGATTCGTCGGCGACCTGGAGCGCCGTGCGCGGCGTGCCGCGGGCGAGGTCCGGCGGTGGTTCCTGGACGTGCGCCTGGGCGAGAAAGATCGCGACCACCGGCCCGCCGCCGTTGCCGCCCTTGCCACCGCCGAAATCGACGAACAGTTGCGGGTTGGGGCGCGCCACCTTGCGCCCCTGCCCCGGCTTGCCGCCGGGGATGTCGCGGTAGCGCTGGTCCCAGCGCCGCGTGCCCGGAGCCATGTCCTCCTTGCCCTCGGCCCAGGCGCGGGCGCGGGCGAAGTCGCCGGTGTTCCAGCCGACGCGGTGCACCGCCGTGAGGCCCAGGGAATCGACCCAGAAGTCGTCCGCCCACTCAATGTCGGAGACCAGCACCGCCGTATGGTCGATGCCGCCGATGCCGCCGTCGGACCCACTCGCCGATGTCGCGTCGGCGACGAGCTGGATGCGGTTTCCGTCGGGATCGGCGAGATAGACGTTGTCCGTTACCTCGGCCGGGCGGTCCTCGACATAGCGATGCATGGCCATACCCGCGGCCGCGGCCTGCGCGGTTATGTCCGCGATCGCCCCGGGTGCAGCGCGGTAGGCGACATGAACGCCGGTGTCGGCGAAGGTCCGCGGCTTCGCCGCCGGCACGAGGATGAGGTGCTGACCCGAGACCAGGCGACAGGCCTCCGCGCCCGCGTCGCCCCAGGCCGGAGCGAATGCCGCAGGCGTGCCGAGGATTCGGACGTAGAAGTCCCGCGCACGGTCGAGATCGGCGGTTTCGACCGCGACATGGGAAATCGCGGATGCGCTGATGACGTTCATGGATGGTCCTCCCGGCCCCCCTGCCGCTGGAGCGACCGGCGGCTTGTTCTGTTATGGGGAGGATAATGCGCCGGAACAGCCACCGGGAACCGCCTATTTGCCGAAAACTCAAGTGACCGAAGCGGGTGAATGACCGCCCATTGCCGGGGTAGCGGGCTTCGCCGTATTGTTGTCGCCACAACTTCCCGCACGGGCCCCCACATGCGCCTTGCCGCCGCGCTTCGCCGCCTGCTTGCCGCCGTCCTCGTGGCCGCGCCGCTGCCGTGCCTGGCGGCGGAGGCGGTGGACCTCGAGTTGGTCATCGCCACCGACGTATCCTACAGCATCGACCGGGAGGAAGCCCGGCTCCAGCGCGAAGGCGTCGCCAACGCCTTCCTGTCGCGTGAAGTTATCGAGGCGATCCGCACCGGCACCCACGGCAAGATCGCCGTCGCCTACATCGACTTTGCCTCGACGCCGTTCAACGTCCTCGTCCTAGACTGGCGGGTTATCCGCGACCAGGTGACCGCCGCCGCCTTCGCCCAGGATCTCCTCAAGGCACCGATCAACCGCGGCCAGCACACCTCGATCTCGAGCGGGCTGGTCATGGGCGCCGACCTGATCGACCGCAATGCCTTCCAGGGCACGCGCCGCGTCATCGATGTCTCGGGCGACGGGCCCAACAATTACGAAAACCGGGTGGACCACGTCCGCGACGCGGTGCTGGCGCAGCAGATCGTCATCAACGGGCTGCCGATCATGAACGAAGCCGACAGCTGGCGGAGCCGCTACTACCTGCCCGACCTCGACCGCTATTTCGAGGGCTGCGTCACCGGCGGGCCCGGCTCCTTCGTAGTGCCGGCCACCGACTTCAAGGACTTCGCCCGCGCCATCAAGAAGAAGCTGGTGCTGGAGATCGCCGGCCTCACGCCGCCGGCCCCGGCCCGGATCATGAAGGCACAGGCACCGGGCGGCGCCGGCTACGCCAGGGGCTGCGACATCGGTGAACGCATGCGCTACGGCGCCTGGGGCGACGTGCCCTGAGGCAGACGCACCCCGCCCCATTCCGTCGCGACCTGGACACAAGGCAAATGCCCCGCCCGGGGCGCCGGACGGGGCATGCATGTCGCGGGTCGGTGTCGCGCGGGCCGGTCAGCCGGCGGCGGGACCTTTCCATTCGGTGACGAAATCGGTCGGGTTGGGCCGTTCCATCGCCGGCAACTTCATCTTTTCGGTGCCGACGTAGATGAACCCGATCAGCCGGTCGGGCCTGGTGAAGCCGAGCGCCGCGTTGACGTTCGGGTCGTAGCAGTTGTCGCCGGTCACCCACTTGCCGGCGAAACCGAGGGCGTGGATGGCGTTCAGGATGTTCATGGCGGCGGCGCCGGCGGAGAGCACCTGCTCGATCTCCGGAATCTTGCCTTCGGTCACCTTGGCGCCCACGGCGATGATCATCGGCTGCATCAGGAACTTGTTGGCGAGCAGCTTGAGATCGCTTTCGGTCGCCTCGGGCTTGCGGGCCTTGGTCGCCGCCTGGAGCACCTTCACGAACTCCTGCCGCGCCTCGCCCTTGATGACGACGAAGCGCCACGGACGCAGGCGGCCGTGATCCGGCGCGCGGGTCGCCGCCTGGAAAATCGTCTCGAGATCGCGATCGGAGGGAACCGGCTCGGTCAGCATGTTGTTGGAGGAACGGGTGAGCAGGGTCTCGAGCGAAGGGGCTTGCGCGCCAGCGGGAACGTCGGAAACGGTCATAAGCGTCATCCTTGATGGACCAAATCGGGCTCCAATCTAATGCAATTGCGTGTCGGGCTCAATGTCCCAGCGCCGCCCTCAGACAAGCGGATGGCGGATCTGACCGAGCGACGCCGACAGGAGAGAAATCCCAATAATTACAATAATTAAGCCCCCGATCAGGGCGGCAAGATCGAGGCCGGTCGCAAGCCCCGACGACGTGGCGCCGCCGCGGCGGCTCAGATACAGGGTGGCCCGGCGCATATGGACCGCCATCAGCGCCAGGGCGGAAACGGTGAGCGCCGTTCCTGCCGAGATGGCAAGAACCGCGACGATGCCCGCCGCCGTCAGGCCAAGGACCTTGGAGAACAGCAGGACGAGCACCGCGCCGCTGCAGGGACGCAAACCGACGGAACACACGATGGCGAGCGCATGGGAAACCTTCATCGGCGCCTCCAGGCTCTCCGCGTCGGGCCCGTGGTCATGATCGTGCCCCTGATCACGGACGTGGGCGGCCGAAGACGGCGTCGATGTATCAGCCGACGTGTTGAAACGGCGCCAGGATCGCCGAAGCGCGGACACCGCCAGCCCGGCGCCGACGAGAGCCAGCAGGGCATAACTCGCCGTCTCCACGGCGGATGCGCCCGTTCGCGCATCGCGCAGCGCCAGTCCGAGCAGGCGCACAGTCACCTCGACAACGAGGATCGCGGTTAGCCCCTGGGCGAAGGACGACGCGAGCGTCAGCGCGATTCCACGCCGCGCGCCGCTTTCCGTGGTGGCGAGGTAGGTGGCGATGACGAACTTCCCGTGTCCCGGCCCGGCCGCGTGGAACACGCCATAGAGAAAACCGAGGGCGACGAGATTCCACATCGCCAGCGCCTGGTTCGACTGCACCGCGCGCATCGCCTGGGCGAGACGCCCGTGCAGCGCGCGCTGGGCAGACTGCACCGCGCCGATCATATCCGCCCACCACCCCGCACCCGCGACATGCCAGACCAGTCCCGCGAGCACGACCGCGAGGGTCGCCCCTGCAAGCCACAACCATCCCCGGCCCTTCAGCGGCATTCGACGATGGTTGTTTCCGCGAACAACGCGCCGAAAGACTTGCCCGGATCGGACGAAAACAACTTGCCGAGCGTCGCCGTCGCGGTTTCGTCGCGGCCCAGGGTCCCCGCCAGATTCGTGGCTTCGGCATTCAGATCGGGCTGGACCACCCGCGCCGCACACCCCGTGCCCGCGGAATTCACCAGCCCGACGGGATCACCCTTGAGATACAGGATCTCGATGTAATAGCTCGGATCGTAAACGGCGAATTCGACCCGGGCGGTGCGTGGATCGACCGGTTCCTTGAGCGGAAGGGTGAAGCTCATGGTCAGTCGGCGGCCATCCCAGACGTTGCGGCCGTCCTTGGCCGGCAGCGTCGGCACACGGGCGCCGTCGACCCGCAGATCGACGAAATACCCGTATTCGGCAAGGCTTTCCAGATTGCCGCGCGCGAGCGTGGCCAGCGCCGCATCCTGCTTCGGGCCCTTCGTCCTCGGCACGGTTTCCATGGCATAGGCCGAATAGAACTCGTCGAACAACCAGTCGATCCGCAGCGCGGCGATGCGGCCCGCGCCATCGAACACCAGCTTACTGCGCAGGTCGATCCAGACATGCGGATGCGCGGCGGCGGGCGGAGGCGCCGCCAGTTGCAGGAGGGCCAGCCCCAGGACGATCAACCACTTCAGGCGCATGCACAGTCCAACCATTCGGCGAGGGTGCCACGTGACCGTCCGCAGGCCAAGCGATCGAAACGCCGGTCTCATCGCAAAAGCAATTGTGGACCGCACGCACAGAAACGTTATATTATAACAAAACTTTCCGCGCGGGATACCGCGCGTTTCCAGCCAGGGAGCGCCCCTTCGATGCACCCGAAGTGCCTCGCAATCGCCGTTCTGATCGCCTTGTCCCTTCCCCCGTTGTTATCCGGAGCCATTCGCGCCGCCGAGGCGCCCGCGGTGGTGGCATCGATCCTTCCGGTCCATTCCCTGGTGGCGGGTGTCATGGACGGGGTCGGCACCCCGCACCTGCTGCTGCCGGGGGGTGCGTCGCCCCATGCCTATGCGCTCAGGCCTTCGGACGCGCGCCAGCTTTCCGACGCGCGGATCGTGTTCTGGGTTGGCGAGGCACTGGAAACCTTCCTCGAGCGCCCCCTCGCGGCACTCGCCCGCAAGGCGCGGGTGGTCGAGCTGCTGGAGGCCAAGGGACTCGTCCGCCTCCCCCTCCGTTCCGGCGGCGTGTGGGACTCCCATGCGGAGGATTCCGCGGGCCGCAAGGGGAACGAGCCGGACGACCATCACCACAAGGATGACCATTACCACAAGGGGGTCGACGCCCATGTCTGGCTCGACCCGGCGAACGCGCGCACCATCGTCGTCGCCGCGGCGGCGGCACTGGCCGAGGTCGATCCCGCCAATGCGGCCCGCTACGCCAGTAACGCCAACGCAATGGATGCGCGGCTCCGGTCCCTCGATACCCGTCTCAAGAACATGCTTCAACCTGTTGCAAACAAGACATATATCGTTTTCCACGATGCCTACCAGTATCTCGAGTGGCGCTACGGACTGGGTGCGGCCGGCGCCGTGACCGTCAGCCCCGGCCGTAGCCCGGGCGCCCGACGGCTGATCGAGATCCGCACGCAAATCCGCGCCGCCAAGGCCGCCTGCGTGTTCATCGAACCGCAGTTCGAACCGCGGATCGCAGAGACCGTCGTCGATGGTACCGGGGCGCGGATCGCTGTGCTCGATCCCCTCGGCGCCGCCCTCGCACCCGGCAAGGAGGCCTATTTTGCCCTGATGGAGGGGCTCGCCTCCGCCCTGGTCCGCTGCCTCGCCGCACGCTGAGCCGCCCGATCCATGCTCCAAGCCGGGAATCCTTGGCAGGCGGCTTCCGGCGTTGTTAAATCAACCTTAACAGGGGCAAATCAGGCACGCGGCAAACCCGTGCCATAACGGAAACGGATGCCAAACATGGACACTGATTTTTCCGGACCGGGCGGCCTCGACATCCAGAAGCAGGCCCACCACTGGGCCGGAGTCGCACGAGGCCTCGCCCCGATGATCGAGGCCGCGGGCGAACGCACCGAGCGCGAGCGCAAGGTGCCCAAGGACGTGATGCAGGCGCTGCACGAGGCGCAGTTGTTCCGCCTGCTGATGCCGCGTTCCCTCAACGGCTGCGAGGCCGACCCCCTATCCTACATGCAGGTGCTCGAGGAAATCTCGGCGGCGGACGCCTCGACCGGCTGGTGCCTGGGCCAGGGGCTCGGCTGCTCGATCGCCGCCGCCTATCTTGACCACGCCATCGCCGCCGAAATCTTCGACACCCCCGACGGCGTGCTCGCCTGGGGCCCACCCACGACCGCCAAGGCGATCAAGGTCGACGGCGGTTATCGAGTCACCGGGCACTGGCGCTTTGCCAGCGGGAGTCCCAACTGCACCTGGTTCGGCGGCCAGAGCGAAGTGTGTGAGGCCGACGGCACTCCCGCCAAGGACGACAAGGGGCGCTCGATCTCGCGCATCATGCTGTTCCCCGCCGCCAGCGCCGAGATCATCAATGTGTGGGACGTCATCGGCCTGCGCGGCACCGGCAGCGACGACTACGCCGTCAAGGACCTGTTCGTGCCCGAGGCCTATACCATGTGGCGGGACCACCAGCCCGACCGGCGCGAGTTCGGGCCGCTCTACAGCATTCCCATCCTCACCATGTACGGCATGGGATTCTCCGGCGTGGCGCTCGGCATCGCGCGGACGGTGCTGGAGGAATTCATGAAGGTGGCCGAGGGGAAAACCGCGCGCGGCATGAGCAAGCCCTTGTGCGAGAACGCGGTGATCCAGTCCCAGACCGCCCAGGCCGTCGCCCGTCTGCAGTCGGGCCGCGCCTTCCTGGTCCAGATGATCAAGGAATTCTACGGCGCCTCCGTCGCCGGCGGGGAGTTCCCGCTCGACCTCCGGGCGAAGCTGCGTATCTCCATCACCTGGAGCATGCAGCAGGCGAAGGACGTGGTGGATTTCTGCTATCACGCCGCCGGCACCAACGCGATCTTCGAAAAGAACCCGTTCGAGCGCCGCTTCCGCGACATCCACACCGTCACCCAGCAGGGCCAGGCCCACGCGACCAATTTCGAGTTCGCCGGCCAGGCGCTTTACGGCAAGACGCCGGGGCACCGCCTGTAGAGCCTATTTCCCTAGGATTGAATCGCTCCGGCGGCGCGCCTTCGGGGCAAGGTCGAGAGGTCCGGCCGAAGGCCTCCGGCCGGGCCGGAACCGAAAAAAATGGGGCCGGAAAATTCCCGGCCCCGCTTTTTTTGTCGTTCGCGTCCTCAGGCGGCCCGGCGCGGGCGGCCGGAACTCCAGCCGCGCGACTTCCTGGGCGGCCGGCCCCGGTTGCCACTCCTGGCCGGCACGACCTTGCCGCCACCCACCGGGGGCGAACCTGCGGCGACGTCGATCGCGCGCCGGGTCAGCTTTTCGATATCGCGCAAGGCGCCGTATTCGGACGCGTCGCAGAACGACAGGGCGATACCTTCCGCCTGGTTGCGCGCCGTGCGGCCGATGCGGTGCACGTAGCTTTCAGGCTCGACCGGGATGTCGTAATTGATGACGTGACTGATGCCGACGACATCGAGGCCACGTGCCGCGATGTCGGTCGCGACCAGTACCCGGGCCTTGCCCTTGCGGAAGTTCTCGAGCGCCCGCTGGCGGGCACCCTGGGACTTGTTGCCGTGGATGGCTTCCGCCACGATGCCGTTCTTGGCAAGAGTGGCAGCGACGTGGTTAGCCCGGTGCTTGGTACGCGTAAAGAGGATCACCCGGCTGAGCGCACGGTCGGCGAGAAGCTTGGCGAGCAGGCCAGGCTTCGCCGTCGATTCGACGAAATAGACCTTCTGCTCGATGCGTTCGACCGCGGGCGACTCCGGCGTGATGTCGACGCGCACCGGCGCGCGCAGGATGTCCTGGGCGAGTTTCGACACCTCGCCCTGCATGGTGGCCGAGAACAGGAGCGTCTGGCGCTGCGCCGGCACCTTGGCGAGGATGCGGCGAATATCGCGGATGAAGCCCATGTCGAGCATGCGGTCGGCTTCGTCGAGAACCAGGCACGACACGGCACCGAGGCGGACGTGACCCTGTTCCATCAAATCGATCAGGCGGCCGGGCGTCGCGACAATGATATCGACGCCGCGGCGCAGGGTATTGACCTGCGCATGCTGCGACACGCCGCCGAAGATGAGCGCGTGGCGAAGACCGGTGTGACGCCCGAAATCGGCCAAGTCGGCACCGATCTGGATGGCGAGCTCGCGCGTCGGCGCGAGGATCAGCGCCCGCGGTCCGGACTTGCGGCCGCTTTCGAGGTTTTGCAGAAGCGGCAGGCCGAAGGCGGCGGTCTTGCCGGTACCGGTCTGGGCGACGCCGAGAACGTCCTGCCCGGAAAGCACGATGGGGATGGCCCGCGCCTGGATCGGCGTCGGGGTAATGAAATTCTTCTGATCGAGGGCCTGGCACAGTTTATCGTTGATGCCGAGCTCGCCGAAGGCGTTATGGGTATTCAATACAAAATCTTTCTGCCCGGACTCGCGCGGCGCCTCGGGGGCGCGCGAAAGCCGGCGCTATATACTTGTTCCACGCTCTTTTGGAAGAAGTCGGTGTTTCGGTGGTCCGAAAACGAAGGGCTTCAACGGTGAAGCATGAGCGGGTTTCGGACCCGGATGAGCCGTCCCGACGGGGCGGCGTGCGGTCTTTGGCGACCGTCACGGGGCCATATGGCCACGAATGGCATTAAAAGCAAGTAAATTCGGTGCCGGGCGCGGCGGCCCACGCCGGAAGGGTCCGGCGCGGGGATCCCGGGCCTACGGGTTAGAGGCGATAGGAAGGGTCGATCCGGTCCACCATGCGCACATAGGCGTCCCAGTCGTCCTTGCCCAGCTTGAGCTTGCCGCTCGAATAGCGCTTCTGGAACTGGTTGTAGGTGTGCTCGCACACCTCCCTGGGGACCTCGCGCACCTCGCGGCCCGTCGACAGGAACTTGACCTGGAGTTGGCACGCCTCGATCAGCCGGTGCAGGTAGTAGAACCCTTCGTAGATGCTGTGGCCGGCAACGAGGATGCCGTGATTCCACATGATCATGGCCATGTTCTTGCCGAGCTCACGGGCGATGCGCGGACCTTCCTCGGCCTCCTCGGCCAGGCCCTCGAAATCGTGATAACCGATCTGGTTGTAGAGGATGAGCGCGTCCTGGCTGGTGAACATCAGCCCGTCCTTGAGGGACGACACCACCACGCTGTCGGTCTCGTGCAGGTGGATCGAGCAGTGCCGGTCCGGATTGGCCTCGAGCACGGCGCCGTGGAAACTCAGGCCGGCGGGCCCCGGGATATAGGGCGATTCGGTGTAGCACTTGCCGTTGAAATCGACTTTGAGGAAATCCGACGCGGTGATCTCGCTCCACGTCAGGCCGCGCGGGTTCATCAGGAACTTGTCCGGTTCGTCCGGCACGCGGGCGGTGAAATGGTTGCGGATCGAATTGTTCCAGCCGAAGTGATGGCAGATGCGGCAGCCCGCCGCCAGCGCCACGCGGGTGTCCCACTCGGCCTCGCTCACCTGTCCCTTGAGGGAATTGTGCTTGCGGCCCTCGGTCGCCAGTGCAGTCATGATGTTCTCCCTGATGATTTCTTCATGTTTCGGGACGGCCGGGCGATCAGCCGTCGAATTCGATGACGTCGAAGCCGCGTGCCTTGTCTGTGATGAACAGGAGTCCCCGACCGTCCATTTCGACGTCGTTGGTCTGCGGCGCCTTCTGGCCCCGCCCCGGCTCGGGAATGAAGTAGCCGACCTCCTGCGGATTTGCGGGGTCGGCAATATCGAGGATCCGAAGCCCGGCCGCGAACCAGGTGACGAAGGTCCGGGTGTCGGTCATTTCCTCGCGGAACTGGTGCGCGCCGAAGCGCATACCCTTGGCGTTGTAGGGCGAGGCGCTTTCCGGCACGTGGTATTCCTTAAGCAGCTTCATCGCCGTCGGATCGGTCACGTCGAAGACGTAGAGCGGCGCATGGGGCTTGCCTTCGTCGCCGCCGCGGTTGGTACGTTCCTCGTCGGTGCCGAGCGCGATTTCCCGCCCCTTGACCGGGAACGGCACCTTGAGGAGCGTGTGGCTCGGCTCCAGCGCCGGGGGATGCACGTCGTAGAGGCACAGGGTCTTCGGGTGGCGAATGTCGCTGATGTCGACGATGGCGAAGCCCGACATCCAGCAGCCCGCGTACATCTTGTCACCGGCACGCAGCGCATGATGCAGCCGGTGCTGGGCCTTCTTGGGGTTCGGCGTCTCGCCGGCGGCGACGTTCTGGCCCGGCATCCACCAGCGTGAGACTTCGACCGGTTTGGCCGGATTGCGGATGTCGTAGATCACCAGGATATTGCCGACGAAGCCCTCCATCTCGGTCGAGATGTAGGCGTAGGTGTCGTCGCAGTCGAAGCGGTGCACGCCCTTCCCGTAGGTCTTTTCGAAGTGGATCAGCTTCGGATTCGTCTTGTCCTTCACGTCGTAGATGCGGAAGCCGCCGTCCTCGTAGGGGCCGGAGACGGGGCCGCGCAACTCGCTGTTGACGATCATGATGTCGTCCTGGACGACGCGGACCTTGTGGGAATGCGAGCCCGGCGCCGTCAGCGTGAGGGTGGACAGAACCTTGGGTTTGCGCGGATCGGAAATGTCGAGAATCGAGGTCCCCTCGGGCCCGTACATGTAGCCGAGATAGGCATGGTTGCCCTTGATCGTCACCTGGCCGGCGCCGCCCAGGTCCATGCGGCTGAAGTGCCGGACGTTCGGCGAATGATAGACGCCCGGCGTCGCCGCCTGGTTCAAGGTTTCGGACATACCGTTCTCCCGTTCCCGATATACGCATTCACACAGGAATTTAGACGTATTCTAACCATGCCCGCGGCATCCGCCCAACCACTGATTTGCCCCCCAGCCTGCCACCCGGCAAGGCCGTTAACGGCATTTTGAACTTTTCGTCTCAGGATTGGTACCGCCTTCCCTGCGGGTTCGTGCGGGGACTTTGCCGGCCAAGGCGTACCGAAACGAGACCCCGCACATGCGTAAGAGCCCGCCGCCGACCGGCGCCCGTATTGGAATACGCCCTCCCTTCCCGGAGGCCTTCGCGACCGCCGGCTGGCGCTCCCGTCCGCTCCTCGCGGTTGCCCTGATCGCCGCGCTCGTTCTGGCCGGAACGGCGGCGGCGACGGCCGCAAGCCTGAAGCAAGGGCGTCAATACTACGTCGCCAAGGAATACGACAAGGCGTTCGAGGAAATCGAACCACTCGCCGAGGACGGCGAGGCCCAGGCGCAGTACATCCTGGGCGTGATGTACCTGAGGGGCCAGTACGTGGCCGAGGATCCGGCGATCGCCGCCGAGTGGTTTCGCAAGGCGGCGGACCAGGGCCATGCCATTTCCCAGATCAACCTCGCGATCCTGTTCGCCCGCGGGGAGGGCGTCGAGAAAAACCTCAGGGAAGCCTATTTCTGGTCCCGGCTGGCGCGACGCCAGTTGACGGGACGGCAAGGGGACGCGGCGGCGCAGATGTCCGCCTCCCTCGGCCGCGCCATCGGCTCCCAACGCCGCTCGGAGACCGAGGCGCGCATCGCGAGCTGGCAGCCGGCTCTGAGACGGCCGAAGGAACAGTTCGGCGAGCCGGAAAAACTGATCCGTTTCGGGACGGGGTTCTTCGTGTCGCCCGCGGGCGCGCTGCTGACCAACGAGCACGTGATCTCGGGCTGCGACCGGATCGTCGTGCGACAAGACGGCCGAACCGGCCGCGGTACGGTCGAGACGGTGGATTTTCTCGCCGATATCGCGGTTGTCCGCAGCGACCTCGAACCGGCCGGAGTTGCCAGGATTCTGAAAGGTCCGCGGCCGCCCAAGGACACCGCCGTAACCTTCTTCGGCTTTGCGCCGCAACGCTCGCGCTCGCGAACGCCGCTGCGCTCCGACGGCGTGATCGTCGACCCGGACCAGCATGAAGGCATTTCCGCCTGGATGCAGACATCGGCGCGGGCGTACAGCGGACAGAGCGGCTCCGCCCTGCTCGACAGTGCCGGCCGCGTCGTCGGGGTGGTCCGTGCCGTCGCGGTGGACAAGGAGAAGGCCGCGACAGGCGACATCGAAGGCGGACCGGCCATCGCCGCCGGAATCGACACGGTTCTCGCGCTGCTGACCCGCGCCCAGGTCGAATTCACCTACGCCGACGACTACGATGAGCCGGTACTCTTGCCCGCTCGGCCGCCGTTCGTCGCGCAACTGGAGTGCTGGGTCTATTAGTTCGTTCAGACCAGCGTCAGCGCCACGTTGACGCCGGCGTAGATCGCGCCGCCCGCCGCCAGGATCAGGAGTGGATGGATGGAGCGCCACACCAGCACCGCCGTCGCGGCCACCGCCAGCGCCCAACCGATCCAGCCCGCGTCCGCCGCCCGCATGATGGCGAGGGACCCCGCCAGGATCAGCCCGGTACCGACCGGCGCCAAGCCCCGCTCCAGGGCACTGTGAAAGGCGGTGCCGCGGTAGCGGTTCCACACCCGGGCCATGCCGTAGAGCAGGATCGAGGACGGCACGAGAAGCGCCAGCGTCGCCACCACCGCGCCCCACCAGCCGGCGACTTTGAAGCCGATCAGCGTCACCAGCATGGCGCCCGGGCCGGGCGCGGCGCGGGAGATGGCGAAATACTCGACGAATTCGAGCGGCGTCAGCCAGCCGTGCACGTTGACGGTCTGGTTGTGGATCGGGGCGAGGATGCTGGCCGCGCCACCCACCGACAGCAGCGACAGGGGCGCGAACAGAAGGACCAGCGTCCACAGGATGTTGTCGTCACGCACGCGCTTTCTCCCGCATGAACCAGGCCAGGGCGACGCTCAGGGGCGCCAGGCACAGAACCACCGGCACCATCGGCCAGCGCAGGACGCCGACGGCGACAACGATGGCGATCATGACCGCGTAATGGCCGATGCCGCGGATGTTCTTGCGGATCGACTTGATGCCGACGGACAGGAACAGCCCGACCGCCGCCGTGGCGACGCCCTGCATGAAATTCGGCGCCCAGGAAATCTGCTGGATCTGGCCATAGATCATCAGGAGCCCGATGACGAAGAAGAACGGCCCGGTCAGAACCCCCACGACGGCGACAGTCGAACCGATCACGCCGCGCAGCCGCTGGCCGATATAGACCGCCATATTGGTGACGTTGATGCCGGGCATCACCTGGGCGACGGTGAGGCCGCCAAGGAAATCCGTGTCCCGCAGCCAGCCGCGTTTCTCCACCACTTCGCGGTAGAGCCAGCCGAGCACGCCGCCGCCGAAGCTGAACAGCCCGATCTGCAGGAACAGCGAAAATATCGCCACCAGTGAAACGCGCAGCGGCTCGGAGACGGATTCGGGGGCTGCGCTCATGACGGGCTTATACTGGCTGACCTCAGGACATCCGGAAGCTCAGCGGCACGTCACGACAGGCCTGGAACTCTCGGCACAAGACGTTCTATACGAAATTCGCGTCGCGCGCATCGCCCCGGACGGTATCCGACAAGGAAACCTTCAAAAGGCGGGGCGCGCCTTCGACTTGGGCCAGCGGATGCGGCTGTGCGTGAGGCCGAGGCCGACCAGCAGCGCCGCCATGCGGATCGGCGCGCCGATGCCCTCAACCACGGGGACTCCCAACTCGTTCATCAGCCAGTCCGGCTTGATATGGATCGGGCACTGGGTGACGCCGTGAACGATGATGACATCGGCGCCGTCTTCCTTGATCAGCGCGCGGGCCTGGCGGAGGAACGTTTCCACCATTCGGTCCTTGTTGGCGGCCATTTCCGAAAGCCGCAAGCCCACGCTGCGCCGTCCCGCGATCCAGCTTTCCATACCGTAGAATCGGGTCTGGGTGCGCTGGCGCGGGATCACGCCGTCGTTGTAGCACATGACTCCGAACCGGTCGCCGAGCTGGGCGGCGACGTGGAACATGGCTTCGCACGGCGCGATCACAGGAATATCCACCAGCGACCGGGCGCCGTCGACACCGAGGTCGAGGGTGCCGAGCGGCACCACGGCGTCGAAACCGTCGGCTTCGGCCCTGATGAAGGCTTCGTGGTAGTACGGCGCGACGAGCTGGATCTCCGCCGGGGTGAGGCCGCCGTAGGGGCTCGCCCGCACGGAGACGATGCCGACCTCGACCTCGGCCGACGAGTAACCGAGCGCCACGCCTTCGCGCAGCTTGCGTTCCTCGGGCGGATAATCGCCGATGGCGAAGGCGACACGAATCATCGGTGGCGGTCCGTCGTTCTCTCAAGCAAACGCCGTGACCCGAGGGCCACGGCGTCGAGGCTGATCACACGCCCGTGCGACAGGCGGCGCCTACCACTTCTCGGGAACAGGATTGTCGCGCGCTTCCTCGAGCGACTTGACGCGGCGGAACTGCTCCGGCGGACGCAAGCGTCCCGATTCGTCGACCTGGTCCATCTGGCAGTAGATTTCGAACTCGAACCCGTCGGGATCGAGGAAATTGATGCTGATGTTGCAGCCCGCGCCCTTGCGGCCTTCGAAGGTGATCGGGATGTTGTTGGCCTTCAGGAAGTCGCGCGCCTTGAACAGCATGTCGATGTTGTCGACCTCCATCGCCAGGTGTTCCATCTGCAGGCCGGCCTTCAGGTCGCGCCGGGTCTTGTCCTTTACCGGCTTGAGGCCGATGGCGTGATGGTCCTTGCCGCAGCGGAAGAACACCATGCCGTGCTCATTGCGGTCGGTTTCCTTGAAGCCCATGACCTGGGTCCAGAACCGGACCGTCCGCTCGACATCGGTCACTTCGTAGACGAAATGGCCGAGCTTGTTGACGCTGACCGGCGAGGTGCCCGTGTAGGTCTCGGGATGGAACTGCTCCCGCTCCGCGGCCTTCCGGCGCTTCAATTCGGTGTCGTCATAACCGTCCATGGCTACCCTCCATTGGCGAATATTTCCGTGCATTCTAACGCCAAAGCGTTGAAATGCCACGGTCGCTTTTGTCGGCAGGGCCAGCGGCGCGATTTGACAGATAAGGGGAAACCGCCAGGATGCATAAGTCCTTAAATTTTTTGTGGATTTATGCCTGTGACCGCGCTTTCCGCAACCGACCCGATGACATCCGCCACCGACGCTACACCCTATGAACGAATCGGCGGGGCGGCAGGGCTCCGCCGCATCGTCGACCGCTTTATGGTTGCCGACGTCGTCCGCAATCGCTAACCGTCCCGCCCGCGGCGCAGATTGGGCTTAATCTCCGCCCCGGTGCTTGGTATTTTGTCGCCCAAGCGAACGGCGGCGGGCCGCAGCGGCACGCCGTCCCCACCACAAGACCATCCGCGAAGAGGGAGTCCCAATGGCCGACGGCATCAATCCCACGTCCACAGTTGACCTGACCGACAAATTCCTGGTCGATCCGTACCAGCGCTGGGCCGAAAGACAGGACATCCCCATCCACCTTGATTTCGGGCATGACCTGCTGGCGCTGGAAACCAGGCCCTGGGACCTGTACGAGGCGCGCGGCTGCTTCGCCCATTGCCACGGGCGCGGCGATTTCATGGCCAACTACGTCCTCGAAGTGCCTGTGGGATCGAAGACGCGGCCGATCCATCACTTGTACGAGGCGTTCTTCTTCGTCCTTGCCGGCCACGGCTCGACCACCGTGTGGTCGCCTGACGGCGACAAGCGCACCTTCGAATGGGGTCCAAAGGCGGTCTTCGCCATTCCGCTCAACTGCGAATACCAGATATTCAACGGCTCCGGCAGCGAACCGGCGCGGCTCGACTGCACCAACGACGCGCCGCTGACGGTCAACCTCTACCACAACGAGGATTTCGTCTTTAACAACCCCTACAAGTTTCCGGAACGGTTGGGCAGCAATAATCACTTCGACGGCGAAGGCGACCTCGTCCCCGTCAACCGCGGCAAGAACGTGGCGCCCGTCAATATCTGGGAAACCAACTTCGTCAGCGACCTGACCAACTTCAAGCTGTACGAGCTGAACGAGCGCGGCAAGGGTTCGCTCAACATCTCGTTCGTGCTGGCCGACGGGACCATGCACGCGCACTGCTCGGAGATCCCGACCGGGCGCTACAAAAAAGCCCACCGCCACGCCGCCGGCACCCACGTGCATGCGGTCACCGGATCCGGCTATTCGCTCTTGTGGTACGACGGCGATTCCAGGTTCGTCGAAATCCCGTGGCGGCACGGCGTCATGTACGCGCCGCCGTTCTGGATGTTCCACCAGCACTTCAACACGTGCGACCGGCCGGCGCGGTATCTCGCCTGCTCGCTGGGAAGCCGGCGTTACCCGTTCATTTCGCTGCGGCGCAAGAGCGCCGAGGGCGGCGGGTCCATTTCGATCCAGAACGGCGGACGCCAGATCGAGCTCGAGGACCAGGATCCCCGCATCCACCGCAAATGGCTGGAAGCCATCAAGGAAACGGGCGTCACATCGCAGATGGGCGACTTCTTCGACGAGGACGCGATCATGAAACTCGACAAGTCGAAGCTGACCGGCGTGATCCAGCAGCCCCGTTCCATTGGCCCGGCGATCTGACCCGGAACACATAAGCCGAATGACAGAGGGGGGCCGGCGCCCCGCCTCTCTTTTTTCCACGGCGGCGGATGCTTAGAGCCCGCCCCAGACGTCCATCGCCGTCTCCACCACCAGCGCGAGCTTGCGCTTCTCGTCGTCGATATCGAGCGCCTTGCGACCGACGCCGGACGAAAACCCGCACTGGGGGCTGAGGCAGAGCTGCTCCATCGGCAGCACCTTCGCCGCCTCGTCCAGCCGCCGCTTGAGCAGGTCCTTGGGCTCCAGCGCGCGGTTCTTGGTGCTGATCAGTCCGACCACCACCTTCTTGCCCTTGGGCACGTGGCGCAGCGGCTGGAAGTCGCCCGAGCGTTCGTCGTCGTATTCGAGGAAATAGCCGTCCACGTCGAGTTGCCCGAACAGCACTTCGGCCACCGGCTCGTACCCGCCGCGGGCGACGCCGCCGGCGGCGACGCCGCTGGCGCGCGCGTTGCCACGGCAGAGATGAATGGTGAACGTCGCCTTATCGCGCAGGCCCCTCACCACGTCGTTGATCACCTCGCAGTACTTGAGCGGCAGGGCATTGGGGTCCTCCCCCAGTTGCGCCACGGCGGCGCGGAAATTGTCGTCGCAGAGGTAGGCCATGTTGGTGTCGTCGAACTGCAGGTAGGTCAGCCCGTGGGCCAGCAGGTCCTCGACCTCGGCGCGGTAGGCCGCGGTCAGGTCGGCCCAGAATATTTCCATGTCCGGATATGCGGCGCGGTCGACAGCCTCGCGCCCGCCGCGGAAATGCATCATCGACGGCGACGGAATGCATACCTTGATGGTGCGTTTCGTCAGCGGCTTGAGGAACTCGAAGCTCGGCACCTGGATGGGGTGCGACCGGCGCAGCTTGCCCTCCACCCGCATGCCCTGCAGCTTGCTGTGGGTGATGGCCCCGTCGGCGCCCGTGACGGCGACGTCGAGCATCATCCCCGCTTCCCGCACGTTGTCGAAGCCGCAGAGAAAATCGGCGTACCACACCCGGCGACGGTATTCCCCGTCGGTGATGGCGGGAAGCCCCACCTCTTCCTGCAACCGGACCGCGTCGCGGATGCAGTCGTCCTCGAGCGCGGTCAGCGCCGCCTTGTCCATCGCTCCGGCCTTGACCTTGTCGCGCGCGGCGATCAGGCGTTCGGGGCGGATCAGGCTGCCGACCTGGTCGGCGCGGAATGGGGGTTTCGCCGTGGTTGTCGTCATACACGCCTCCTCGCGTTCGATTTGCGCGACCGGTCGCGCGTTACGGAAACGGTCTTCTTTGCTTTGCTGGCCCTTGGCTTCGCCTTCTTCCCCAGTGCCGTCTCCGGGTCCGGTGTCTTGCCGTCGCGGGCCATGACGCCGGCATGGCCCCAGGTATCCTTGTAGTTGCGCTGCTTCCCGGTGGGCAGGAACCGCGATTCCAGCTCCTGGGCGATCTCGTGATGGAACAGGCGGCGCACTTCGGTCCGCCCCCACTTGCTGGCCCGCGCCTGAGCGGAGATTTCGGCCAGCACGGGTGCACCACGCGCCTTCAGCTCATGCAGCGCGTGCCAGGTGGCATTGAGCCCGACATTGGCCGCGATGGTGGGATAGAGGACGATACGGGCACCGAGGTTCTGGTATTCCTGCCACGTCGGTGCCGGATCGGGCCCGCCCCAGATGATCAGCAGCGGCGCTGGGATGCGGCGCGCCGCTTCGGCGATCTCGTCCCGGGTCTGCACGGAGTTGAGCCAGACAAAATCCACTCCGCCGTCCTCGACATAGGCGATGGAACGGCGTATCGCTTCCTCGAACGATCCCCCTTCGGCGCCGAGCAGATCGCAGCGTGCGCAGATGACGAAATCGGGATCGTAGGCGTCGCGTGCGGCGACGGCGGCGCGATACTTGCCGATGGCTTCCTCGAGCGGGATGCAACGGCGCCCCGCCAGGGTGCCCGATTTCTTCGGCGCCTCCTGATCCTCGATCTGCATGCCGGCGACACCGGCGCGGATGACCTCGCGGACCGTGTAGTGGACGTTGACCACGTTGCCGAAGCCGGTGTCTGTATCGAGAAAGATCGGGATATCGCTGGCGGCGGTGACGTGGCGGGCGTGGTCGACCACGTCACGTAGACCGATGATGCCGATGTCCGGTACCCCCAGCAGGTAGGCCGACATCTGGGACCCCGCGACAAAGAAGCATTCGAACCCTGCTTCCTCGGCGCAGCGGGCATAGACCGGGCTGAACCCGCCGACCATCACAGTCATCTTCTTCCTGCGGTTCAGGATCTCGCGGAACTTGCGGCGCTTGCGCTGCACGGCATCGGCCCAGGATTCGGTCATGTGGGGATCCCCTCCTCGGATTTTTTTCGTTGAAGGGGGACAGGATAGCGGCCTTTCTCACGGCGCGCCAATGGCGCTATGCTGGAAGGCAAGAAACGGGAGGAACTGCATGAAAGCTGCACGTATCAACCGGTTCGGCGGGCCGGAAGTCATCACCATCGACGAAATTCCGGACCCGGTTCCCGCGCCGGACCAGGTCCTCATCGACGTCCATGCCTCGGCCGTCAATCCGGCCGACTGGAAGGGACGCGAGGGATTCTACAAGGATGCCGCCTGGTACGTGTTGCCGCACATACCGGGACGGGATTTTTCGGGCGTCATCCGCGCGGTGGGCGCCGCGGTCGAGGGCTTCGACGTCGGCGAAGAGGTCTTCGGCGTCACCGACCAAGGCCAGGAAGGTGCCTATGCCACCACGCTGGTCATGAACCCAACCATCATTGCCAACAAGCCGCGCAACCTGTCCCATGCCGAATCCGCCGCCATCTGCCTCGGCACCCTGACGGCGATGGTTTCCCTCGAAGGCACGGCCAAACTGAAGAAGGGCGAGACGGTGCTGATCCACGGCGGCGCCGGTGGCGTCGGCGCCATGGCGGTGCAGCTCGCCCGTCGCATCGGCGCCCATGTGATTGCCACCGCCCGCGCCAGCAACGCCGATTACGTGCGGTCGCTGGGCGCCGAGCGGGTGATTGATTATCAGAGCGAAGACATCGCCACCATCGGTCCCGTCTGCGACGTGGTGTTCGACATGGTCGGCGGCCAGGACCAGCGGAAGCTCTGCAGCGTGTTGAAGCCGGGCGGGCGCCTTGCGTGGATTTCACGCGGCCCCAAGGACTTCAAGGCGCCCGACCACGTCACTGTCCTGCGGCCGGACGTCAAGCGCGGGCGCCAGCACCTCGACCGCATCGCCGCGCTGGCCGAAGCCGGCGAGATCAAGCCCCCCGCGATCACGACCCTGCCATTGGAAAAGGCGGCGGAGGCGCAGGAAATGCTCAAGCACCGCAAGGTGCCCGGAAAGATCGTGCTGACGATGCTGTGAGGTGCCGCCTAGGCCGGAAGCATCTGGACGCAATCCCGCGCCGGATGCGGCAGCACACTGACGTCGAGGTCGAAGACTCGCCGCACCAGCTCGGGCGTAAACACGCGCGTCGGCGTATCGAGCGCCACTACCCGCCCCGCTTCGATCACGCCGACGCGGTCGGCGTACATCGCCGCCATGTTCAGGTCGTGCACGATGGCGAGCACGCCGCCACCGCGTTCCGCGAAACGGCGCACGATACGCATGGTCGCGTGCTGTTGCGCCGGATCGAGGTTCGCGATCGGCTCGTCCAGCAGAAGGTATTTCGGCGCGGGATCGCCGTCGTCGGGCCATACCTGGGCCAGCACGCGGGCAAGCTGGACGCGCTGGCGTTCGCCGCCCGAAAGCGTCGTGTAGACCCGCGCCACGAGATGCGCGGCCCCGGTTTCGGCCAGAGCTGCGGCCGCGGTGGCCGTATCCTGCGCCCAGCTCCGCCGTCCGGCGTGCGGTGCCCGGCCGAGCATCACCACCTCCGGCACCGGGACGGGGAAAACCAGGTGCGAATCCTGCGGCAGCACGGCACGGCGGCGCGCAAGCACGCGTGCGTTCCAGCGATGGAGCGGAACGTCATCAAGCGCCACCATGCCCGCCTCCGGTTCGCATTCGCCCGACAGCAAACGCAGGAGAGTCGACTTTCCGGCGCCGTTGGGACCGATCACGGCAAGCACCTCCCCCGGCGCGACCGCGAGGGACACGCCGTGCAGGGCGACGCGCCCGCCGTAGCCGAGGCTGGCTGACCGCACCGCCAGCATCACCAGCCCGTCCCGGCGCGCCGGCGCGTCAGCAGCCACAGGAAGAATGGTCCGCCGACGCAACTGGTGACGATGCCGATGGGCAGTTCCGCCGGCAGAACGACGGTCCGTGCGATCAGGTCGGCAATCACCAGAAGGGCGGCGCCGAGCAGAGCCGACGCGGGCAACAGCAGGCGGTGGGTCGGTCCGAGGACAAGCCGGACGAGGTGCGGCACCACCAGTCCGACGAATCCGATCACGCCGGTCAGTGCCACCGCGCCCCCGGTCGCCAGCGCCGCCAGAAGCACGACGCGGCGTTTGCCCGCTTCGACGTCGAAGCCGAGATGTCGCGCCTCGCCCTCGCCGAGCAGCATGGCATCGAGGAACCGCGCGCTCAGCAGCAGGACGGAAACCGCTGCGATCATGGCCGGTCCGGCGACGGTCAGCATGCGCCAGGACGCATTGCCGAGACTACCCAACATCCAGAAGCTGAGGTCCCTGAGTTGTTGGTCCGTGCTTGCGAACACGAGCGCGCCGATTCCCGCCGCGGTCAGCGCGTTGAGGGCGACGCCCGCCAGCAGGAGCGTGGCCGCATCGGTCGCCCCGTCGCGCCGGGCAATGCGATAGACCATGACCGTGGCGGCGATACCGCCGGCGAAGGCCGCGACCGGCAGGACATAGGCGGGCGGGATGACGGCGGCGAGTCCGGCGCCACCAAAAACGATCACGGCCACGGCGGCGAGGGCCGCGCCGGTGGACACGCCGATCAGGCCTGGGTCGGCCAGCGGGTTGCGGAACAGCCCCTGCAGGACCGCTCCCGATACCGCGAGCGCCGCGCCGGCGCAGAGGCCCAGGGCAACGCGCGGCAACCGGATGAACAGCAGCACGGCACGTTCGGATTCGCTGACCGCCGCCGCCGGCGTCAGTCCCAGTTCGGCGGAAAAGATGACGAGAAACCGTTCCGGGCCGATTCCGGCGGCGCCGACCCAGGACCCAAGCAGGACCGCCGCGGACACCAGCAGCCCAAGCGCGATGAAGACCGCCGCATTGCGCCGCCTGTGCAGGGCAAAGGCGGCGGACACGGTTTCCGACAACGCGGTCACGAGCTCTATCGTTGCGTGCGCACGGACGCGCCGTCTAACGCGTCCGCGAGTTGGCGCACCGCCTGCCCGGCGCGCGGCCCGAATCCGAGCAGCAGGAGCCCGTCCATCGCCACCACCCGCGGGCGCTTCGACGACGGCACGGCGGAAAGGTTGGGCTGTGCGAACAGGCCCGCGGTTCCACCGACGAGGCGCAGGCCCTCCTCGCTCAACAGCAGGACGTCGGGAACCTGTGCGAGCAGGGCCTCCGCGGTCAGCGGCTTGTACCCGTCGTAGCCCTGGACCGCGTTCTCACCACCGGCGAGGGCGATGATGCTGTCCGCCGCGGTATCCCGGCCCGCCGCGAGCAAGCCTCCGCGCGCGACCGACAGGAGGAACAGCACCCGCGGACGCGGCCCAGCGCCGACGGCGGCAAGCGCGGCGGCGAATTCGCTGTCGACACGGTCGGCGAGCGTGTCGCCCTCTGCGGACAATCCGACCGCTCGTGCCACCGCCCGGATCCTGGCGGCAACTCCCGCCCGCGTCGGCTCCACCGGCACGAGCGTGACATTGACGCCGGCGCCACGCAACTGGGACAGCGCCGAGGGAGGCCCGGAATCCGCTTCGGCGATGACCATGTCAGGCGCCAACGCGACGATCGGCTCCGCCGACAGGGTGCGCTTGTAGCCGACGTTGGGCAGACCGCGTACCGAGTCCGGATAGCGGCTGGTGCTGTCCACCGCGATGATGCGATCCTCGGCGCCGAGGGCGTGGAGAATTTCGGTCACCGTGCCCCCCACCGCCACGATCCGCCGCGGCCCAGTCGTGTCCCCCTTGCCGGGGAACGCGTAACTCCCGGCAAAAACAACGACCAGTACCGCGGCGAAAAGCGTGCGCGCCTTCATGCAGGCGCTCCGGAGAGGGATTCGACCAGTGCGCGCCAGTCCTCGCGCTCCGGCAAGCCGGGCTTGCGCTTGCCGAACATCTGCGCGATCGGGGTGCCCGCCGAATCATAGATTTCGACCGAGGTCACCGTCCCGTCGGCCGTCGGCTTGCGGACGATCCAGGCGGTGGCGATCCCCGTCTCCATCAGGTGAAGATTGAAGCCGGGATCGAGCACGTTGAACCACGGACCGAGCGCCTTCAGGGTCCTGACCGGCCCGGTGTGAATCTGTATCGCCCCGCGATTGCCGACGAAAACCATGATCGGCACGTCGCGTTCGGCCGCGGCGATCAATGCATTGCGGAACGTCGGCGCCGGAACCGCGATTGCGCGCTGTGCCCCGGCGAGGCGCAGGGCCTGGACCCGGCCGACCGCGAGGCGCTTCAGCAGGAAGACGAAATCATGGGTATCCTTGAGAGCATCCCATTCGGTGTGCAACCGCGCCACATCGACGAGAGAATCGGGCCTGTCCACGGTTTCCGCTTCGGCCGGGAGAATGCCCGGCGACGTGCCGGAACCATGGTCTAGGAAACCGGCAACCAGCGCGTCGAACGCACGACGGTCGGTCCTGTCCGTGACGTAGATTTTGTGGATGGCACTGCCGTCGGCACCGAATATCTGCAGGCTCGACCGCGGCCCCGAGCGGGTCTCTTCCTCCACCGCGAAGACGTGGGCCCAGCGGCCGAGAAAGAGGCGCAGGTCAATGTCCTGGTTCAGCACCAGCGCGACATGGCCATTGACCGAGACATTGCCGAACGCGCCGGTCTTTTCGTGAACGGCGTAATCGTTGCGGGTCAGCGTCATGACTTCGCCCAACGACGGAAGCGCCGTCAGGAGCTCGGCCCAGCGCGGCTGCAGCCGCCGCACCCCGTCGCCGAGCCGGGCGGCGACCAGCTCCGCCTCGCTGACGCCGAGTCGTTCCGCCGCGTCGCGCGCCCGGATATGGGGCTCCGCCGCCTTGAGATCGAGCCAGGCCCCCCGGACTCCGTCGCCTTCGCCCCGGGGCACGATTGCCGTATCCGTCATGTCCTGTCCTCCTTACTTATTAAGCATCATCACCAGGTCGTGCGGTAGTTCACCGTGACCTTGAAGTTGCGCCCCGGCTCCGACGCGCTGTTGGCGACGCGCGCATAGTCCTTGTCGAAGATGTTGTCGATGCCGAAGGTGACGCCGAGGCCCGCGAGGGAATCCTCCCCACCCGCACGCCACTGCACGTAGGCATGATGCAGGTCGTAGGATTCCCGGCGCAGCGACGCATCGCTGGTATTGGTGAAATCGTCCGCATGCACGAAGCGCCACCCGACCTGCAAACGATTCTGCGGAATCCGGTAAGCGGCATGCAGGCTCAGCGTATCGGGCGTCAGCACGCCGAGTGGTTCGCCCGTGTCCTCATCCTCGCCGTCGATGTGGGCGAAAGACGCGGCCAGAAGATAGTTCGAGTGGTCGTAGTTTGCCTCGATCTCGTAACCGTTCAGACGGGCATTGGCGACGTTGACGCTCTGGGTCGTGCCATTGCAGTTGGGGGGGAAACACGCCGGCGGGCCCGGCTGGATCACCACAAGGTCGATGAAGTTCTTGCCCGTCATCCAGTAATGCGACCCCTTCACCTGCGCGGTGTCGCCACCATCCAGCACGTCCCTGAAGCGAAGGCCGAGGCCGGCCTCGAACGTATCGGTCGTCTGCGGGCGCAGGTCCGGATTGGGGATGAAGGAATTCACGCCGAAGCCCGGAATCGAGAAATGGGTGCCGGAAGGGTAGAGTTCGCCCAGGCTGGGCGCGCGGAACGCCCGGGCCCAACTGCCGAAGATCGAGAGCGGCCGGACCGGGCGCACCTGGACGGCGATCTTGGGCGAAATCTCGTCGGAGGTATTGTCGCTGTTGCCCGAGGATTCCGAAGTGTAGCGGTCGTAGCGCAGGCCCGGCAGCAAGGTAATGCCCGTGCCCTCGCCCCACAGGTTCTCGAATTCGATTTGCGCCTGAGCGAAAGTGGCACCGAACCAGGCCTTGGCGTCGGGGACACCGTCGCGCGGACCACCGTCTTCGCGGCCCTCACCCTCGTCGCGATAGCCTTCGACGCCGTAGGTCAGGACCGTGAAGATGTTGTCGGCGACGGGCAGGCGGGTGCGGTTGTCGACACGCAACCCGCTGGTCGTGAGCAACTGCTCCTGCACCTGGCCTTCCGGCCCTTCCCCGTTGTCGTCGAGGCGCACCTCCGTCTCATGAATGTTGACGTGGTAGACGAGCGCGTCGAGATCGAGCCAGCGGTTCGCCGGATCCTTGAACCCGTAGGCGACGCGGAACGTGTCGGAACGAATGTCCTTGGCGACGATATCGTTGCCTGTGGACTGGCCGTTGTTGGGCTCCTTCGCATCGTTGGTGAAGCGGTTGGCGGAGACTTCCAGGCTGTTGTGGGCCCAGCCCGTGCGCGCCTTGAACAGTCCGGAGAGGATATCGTCATCGGACAGCAGGTCGGCCTCGCTGCCGAGGCGGATACTGCCGGAATTGCGCAACACCAGGCCGCCCAGCGCCGTCGTCGCGGGATTGAACCGCATGGCGCCGACGACGCCGTTGGCCCATTCGTCGTTGACCGACTGCAGGCCCGTGCCGATTTCGACACCGTAGTCCTTACCTGCGCCGATCAGATCCCCCGCCTCGAGGGTGCGGAATTCCATGACGCCACCGGTGCCGCCACTGCCGTAGAGCGCCGAGGACGAGCCCCGCACCACCTCGGCCTGGCGCAGGAAAAACGGGTCCACGAAGATGCGCCCGTCGTGGCCGGAGGAGAAATTCTGGCGCGCGCCGTCGAGCATCAGGATCACGTCAGCGCCACTGAACCCGCGGATGGCCGGCACCTCCCCGGTGCGACGCGGGCCGCCGGTGAACGTGATGCCGGGGACGTCGCGCAGCAGTTCGTCGAGTGTGGACGGTTGGTTTCGGTTCATCTCATCGCGCCCTATGACGCTGACCATGCCTGGATAGTCGAAGGACTCGATCGGGTTGCGCGTTGCGGTTACGGAGATCGGCGCCAGACTCTCCGCCGTCTCGGTCCCCGCCGCGGACTGCGCGCGCACGGGCGATCCTACAAGAGCGAGGACGCCAACGAACGCCATCGCGACAACCCATCGAGCGAGCATGTTCCACCTCCCGGCTTCAGCTTCAGGGATACTGGCTGGCTGCCGAAGCCTGAAGGCGTGGGTTCGCTCGCTCGTGCGACATCGTGCGCCACCGACCGGCGCAACGATGTGGGTAACATTATGCAAATAATTCTCATTTGCAATACTAATTGTAACATTGCTCTTCTGGCGGCGATCACTGGAGCAGGAAACTGACCGGGACCACCACCTCAAGGGTCCCATTCGCGCCGGTCGGGTTTGGCGGAAACGGCTGGGCCCGCTTGATCATCGATTCGGCGGCCCGGTCCAGTTCCGGATGTCCCGAGGACCGTTGCACGCTATAGGCCAGGAGATCACCCCCCGGCACGAAGGTCACGCGCAGCAGAACCGTGCCCTGTTCGCGGCGGACCCGGGCGCGACGCGGGTATTCCTTGTGCTGCTCGAGCCAGGCGCGGAGCATCGCGAAGTAATCGGTGCTCGCGCCCACGAGGCCGCCACCCGCTGTTGACGTACCACTTCCCTTGCCCTCCACCTCGGATCGTTCGGCAAGACCGCCCTCGCCGGCGACGGCGGCGACGACACTTTTTTCCGTTGCCCTCTCGTTTTCCGTCGGCGGTGCCGATGCCGGTTCGGATTTGCGCTCCGCTTCCCGAACGGCCGGTTGTGGCACCGGGGGATTGGGACGGCGGGATGGCCGAATGGCAGAAAACTCCTTCGGCGGTTCGGGCGGCACGACCTCCGGGGGCGGTTCGACGGCTTCAACGACCGGCTCCGTGTCCGGCGGTTGCACGATTTCGGGTTCGGGTACTTCTTGCACGGCTGGTTCCTCCGAAACCTCGGGCGCGGCTTCGGGCACAGGTTCGGCCGCGGGTTCAGGCACCGCCTCCGCCGTTTGCTCTTCAACCGGCGCCGCCTCCCTTTCCGGCGTTTCTGTTTCGACGACCTCTTCCGTTTCGGGGGTTTTCTGTGGATTGGCCTGTTCGGTGTCGGAATCTCGATCCTCGCCCGGCGTCTCGACCGCAGATCCCGCCGCGGCGCCGGCAATCTCGAATGCCATGACGATGCCGCCCTGACCGGCCGCCTTGGCGCCCCGGTCGGAAACCTCCCACAGCAGGGACGCGGCAACGGCGACATGCACCGCGAGTGCCGCCAAAAGCGCCGCCGGATGGAGGCGTCGCCCGGCAGGAGACAGCATCGGCCTGATCGGGTCGGTCTCAGCGGAGGCGTCACCTCCAACGGGACCGGGTGGCGGGAGATTCGGAGACGCGCACTCCCGGAACGTCTCCAGGGAAACGACATTGACGCGCGCAAGCATGCCCCGGGCGGTGGCCATTGTGTTCTCCGTCGATGGGCTGGCTGGCTTCGCGGGCTGTCGCCCGGTGGCTGGCTGGACGTCTTTCGACCCGGCTGCCGCCAGGCGCCTGCCGACGCCGGCGCACAACAGGGCCGCGGTTACTTGGTCAGGATAAGCTTGCCGCTCCGCGTGCGACGCAGGCGATAGGTTTCCCCACCGTGGCGGATCGCCACTTCTCCACCCTGTCCCAGAAGATCTTCGCTGAGAAGGACCGGACGCGGGGCATCTTTGCTCACCCGCTCCGCAGAACGAACGGGAACCGGGCTTTCCTCATTACTATTACTGTCGATCATCAAGCGGCCTTTCTCGGCCTCGATCCAGGGCGCCTAGGCGCGGTGCACCGTGACGGACGTCACGGCACGATTGACGGTCGCCCCCGCTATGGACGGGGACAAGGTATGCGACTAAGTCGCAATTGCATGGTATAGCGCCGCCTGTCTCATCCGGCAACAGCAAAAAAGGCCGACTGAAACTGCGCGCCCCTCCGCCATCGTGGGGGTGGTTCCCGGGAAAAGAGAATGGTTTCCGCGGGGCTACTTCACGCCCGCTTTTCTGACCCGGTCGGCCTGGAATTCCTGCATCTCGAACCCGTGCACCGAAAGGTCGATCATGTTGCCGTCGGGATCGCAAACGCGGGTCTCGGCAAATGGTGGATCGTTCGGACGCCCCTTGGGCCGTTCCATGCCCATCCCTTCCAAGGCGTCGGCAATCTCCTGGGGGTCCTGGATGTGGAAACCGAAATGCTCGATCCCGGGTGCGCATTCGCCCCGCGTCGGCAGAAGCGCCAAGCACAGATCGCCGTCGGACAGGTAAACCGAGCCGGTCGCGCGCCGCAAAACGACATCAAGGCCGTAGACCTTGGTGTAGTAATCGGCAAGGCGCTGCGGGTCAGGCGTCTTGATCGCGATGTGCCGGACCTTCGCCTTGCGGTTTGTCGGTTGAGCCATGATTTCCTCCGTATGCGGCCAGTTCTATTCCCCTGATTTCTTCTTTCGCTTCTTCTTCCGCCCCTTCCTTTCCGGCGGGGCACCGATCACCTCCCGCGCAATCCCCTGCAGCATGATCCGCTGCTTGGCGTTCTCCTCGGTCTGCCCGTTGAAATAGACGACCCCGGGACGCGGCAGAAGACTGGTATCCACCGCCTTGACGTCGAGCCGCCGCGAGATGCGGGGTACGCGCGACCAGGCCTCCTGGCCATCCTTGCCGAGCAGCCAGTTCACGTAGACAGCGGCCGCGTTCGGATGCGGCGCACGGTCGACGATACCGACGCCGCCGAAGCCGGAACTCAACTGCTGGATCTTGTAGAAACTTCCGGCAACGGTTCGATCTGCTTACCCAATCCCTGGCTCTGGAAGACCTTCACGTCGTTCTCGTCAAGGCCGAGCGCGATGGGATAGCGGCCGCGCACCACCCAATCGGCGATCTGGCGGCGGTTCGTCGCATAGACGATCTTCTGACGGTAGAAGGCCCTCAGGAAGTCTTCGCCGAAGTTGACAAAGAGCGTCTGGGACGCGCCGTTGCCCGATCCGTTGAAGCGGGGATCGTGCCAGATGATCTTGCCCGCGAATTCCGGCTTGAGCAGATCCTTGATCGACGTGATGGAGGACTTCTTCACGAACTCCCAATTGACCGAAACGGGATTCTGCACGGTGCCCTCGAAGGAATAGAAAAACTGCTTCTCGTTATCCATCCAGCCGGCGCCGAATTCCCCATGCCAGTGCTTGTCCTCCATCGTCTCTTTTCTCAGGTACTGGCGCAGGGGCTGGAAGATGCCCTGGGGCTTGAGCCGCGACACCGCCGTGCCCGCGCCCGAGACCCAGACGTCCCAGGCATAGATGCTGGCCTTGCGCTCCCGCAGCAGCTTGGGCACGTCGGTGCGGTTGGACGCGCCGGAGAACTGTACCCGAATATCGGGATGGGCCTTGTTGAAGGCCCTCACCATCGCGTCGGCGTAACTCTTGCCCGGCGCACCATGGACGACGACGAGGCCTTCCTGACGGGCTTGCGCCAGCACGGAATTCCAGTCCTCGAGGGCATGCGCCGACCCAGACGGCCAAGCGATCGCCAGAATTGCCCCGACGAGTGCCAATTGGTTGTGAAAATTCATGATCCCGGTCTCCCCATGTTCCCTTCGGATGCATGCGCCATCGCTTGAGCTCTCGCGACACATTTGCCTTTCTATAGCATGGCAGGGGCGGCGGCACACGCCGGTTACGGGCCAGGAACAGCCAAAACCGGACGGCGGCCCGCTACCCGCCTCGCCCACTTGGAACCGGGAACCGGAGGGCCTATCCTGTGGGCAAATGACCGGCCGTTCAGGCCCTAGTCCGGGAAGGAAACCATGTCTCTCAAGATCGTCGATTCCGATGCCCATGTGATCGAAACCCTGCGGACCTTCACCTATATGGAGAAGGGGCAGGAGAAATACCGTCCCGTCCTCCTGCACTCGTCCCCCGACGACATCATCGATACCCAAGGAGGCAAGGCCCGTAGCAAGGAATACTGGCTGGTGGACGGCAATGTCTGGTCGCCCACGCGCAACCAGGGCTATGACGAAACCACGCCGGGCCAGCGTGAAATGACCGACATCAAGGGCCGGCTCGCCCATATGGACCAGATGGGCATCGACGTCCAGGTCCTGTATCCGACCTATTTCCTCAGCAGCAAGACCGAGAACCCGGACTGCGAATGGGCGCTGATCCGCAGTTATAACCGCTGGCTCGCCGATATCTGGAAGAAGAGCGACAACCGCCTGCGCTGGGTGGCGATTCCGCCGCTGCGCTCCAGGGAGAAGGTCGCGGACGAGCTCCGTTTCTGCAAGGACAACGGCGCCTGCGGCATCTTTCTCGTCGGCATCGAGAACGACCGCGAACTCGACGATCCCTATTTCTATCCGCTGTGGGAAATCGCGCAGGAACTCGACCTTGCGGCCTGCATCCACTCAGGCATTCATAGCGCGACGTATATGAACCTGTTCAAGAATTCCTCGACCCGGTTCATGTCCAACCGTTCGCCCGGCGTCGGCGCGTTTCATGCCCTCATCATGCGCGACATTCCACAGAAGTTCCCGAAGATGCGCTGGGGATTCGTCGAATTCAGCGCCTCCTGGGTACCCTACGCCATCAACTATACCGAACTCAGCTACTGGAAGAACCGGAACAACCCGAGCTGGAGCTCGGCTGACCTTCTCAAGCGCAACAACATCTATGTCGCCTGTCAGATGACCGACGACCTGCCCTATATCATCAGCAAGGTCGGCGACGACAACCTAGTGATCGGGACCGACTACGGCCATCATGACCAGGCGACGGAGATCGATGCCATGCGCCTGATGCGGGACGAGGGAAAACTGCCGGAGCAGACGGTCAACAAGATCCTGGATGCCAACGCGCGGGCGTTCTATGGGCTCAACTGAGCCGCCGGACGGCGCGTGGCGGGAGAATCCGGGACCGGGCATCGCCTCAGGATTCCAGAGCCGCCGACATGCGCCTGAGGCGCCGCCGTGCCCATAACCAGACCCCGAGGCACAAGAGCGCGCTGATCGCGAGCGGCCAGTGCCAGCCGAATCGTTCTGACAGGGCGCCGATCACCAGCGCGCCCGATCCCGGGGCGGCGCGAAAGATCATGCCGTAGATGCTGATGACCCGGCCGCGCAACTCGCCGGACACCGCGCTCTGGATCAGCGCCTGTCCGCTGACACCTGTTACCGTGATGCCATAGCTGGCGACGGCGAGAAGGACCAAAGCCAGCCAGAAGCTCGGGGCAAAAGCAAAGGCCATCGCGGCGACGGCCATGATGCCAGCATTGGCGACGGCGAGGCGGGTGAGTCCTCCGACACGCCCACGCTGCGCGATGCCGAAGGCGGCAACCATGGACCCCAAACCCATGGCCGAGGTCAGCCAGGCAAGGCCCGTCGCCCCCGATTCGAACACGGCGCCGGCGTAACCCGGCAGCAGGTCGGCGAGCGGCCGCACCAGCACCGATGTCAGCGTAAGGAGCAACAGCATCGGCCCGATGCCGGCGTGCCCGGCAATATAGCGAAGGCCTTCGGCCATCTGCGCGTAGAGGGACTGGTGCTTGCGCGTAAACTGTTCGATGTAGGGCATCTGCATGCGCAGGAGTACCAGGATGAACACCAGGAACGACGCGGCGTTATAGGCGAAGGCACTGGCGATGCCGAGATGTGCGATGATGAGTCCCGATACGACGGGGCCGATGAAGCGCGCGATGTTGAAGACCACGGAATTGAAGGCAATCGCGCTCGACAGGTCGGCAGGCGGAACCAGGCTCGGCACCAGTGCCTGCCGCGCCGGATGACTGCCGGCGTTGAACACGCCGCGCAGTACGGTGAGGAAAACAAGCCACCAGATATCGATCAGCCCCGTCCAGGTCAGAAGCGCGAGGGCAAGCGCCTGCAGCAGCAAGAGGACTTCCGCCCATATCGCGATCATGCGACGGTCATGCTTGTCGGCGAGCGCACCGCCCAACAGCGCGCAGAAGATCGACGGGAACAGTTCCGCCATGGCTACGATGCCAAGCCACAGGCCCGAATGGGTCAATTCCCAAGTCAGCCAGCCGATGGCCACCCGCTGCACCCAGTTGCCGATCAGGGAGATTCCGTCGCCGCCGACGTAATTGCGATAGTTGCGGTGACGCAGAGCCCGCGCGATGCCACCGTCGGTGAGGGACTTCAGCATGGGGACTCCTGGACGCTGGCGAATGGGAAAGCACCGGCCGGGAAGGACCCCCGATGGAAAATCTCACGCACGTCGCACTGAAGCGGACATGTGCCGCAGGGATTCACTATTGCAGTTCGGACGAACACGATTTGACGGAGTCTCCCATGTCATATTCTGTGTTTCGGACTTTATACCGGAGTCCGCCAGCCTTCCGGAACACGTGTCCTGCGTCCCAGCTTCCTGACGGCGTTGATCACTGACGTGCTTGCGGTTGATGGCGCGAGCGGAAAAAGATCCGTTTGAGCCCGGAAAAACAGTCTTTCGGCGCGTTTCGCTCCAGCCCAACAGGATACAGTAAAGCAACGAAATTTCGCCATCACAATCTCGCTCTCGCACGTGGTCCTACCATTTGAAGGGAGCTTCGGAGAAATATCCCGTCCATCCATCCCCGATACAGGAATCACGGATGAACCCGGTGCAAACCAAGGGCGGGCATGTCGATTGACAGGTGCGGCCGGAAGGATTGAAGTAGAATATTATACATGGGAGTGTTCCACCAGACGGAGCATTCATGCGTCGCCAGAAGAATCGCGGCAATGTCCGCGGGATAATACAGGGAGGGAATCGATGCTGTCTTCGGAACAGAATGAACGTTTGACCCGGGTGGGATCAGGCACGCCGATGGGCGACCTGCTGCGGCGTTACTGGTACCCGATCGCGACGCACGCTCAGATGAAGAACCGCGACACGCTCCCCGTCCGCCTGCTTGGCGAGGATCTGGTGCTCTATCGTGACCTGTCCGGGGCCTATGGACTGATCGCGGCGCGCTGTCCCCATCGCAGCATGTCGCTCGTCTACGGCATCCCGACCGAATGCGGCCTGCGCTGCGCCTATCATGGCTGGCACTTCGACAAGACCGGCGCCTGCATCGAACAGCCGTATGAAGACACGGAAAACCCCGAAGGACGGTTCAAGGACCGGATCAGGACGCCAGCCTACAAGATAGCGGAATCGGGCGGCATGCTGTTCGCGTACATGGGGCCCGATCCGGTCCCCGTCCTGCCGCCCTACGACCTTTTCGTCGCGAAGGACGTCATGCGTGAGATCGGCTACGCCGTGGTGCCGTGCAACTGGCTGCAGATCATGGAAAATTCCCTCGATCCCATCCATGTCGAATGGCTGCACCAGCATCTGCGCAATTACGTGGCGGGCAAGCTGGGTAAGCCGGAGAAAATACGCAACCCCCAGTCCCACCAGAAGATCGGCTTCGATGTCTTCGATTACGGTATCATCAAGCGCCGCGTGCTGGAGGGTCGCAGCGAAGCGGACGAGGACTGGACGACCGGCCACCCCGTGGTCTTCCCGAACATTTTAAAGAGCGGTAGTGTCTCCTCGCCGGCGTTCCAGATCCGCGTCCCGATGGACGATACCCAGACCGCCTACTGGTGGTACCGCTGCTACACGCCCGAATCGGGCGTACCTCTCCATCCCCAGCCCAAGGATGAGATTCCTCTTTTCTCCGCACCTGTGCCCCAGCTCGACGACACCGGGCTGCCGCAGTGGGACATCCTCGACAACAATAGTGGCCAGGATATCGTCGCCTGGATCACCCAGGGCCCGATCGCGAACCGGTCGCTCGAGAACCTGGGCCGGTCCGACAAGGGGATCGTGCTCTATCGCAAGCTGCTGGAGGAATCGCTCCAGGCCGTCGCCGCCGGCAAGGACCCGATGAACGTGTTTCGCGATCCCGACATGGCCCCCATCGACCTGCCGGTCGAAAAGGCCAAGCTCGCCGGCACCGCGGGCAACGTCATCAAGGGCCTCCGCAGCGGCAACACGACGAAATACAGCCCCCTTCTGAAGGAGCTGGACACCGCGTCGCGCTAGATTGCCGGTCCTCAGGCGGACACGGATCGGAACCGAGATGGACGCGATCTTCGCCGGGTTCGGACTGCTCGGCTCCCAGACTTACTGGCTGGCGTTCCTGACCGCCGTGGCCATGGCCGCGGTGGCGGGCCTGCTGCCCGGCGTGTCGTCGAGCCTGCTGATGGCGCTCGCGGTCCCCTTCATCGTTTTCAACATTCAGGATCCTGTCATCGGCATCGCCATGCTGGCGACGATCACCGCGGTCGAGGAAATGCTTGACGTGCTGCCCATTGTCGCGCTCGGCCATCCGGGCGGCGGACAGGTTACATTCATCGAAGCCCGGCCCCTGTCCTCCCGGGGGCACGCGGCTCGGGTACTGGGGTTCGTCTACACGGTCTCTGCCATGGGCGGATTGATTGGCGCCGTGGCGCTCCTGCTGGTCATGCCCGTCATCAAGCCGTTCATCTTGCAATTCAGCTTTGCCGAGATCGGAGCCATGGGCCTGTTCGGCGTCGCCATGGTCGGTGCGCTGTCGCGCGGCGCCATGGTCAAGGGCATCCTGGCGGCGGCGTTCGGCATGCTGCTGTCGACCATCGGGCTCAGCGTCTTTACCGGGGAGGAACGCTTCACTTTCGGCTCCCTGCAACTGCGCGAGGGGCTGCCGATCATCGCCACGGCCATCGGCCTGTTCGCGCTGCCGGAGATGTTCGACCTGACGATGACCCGCAAGGCCATCGCCGGGCGTGCGGAAAACCTGCGTACGCGCGAGGTGTTTCGCGGGGTCGGTCTCGCCTTCCGGTATTGGCAACTGGTCCTGCGCCACTCCATCCTTGGTGTGTTCCTCGGCGCGATCCCCGGCGTGGGTTCGCGGGTCGTGTCCTGGCTGTCCTATGGCATCGGCATTTCACTGGCGAAGAACCGCCATCACTTCGGCAAGGGTTCCTACAAGGGGCTGGTGTTCTCGGAATCGGTGCAAAGCGCCAAGGAAGGGGGGCAGGCAATCCCCACACTCGCCCTCGGCCTGCCCGGGGGACAGAGCTGGGTGTTCGTGCTCATCGCCATGCTCGCCTACGGTGTTTCACCCGGGCCCCAGATGTTGAGCCAGCACGGCGACATCGTCACCCTGATCGTCGTCAGCATGGTCATGGGCAATGCCGCGCTCGCGATCATTGGAATCCTGTGGTCGGGACAGCTGGCGAAACTGACCCGCGTGCCCTACCCGCTGCTGGGTGCGGTCATCATTCCTCTGGCGCTGTTGTCGGCGTTTCAGGAAACCCGCCACTGGACCGCCATCCCGATCGTGCTGGCCTTCGCCGTGCTCGGCCTTCTGATGAAGCAGTATCGCTGGCCGCGGCCGCCGCTGATCCTCGGCTTCATCCTTGGCGGCATCGTCGAGGAGAACCTGCTTTCGGCGATCTCCCTTTATGGTGTCGACGGCATGCTCCAGCGGCCCTTGACCATCGCCCTGCTGGTGCTCGCCGTCGCCATCGCTATCTTCTTTGCCCGTCTCAGGACAGGCATGGACAGCGAACCCGCCACGACGGCCGTTCGCGAACGATGGCGCTGGACCTGGCAGAATCTCTTCCCTACGTTCTTCATCGCCATCGCGGCCTGGTTCATCTGGCGGGCGGTTGGACTCGAGCCCAAGGCCGCGAGTTTTCCCCTCGGCCTCGGCATTCTGGTGATCGGCCTTGCGCTGGCGCAGATTGTCCTCAACGGCTGGCAGCGTGGCGTGGGCGACGTTCTCGACCTCGGCATGCTCAGCGCCGGTGTCGAAGGGCGCGGGCGGTCGGCGCTGATACTCGGCGGGTTGCTGCTGCTGTTCGTCGTCCTCGCCGCGCTGGTCGGACTGCAATACGCCGCGATCGCCCTGGCGGCAGTGTCGCCCGCGGCGCTGATGACGGGGCGGCGCCCGTGGGCCTGGGGTATCCTCACCGGCGGAATCATTGCCGCCGCCATCTTTGGGTTCTTCGATCACGTGATGAGCATGATCTGGCCCGAACCCGTCCTGTGGCAGTGGCTACAGGACACGTTGTCGTAACAGGTCCGCCGGAGGAACATATGAAACCCGCACAACCAAGGAAGAAAAAGCGGCGCAAGATGCCGTACGAGAAATGGATGGAATCTATCGGCATCCCCATCTACGAAGGCCATCACGTGGCGGACCTCAAATCCATCGACCTCGGATGGTGGGACGACCGCCAGGTCCATGCCGCGTTCCTGCATCTCAAGGGCATGGAGGGCGTGTCGGAAGCGCGCATCGTCGAACTGCCGCCGGGCAAGGCGATTCCGCCGATGAAGATGCCCATCGGCGAACTGGTCTACGTACTGGAAGGCCAGGGCCTGACCGCAGTCTGGAACGAACGCGGCGGCGAGCGCCGGACCTTCGAATGGGACGAGAAAAGCCTGTTCCATCTACCGCGCCACCTGCACCACCAGATCTACAACGCGAGTGGCGACAGGCCAGCGCGACTGTTGCACTACAATTACCTGCCGGTGGCGATGTCGGTGGTGCCCGATCCCGATTTCTTCTTCAACAACCCGTACCAGGGAGGGCCGTTGCTGCGCGACGACGACGAGCTCTACAGCGAGCCGCAGGAAATCAGGGACGACCGGGAGAACGCGCCGGCCATTGGCGTCTACTGGATCGGCAATTTCTTCCCCGACCTCGGCCACTGGGACCGGCTCAACGCCTTTCGCGATCGCGGCGCCGGCGGCACGGCCATCTTCATGCGCTTCCCGGATGCCGAAATGGGCGCCCACATGTCGGTCTTCAGTCCCGGCTTGTACAAGAAGGGCCACCGGCACGGCCCCGGGCGGGTCATCGTCATTCCCGCCGGCGAGGGCTTTTCGCTCTTGTGGAAGAAGGGCGGCGAGAAAATCGTCTGCCCGTGGCGCGAGGCGACGGTCTTCGTCCCGCCGGAAGACTGGTACCACCAGCATTTCAACACCGGTACGACCGCAGCGCGCTATCTCGCGCTCGGCCCCCTGCCGCAGTTCCGGGGCAAGGGCGAGACCCTCGCCGACCGCGCCGAGCGCCAGATCGAATACCCGGACGAAGATGCCTATATCCGCCGGAAGTTCGAGGAAGAGTGCGAAAAGAACGGCCACAAGAGCCAGATGCCGCACGAATGCTACGAGAACCGGGATTACCGGTGGACCTACGGCGATGAGGGTGACTAGTCGACGGCCGCGATCTGGTGGGCCAGGCGAATCTCGCTGCGCGTTTCGGCCGAGCGTTCGACCGCGATCAGCATTTCCTGGGTCGCCTTGCCCCAGCGCCCATCGGCCATGAGCGGCCGCCCGTGGACCATCGCTTCATAGAAACTGTCGAGGCGGCCATCGACGCCGTTGCGGCCGGGCGGAAAGATAATTTCCCACTGGCGTTCGTCGCCATCGACGACCAGTCCCTTGGGCGAAAGGCGCACGTCGCCGCGGTCGAAGCTCGCAATCAGGGGTCCCCCGAGAATCCAGCCGCGCGACTGTCCGGCAACGTGGGAGGCCGCCGTGCTCTCGCGCCCCCCGCCGTAGCGTTCCGCGCCGGCCGCAGCATTTTCCCAGGCCGGATCGCCGGCATGTTCCGTCAACTCCCGTCGCGCCTTGGCATGTCGTCCGGCATCGACGAGCGGCGTATCGCCATCGAAGCCATAGACGAAGGCGCGGGAATCGAAATGGTTGTAGCTGGCGCAGACGGCCGTGCCGCAGGCGCCGTCCTCGAACTCGAAATACACGCAGAACGTTCCCGGCACGCGGCGCGCCGGGCCCCAGGTTCCCGTCGTCCCGCGCACGCTCCGCACCTTGCCGCCGCCGATGGTGCGGATGATGTCGAGTTGGTGCGGTCCCTGCCGCCAGAGGATGCCGTTGCCCCATCCCGGTGTCAGTTCCGCCGTCGTTCGCGGACGATAGAGCCAGTCGACGTAGCGCCAGCTGTTGATCATGCGCAGCGCGCCGAGCTCCCCGCTGGTGACGAACTCCCGGATCCTGCGGATGCGCGGCTCGAAACTGTGCTTGACGTTGACGCCGAGGAGAACGCCATTGCGGTCCGCCGTCTCGATCATGCGATCCGCGTCTTCCAGCGTAACTGCCATAGGCTTTTCAGTCAGAACGTGCTTGCCATGCTCGAGCGCGATCAGCGCGTGTTCGCTGTGCAGGCGATTGGGCGTTCCGATATAGACCAGGTCCACGTTCGGATCGGCGCAGAGCGCCGCAACCTCCGTATACGTGCGCGCGCCGTCGAAATCCGCGGCAAAGCGGTCGAGCACCGTGCGGTCGAGGTCCGCCGCGGCGGCCAGCCGGTAGCGGGGGTTGCGGAGAAAGCCGGGTATCATGCCAACCGCGGCACCGCCGAGCCCGACGATGCCGACGCCGAGCACCGTCTTCTTCCCCGAGGCCGACATGCCGCCCTCCCCTGCCGACGCTAGGGTTCGCCGAAGAAGCGTACGGCGTTGTCCCACATCAGCTTGGTCATGGCCTCGCGTCCGATGGCCTGCTCCCATTTCAAGACACGGTCGGCAGATTCGGGAAAGCGCGATTCGGCATGCGGATAATCGGACCCGAACATGAGCAGGTGATCGCCCATGAAGTCGTTGAAATGCTTGGCCATGTCGGCGCCCTCATGCTGCTCGATCGCGGCGAAGAACCGCCCGTCGGTCAGATACTCGCTCATCTTCTTCTGAAGGTCGTCCGCGACGTAGCCGAGGTAGACGACCTGGTCGTCCATGCGCCGGGACCAGAACGGCAGCCAGCCGAACCCCGATTCGAGGATGCCGTAGCGAAGCTTCGGGTAGCGGTCCATGAGGCCCGCACCGAAGAACGCCGCCACCGCCCGCATGGCGGCCCACGGGTGGCTTGCGCAGCGCCCGATGAACGGATTGCCCCAGAGATCCCGATAGCCGGGGTAGCCCGAGGACAGGCTGTGATGGATGACGCAGAGCCCGGCCTCCTGCGCCGCCGCCCAGATCGGATGCAGGTCCGGATGGTCGATGGGGTAGTCGATCGGCAACTTGGGCTGCACGGCGACGGCCCACGGGCTTGCGCCCCAGCGCCTGATTTCCGCCACCGATCCTTCGACCGACAGCGGGCTCACGATGATGCAGGTCTTGAGGCGGTGTGGATCGCGACCGCAGAAATCGTTCAGAAAACGGTGCTGAGCATAGACGAACTCCATCTCCATGTCCGTATCCGGGTGGCCGATGTTGCAGGTATGCACGATGAAATGCACGTCGACGCCTTCGGTATCCATGTCGCGCAGCCGCACAGCCGGATCGTAGTCCCCGCCGCCTTCGGTCGGAAATTTTACGCCCATGAAGGTCTGGAAGTGCCGCCTGGCGTCCTTGCGCGGCCCCGCCTCGCCGAGAAAGCGCGGCGGCGACTTGCTCCAGCCCTCGTTCCACCGGAAGCGGTACCAGTGGCGGTACGGAGGCTCCCGTTTCTCCCCCGCCATGCCGACGTGAATCTCCTCGCGATTCTCATCGAGATCGGGGATCCCTTGCAGGATCCTGTCCGACAGGTATGGCCGCAGGGATTCGGCGGAGGGACGGATATGCGTATCCGCATCGTAGACCTTGTAGCCGTTGCGCATGACAATTCCTCCCTAACCCTATCGATGTTTTTTTGACAGTTTCTCGACCAGCCTGTCGATGAACCCTTCGTCGTCGAGCTCCTTCACCCAGCGCAGATTCCACAGGCACATCGGGTTCATTCCCGCGGCGGCGGGATAGTCCAGCGTGGCGATTTCGTAGCTGTTGGCGATGGCCTGGGGCGTGGGATAGGGCCTCGCCTTCAGCGAACTGACGATCGAATCGAACTGCCGCTCGAGCTCATCCCTGTCCGCAATGCCGAGACGCTTCATCGGTTCGCCCGAGCATATAGCGAGAGCGCGCGGACGGTCGAGCAGCATGAGGCAGACTGCGTGAATGCCGGCGCGCACGTAATCCTTCAACAGTTCGGGATTCTCCTCGGAAAAACGCGACAGGCATGCCTGCGCGAAATGCCCGACGATCGGCACGTCCGGGACGACGAGGACCTTCAACCCGCCTTTCAGGGCCTCGGGGATATAGAGCGGCGACATGAAGGCGGCGACGCATTTCCCGGACAGGACCTTCTTCCATTGGCCCCAGCGTCCGACCTCGCTGTCCTTGACGATCACCGTCTTCACATCTCTTTCGAGGCCCATCATCCGGAGCCAGAGCGTGACCGCGTGAGGCTGCCCCGACGAGCGCACGGCCATGGTCCCACCCCTCAGATCCGCCACATCCCTGACACCCGAGGGCACCACCAGCTGCAGGCCGCCACCTGTGCTTGGCGCCGAAAACATGGTGATCTTCCGGCCCTTGGTGGCCTCGTCGAAAAGATATTCCAGGTGCTCGATGATGACGTCGCAGGCACCGTCGAAGAGCGCCGCTTCGTACTCTTCGGTTCCCTTGATCTTGACGACGTCGATATCGACGTCGTAGTGCCGCCGCGCCATTTCCTTGATGCAGAAAATGACCGGCGTCCGGTCGTCGTCCCGGTAGGCCAGACGGATCGTCCTCATTCTTTCCGAACTTCCTTCTGGTTGGCCACGTCGTTGCTCGGCAGGTTCACCCGGCGTCTCCCCGCGTTTTGTCACGGCCGCCGCCGCTCTGGCTCAGGTCGAGGAGACCGAAACGCCTGCCGACGACGATCATTGCGCAGATGATAACGGTGATCAACAAACCAAGGGCCGCGCCGCGTTCCAGTTCCCCGGAAAAAGAATATTCCAGCAGAAGGATGGATAGCGGCCGGGACTGCGCGCTGTAAAGCAGGACCGGAATGCTGATGGTCGTCATGGCGCTGCCGAAATTGAGCATCCCGATCGTGAGCGCCACCGGCGCCACCAGCGGCAGGAGAATGCGGAAATAGGTGTAACGCCATGATGCGCCAGAAACCCGCGCCGCTTCCTCGAGGTCGCGCCCGAGCTGCAGGAATCCCGACTTGAAGGCCTGGGTGCTGACGGGACTGTCCTGGATGGTGAGCGCCAGCGCGATACCAAAGATCGTTCCATAAAGGAAAACACTCAACGGCGTCGCCAGGAAGATCCACAGCAGCCCGAGCCCGAGCAGGATGCCGGGAATTACCCAGGGGAGCCAGCACAGGAATTCGAGAATGCCGCGGCTACGCACGGGATGCGGCGACGCCAGCATGTAGCCGACGGAGGAATAGGCAATGACACCCATGACGGCAGTCATGCCCGCGATCATCAGGCTGTTGGTGAGCGAACCCAGGAACACGGGATCACGGAACAGGTTCTGCCAGTGCGAAAACGTGAAGGGGTCATCGAGGTTGAAGAAACCGTAACGGCGCATGAAGGAGCCGATGACGAGGAACACCAGCGGCAGCACCATCATGACGGCGAAATAGAGAATGACGCCCGAGAGCGCGACGTATCGCCATCGGCCGAGCCGCACGCGCATGGTCGAATACCCCTGCCCCGTCACCACCGCGAATTTTCGGTCGGCCTGGAAATAGCGGCGGTACAGGAAGGCGAGCACGGCGAGGACCACGAGGAACACCGAGCCGAGCGCCGTGGCGGCGCCATACTGGGCCGGCTCCTCCTGGAGGTAGTCGTAGATACGGGTGCCGTAGATGTAGATGCCGGCGGGAAGGCCGAGCAGGAGTTCCGTGTTGAAGGATTCCAGACCGCGTATGAACCCCAGCACACCGACCGCAAAGATCATCGGCGACAGCACCGGAATCGTCACCCGCCGCAGCGTGGTGAACGTGTTCGCTCCGGCGACGCGGGCGGCCTCCTCCAGGGTCGCGCCCATACGGCGGAACAGCGGCGTGAGCAGCATCACCTTGAACCAGATTCCGCCGGTTCCCATGTGGACCCAGACGATGCCCCAGAACGTGTAGGGATCGAACGGCGCCTCCTCGATGAACGGCAGCGACATCAAGGCCGTGTTTAGAAAGCCGTAGTTCGGATCGAGCAACAGTATCCACGCCAGCGTCAGTGGGAAGTCGGGCACGAAAAAGGCGAACCAGCACGCCACCTCCACCACGTGCCCGCCCGGCATGTCCGTACGCGCGATGAGCCAGGCCACGAGGACGCCCAGCAGCAGCGACGGCCCCAGCCGCACGATCGAGAACAGGAAACTCAGCCCCAGCGCGTCCAGTGTCTTGGGGTCTGAAAAGGCGGTGATCCAGTTCCTGAAGCCATAGGCCGCCGGTTGCGTGGGCGAGGCGATGTTGAAGCTGCCGACAAAGAGCGAGACGACCGGCAGGACCATCAGGAAGGCGAACAGCGCCAGTACGACGATCTCCACGGCGCTGAAGCCAAGAAGTCGAAAGCCCGGCCTGAAAATCGGCGCATCGCTCATGGCAGGATCGTGACCGCCTGCGGATCGAATTGCAGGCGGACCTCGGCGCCGACCGGTTGCGGCGTCTTCTTGCTGGCGGTCATAAGCAGTTCAAGCTCGGCGGCGCGGATGGTGTATTCGAGGTGATCGCCCATGTAGGTCACGGTTTCGATGCGCCCAGTGACCTGATTGGGCGCGGACTCGCCGCCGGGAAGCAGGGTGACCTCCTCGGGCCGGCAGAGCACCCGTACCCGCGTGCCCTCCGTCACGCCGGCGTCGGTTTCGGGCGGCACGGCAATGCGCTCGGCGCCCGGAAGCTCGACCCAGCGTTCGCTCGCGGTGCCCCGAACGATGCCGCGGACGATGATGGTCCGGCCGAGAAAATCGCCAACGAAGCGCTTGCGCGGGCGTTCGTAGATCTCCTGGGGGGTTCCGACCTGCTCGAATCGACCCTTGTTGACGACCGCGACGCGGTCGGACAGCGACATGGCTTCGGACTGGTCGTGGGTGACATAGATGACCGTGAGGTCGAGACGCCGCTGCAACGCGCGCAGTTCCATGCGCATCTGCTCGCGCAGCTTGACGTCTAGATTGCTGAGAGGCTCGTCCAGAAGCAAGAGGCTCGGCGTATAGACGACCGCGCGGGCAAGAGCCACGCGCTGCTGCTGCCCGCCGGAAAGCTGCGTGGCACCGCGTCCTTCCATGCCGGCGAGGCCGACCAGTTCCAGCGCTTCCGTCACCTTGCGCGCGATATCCGGTTCCGGAACCCGGCGTACGCGTAACGGGAAGGCGACGTTCTCGAACACCGACAGGTGCGGCCAGATGGCGTAGGACTGGAACATCATGCCGAGATTACGCTTGTCTGGCGGCAGGCAGATGCCGGCGGCGGGTGCAGCGAGCGTCTGCCCGTCGAGGACGATCTCGCCGCCGTCGGGCACCTCCAGCCCAGCGATGAGCCTGAGCGTCGTCGTCTTGCCGCAGCCCGAGGGCCCCAGAAGGGTGAAGAACTCCCCGCGGTTCACGGTAAAACTGACGCGATCAACGATGGTCGTTCCGCCGAAGCGTTTCAGGACATCACGGAATTCGAGGACGACGTCGCTCATCGTGCCGCGCCGCTAGATCGCGTCCTCGCCCACCAGTTTGCAGTAGTAGGTCCACACGGGCGCGTTGTCCTTCACGGTCCTGGACTTCGAGAACGCCGCGATGTCGTCATCGGGAATCGGTTCCGGATCGCCGAGCTGGTAGGCACGGAAATTCATTTCCGCAAGGTGATTGAGCTTGATGGTGGTCAGCGCCGCGTCCTCCACGTCGCCACCGCAGGTCGTGATCCCGTGCCCGCGCATCAGGCAGGCGCGGGTCCCCATGGCCTGGGCAAATTCCTCACCCAGCGTGTCATTGGTCACGGTGACGCTGCGCGGATAGGTAGGGACGCCTTCCATCAGCATGCGAAGGCTGCTCGGGTCGTAGCCGCCATAGATCGGCAGCAAGGGCTTCTTGCACACGGTGAAGAGGACGAGGGTCGGCGGATGCGCGTGGACCACGGCACCGATGCCTGGTCGCGTGCGATAGAGCCAGGTATGGATGTACACCTCGCGCGGGGGGTCAAGATCGTCGCGGCCCTCGAGCTTCCGGCCCTGCAGGTCGACGGTGATGATGTCGTCCGCCGCAGTATAGCGCACGCCCGATTCGAAGTCGCCGCGGGCCCGGATCAGGACCTTGTCGGTGCCGGGAATGCGGAGGCTGAGGTGCCCTGTGGTCGCCTTGGTGAGATCGAGCAACCCGATCACCCGGCATGCCTGTGCCAGCTTTTCCTTGAGATGCAGAATATCGGTCATGTGTCCTGTTTCACGTGGTTCATGGGGAGAGGGAGTCGTTTCGGAGATGGTCGCAATCGCGAGTCACGGGGCCAGCGGCCCGAAATCGGCCGGCTCCGGATACCTGGGTCACCCGTGGGATCACGCGTGCGCGAGCGTGAAGCTCGAGAGATCGGAAATCCTGAGATCGAGCGGCAGCTTGCGCCAGCTATCCCCGCCGTCGTCGCTGCCGTAGAAATCGCCGTTCCGGCAGGCCGCGTAAATGCCTCCACGCACGGCATCGTCGGCAACGATCGCTTCGGGAAAATAAGCACGGGCGATCGCGTGCTCGAGCTTTTCCCAGGAACGCCCGCCGTCCGTGGAGCGGATCACGGTGGACTCGGCGCCCGTGTCACGGCGGCGCCATTGGCCCGGCTGGCCGTTGGCGACGGCGGAATAGACGCGGCTCGGATCGCCCGGATCGAAGACCAGAGGAATGGCGTATTCCTCCTGAAAATTGGTCGCCAAGGGCGTCCAGGACTCACCTGCGTCCTCGCTCACGTACAGCGCCCGGCCCGGGGCGGTGCCGCGCCGCGCGTCGTGGCCGCCGGTGGACACGAGAATGCGGTTACGATCCTTCGGATCGACAACGACGGTGTGAACGTCGCAGTCCAAATTCCGGTTCAGGAGCTTCCAGGTCTTGCCGCGATCGGTGCTCTTGATGATGAAACCCACCTGAAGGGCCGCATAAAGGATGTTCGGGTCGGTGGGATCCACCGTCACGTCGCGGACATGGGGTTCGACGGTCTTGACCGGATAGGGAATCGTGGCGATGAACGGATCGTCCCAGACTGAATCCAGGCGCTTCCAGCTTCTGCCCTCGTCCTCGCTGACGAAGATGTCGATGGGCTCGCATCCCGCATACAGGCGTCGTGGATCATGCGGATCGATGGTGAGGCTCTTGACCTTCCCGGGCCCTCGCTTGCCGTAGCAAGGCTTTGCCCAGGACTTGCCGAAGTCGTCGCTCATCCAGACGCCGTCACCGCGGGTGCCGGCAAAGACTCTGTTCGGGCGACCGGGTACCACGGCGACTTCCGGCACGTCCCAGTCCCGGAGACCTCTTTCGACAATTTCCCAGTTTTCGCGGTCGCGGCTGCGCGCGGTGATCACCCCTGACTCGGTGCCGATGTAAAAGATGCTCTCCATGACTCCCTCCCCGCCGTGTATCGGGCCTGTCGGCCCCTATATCCGTTCCGGCTGCGATCTAGTTCTTGCTGCTCAGCATCTTTTTCAACATCCGGCGGACCTTGGCCTTGGTATTGACCGAAAATTCCCAGTCATAGGCATCGAAGTATTCGACGCCCGGCTTGGGAATGATGTGTTCCGTCAGGAACGATTTCTCGTTGACGTCGGCCCGGTTCGTCGCGCGCTCGCTGACGCGGGCGTAGATTTCGAGGCCTTCCTTCGAGGCAAGCCAGTTGATCAGCAGCTTCGCCGCCTTCGGATGGGGCGCCTTGTTGAACATGACAATATTGCCGTTACCGCCCGAAAGCATGGGCTGGAGATCCGGCAGCTTGTAGATCGACATGACGGGATGGCCTTCCGCGCGCATCCTTTCGACCTCGGCGAAGTCCCCGCCGATGACGATGGGATAGGTGCCACGCAGCAACCAGTCCGTGATCTGTCTCTCGTTGCGGCTGAACTTCGGCTGCTGATCGACATAGAACCTGCGCAGGAACTCCTCTCCGCCTAGCTTCAGGTAGTACTGGGTCGCTACGTTACTGCCGGTGCCGCTGCCGCGGGGGTCATGGGCAACGATCTTTCCCTTCCATTTCGGATTGAGGAGGAGCGCACGCGCCGATTTGATTTCCTCCGGGTTCACGTGCTTGGTGTTGATCGTGAACATCTCACCGACGTAGGAAAACAGGCGCAGCGCGTATTCCTTCTTCGGATCGATGAACCATGGCTCACCGGTGCGCCAATGCGGGCCGGCCAGCGCGTCCTTGACGACGAGAATCGGCTTGATGGGATCGAGCATGCCCTGCGGATACATCACCGTGGCAAGCGTCTGGATTCCCGCGAGCGCCACGTCGGTCGTGTAGTGCCCCGCGGCACGCTCTGCCTGGATGCGCGCGGCGGCGGCGCCACCGCGCCCACCTAGATACTCCATGTCGATGCCGAACCGCTTCTTGAACGCTGCCGGCAGTTCACGGCGCACGGCCTGGTGCGCCGGCCCGATCACGACGACCTTTCCTTCGCTCCTGGCCTCGGCGGCAAGCTCGTCAAGGGTGACGGCCCATCCCTGACCAACCCACAAGAGGAGCACCAGCGCAGCAAATCCCAATATTCGTCCGGCGATTCTTGTCACGCGCACAGCAGCCTCCCTGATCTATTTTTCCTGCGCCACAACTAGGAATGGGAAATTATAATCAACGTCCGGGAAATTCTCCTTTGCGCCAAATGACCATGTTGTGCCAGCCTGACATCCCTTTAAGTACTCTGGCGAAAAAAACTAATTGAATCAATCAGCAATTTTTTCAGGTACGCAATCTGACGCAATCCGGGCAATACTAGGACACAACAAATTCCGAATAAGCGATTGTGCAGAAACCAATGCACGACGACAGGGGGACAGGAATGAACGTCGGGGGAATTTCCAGAGCGGCGTTTGCCGCAGGCGTGTATGCGGCCCTCATTTGTTGGACGTCGCTCGCCCAGGGCGCGGACCAGGCATGGGATCAACTGGTCGCCGCGGCACGGGCGGAGGGTAAGATCGTGGTCGTCGGGCCGCCAGATGCCGACGTCCGCCGCGAACTTCCCAGGGCCTTCAAAAAACGGTTCGATATCGATCTCGAGTATATCGGCGGGCGTGGGCGTTCGTCCGCGGCGCGCATCGCCACTGAGCGCGCGGCTGGGCATTATACAGCCGATGCCGTCATCGCCGGATTGTCTACCCTCGCCATCGTCTACTATCGCGAAAAGATGCTGGACCCGCTGAAGCCGGCACTTGTCCTGCCGGAGGTGCTGGACGGTTCGAAATGGAAGCGCGGCGGTCTCTGGTTCGTCGACCCCGAAAAAAACTACGTATTGCGAATATCCAACAACGTTCAGCGATCGTTCTACATAAATACGGCGAAGGTAAAGGCGGATGAGATCCGCTCGATCAAGGATCTTGTCGATCCCAAATGGCGGGGCAAGATCGCCATGGACGACCCGACGCTGTCAGGCAGCGGCCTCACCCTGGCGGCGCGGGTCTATATTTCCCAGGGTGAGGGTTTCGTCAAGAAACTCTTCGTCGACCAGAAACCACGGATCAGCCGGGACCGGCGCCAACTGGCGGACTGGCTCGTCCGGGGCACCTACCCCATCGTCTTCAACGCCGGCGACGACGATGTCGCCGAGGCGCGGAAGCAGGGTTTCCCGGTCAAGGAGGTCGATGACGTGATCGGCCTGCCCCTGACAACGTCCGCAGGCTTCGGCATGATCGGCCTGCTCAACCGCGCACCGCACCCCAGCGCGGCAAAAGTCTTCGTGAACTGGATTGCTTCCAAGGAAGGCATGGAAATCTACAGTCGCGCACGCGCGGAGGTGCCGACCCGCAACGACATCGACGAAGCGAGCTATCTTACACCGGAGGCCATTCCAAAGCCGGGCGTCGAATATTTCGATACCTATGACTGGGATTTTGTCGTCACGAAGCGCGCCCAGATTCGCCGGATCATGAAGAAGCTGATGGCGAAAAAATAAGGAGCGCGTTGCGCTGTTAGCACCAACTAGGGGAGGAAAAGGTTCCATGAGGCTTTCAAATCCAGCACGGTTCCGCGTGGGAATCGCGGCGATGGTTATGGCGGCGGCCGGTATCGTCGCGCCGGGACATGCCCAAACCACCGGCGAGGCCGCACTCAGAAAATTGGTCGCCGAGGCCAAGAAGGAACCCGATGTCGTCACGGGCCGGGTCACGCTTGCGCTCAATCCTCTCGTCGAAAAGGCCAACGCCCTGTTCAACAAGCAGTTCGGCCTCAACAAGACGATCCAGGTCGTCAAGGGCGTCGACAATACGTTCACGTCGAAGATGATGGCGGCTGTGGATGTCGGCGGCAAACCGGAACTGGCGTTCTACGCCACCAACGGCGGCGACATGCCGCACTTCGTGAGTGGAGGTTACGCCGCCAAGATCAAGGACTGGGAGGCGATCCTCGCGGAAATCAATCCACGGGTAAAATCCGGCACCGTCAAGCCGAGCGACGTGAGCCCCAGCGGCTATGCCGGCTATGCCTTCGCCCATTCCAACCGGCTCAAGGGTGTGGGCTACAACAAGAACCTTATTTCCCTCAAAGACCTCCCCCGCACCTATGCGGAGATGGCGGACCCCAAATACAAGGGGCAATACGCCGTCGAGCCATGGACGAGCCACTGGGAAGCACTCGGATACAACTACTACCCCGACAAGCTCGACCCGTTCATGGGAATCCTCGACAAGATTGGCAAGGGCACGTACGTCGTTTCACGCAGTCACCAGCTCATACCGCGCATGTCGCTGGGGGAGTTCAAGTTCATGACCCTGAATACGGAAGTTGTCTCCAAATTCCTGGCCGACAACCCGGGGGCGCCGCTGGACTACTATTTCATGGACGACATCGTCCTGGTCGAAACGACGCTGGTCTTCCTACCCCCGAAAGGTCCGGCGCCCGCGACAGCGGCGCTATGGGCCATGTACCTATCCCACCCGGATGCGCAGGCATTGCGTGGCCCCACGGCACCCAACGTCCTATACGGGGAGCAAAAATCGGATCTTGAGATCAGGGAACGCCTCAAAGGCAAAAAGCTCTGGGACTGGCAGATCGACGCTTCGGCGACGGCCTATTGGAAATGGATCAACGCGAAGGAACAGAAGGCCTTTCGCGCCAAGATCCGGGCTGCGATACGCCAGCGCAAGCGATAGGAAACGGCTGTAGAACAAAAGATAAGGAGCCGGGAGCGGGTCCCGGCGGGAGAGGAACAAATGACATTGCATGATTTTGCCCATCGCAGCACGGTGATGGCCCTCGCGGTCGCCATGCTGACCCTGCCCACCGGCCCGGCCCTCGCGCAATCGTCGGGCACGGACGCATTCAAGGCACTGGTTGAGCAGGCAAAAAAGGAGCCTGCCAGGATCGATGGATCGATGACGCGCGTTCTGTTGTCGACCGCCGCACTGATCCAGAAGGCCAACCAGCTTTTCAACAAGCAGTTCGGGCTCAACAAGACGATCAATATCGTCGAGGGAACCGACAACACGTTCACATCCCAGATGATGGCCGCCCTTGACCTGGGCGGGCAGCCGAAGCTGGCGTTCTACACCACCAACGGCGGGAACATGCCGCTCTTCGTGCGCGGAAACTACGCGGCGAAGATCAGCAACTGGGAAGCCCTCCTGGCCGAGATCAACCCTCGCGTGAAGGCCGGTGTCGTCAAGCCCGGCGACGTCAGTCGGTCCGGCTACGCCGGCTACGCGTTCGCGCATTCAAACCGGTTGAAGGGTGTCGGCTACAACAAGACTCTCGTCTCCCTCAAGGACCTGCCGAAGTCCTACGCCGAGATGGCGGACCTGAAGTACAAGGGCCAGTATGCCATCGAACCATGGACCAGCCACTGGGAGGCGTTGGGATTCAATTACCATCCCAACCGCCATGACGAGGTCCTCGGCATTCTCGACTCCATCGGAAAGAACACCTACGTGGTCGCCCGAAGCCACCAGCTCATTCCCCGTATGGCCCAGGGCGAGGTCAGGTTCATGACCCTGAACGCTGAAGTCGTTACCGACTTCCTGGCCAAGAATCCCGGCGCGCCCCTGGACTTCTATTTCATGAACGACCTGACGCTTGTCGAAACCACGCTGATGTTCGTGCCGCGGAACAGCCCTGCTCCCGCCACGGCCGCGCTCTGGGTCATGTTCCTTTCGCATCCCGAGATCCAGGCGATGCGGGGGCCCGACGCGCCCAACATCATGTACGGCGAGCTTCCGGGCGACAAATACATGCAGGAACGGCTCAAGGGCAAGAACCCCTGGGACTGGAAGATGAACGCGGAGACCACCGCATATTCGGAATGGATCAACTCGAAGCAGGGCAAGGGGTTCAGGGCCAAGATCCGGAAAGCGATCCGTCAAAGGCGCTAGAACGGGGATGAAGACCACCTGCACAATGGACAACCGGCCGCCCATCCGCGCCCTGCCCGGGGATGACCATGGCTGAGCAGGCGATCGAACAGCGTCCGGACGAAGCCGCTGCCGCAGGGTCGTTTCGTCAGTGGATCGTCGATACGCTGGCAAAACCCCACGTCATCCCGCTGATCTTCAGCGCGATTCCCCTCGTCCTGGTGCTCATTCTCGGGCTTCTGATCTTCTATACGACCTTCGTTCCCGGCCTGCCGACGACCCTGGGCTGGACCCTCGAACATTGGACGAATCTGGCAAATTCGAAGCTCTGGGCCGAGATCATCCCCAATACCCTCGTCGTCGGATTCGGCGCCGTGGCCGTGACGCTTTTCTTCGCCGGGCCGGCAGCGTGGCTTCTCGTCCGCACGACGATTCCCTTCAAGAACGCATTGCTGACCTGTGTCGCGCTGGTCATGGTGCTGCCCCCCTTCGTCAAGTCGATGGGCTGGGTCCTTTTGCTCAATGAGAGAATCGGGATACTGAATCGCGCCATCGTCAGCCTTCTCCCCATCGAGTCCTTTCCGTTTTCCGTCAATAATGTCTGGGGCATCGCCTGGGTCATGGGCCTGACCCTGACACCCACGACATTCTTCCTGATTGCCGGCCCGATGCGCCAGATGGATCCGGCGATGGAGGAAGCGGCGGCCATCTCCGGGGCAAACCGGTTCAAGACCTTCATCTATGTCAGCCTGCCGCTGGTCTGGCCGGCCGTCATTGCCGCCGGTATCTTCACCTTCATGACGGCGATCTCCCTCTTCGAAGTGCCCGCCATCGTGGTCGGCCTTGGCGGCAGCACCCCCGTCCTCGCGACCGAGATGTTCTTCGCCGTCTATACCGAAGACGGCACCTCGGTCCGTTACGGCGCGGCCGGCGTGTATGCGGTGCTGATGATGGTGCCGAGCCTGGTCGGTCTCTATTTCTATTTCAAGGTCATCAACAAATCCCACAGGTTCGGCGTCGTGACCGGAAAAGGCTATCGGCCGCGGAACGTGGAGATTGGCTGGTGGAAATGGCCCGGGCTGGTGTTCATCGGCATCTTCCTTCTCTGCGCAGCTCTCATGCCGCTGCTGTGGCTGATCTGGATTTCGGTGGCGTCTTTCCGCTTGCCCAGCATCGAGGCGCTCTCCCATCTCAGCTTCCGATACTACGATCCCGACTTCATCCTGGGCGCCTTCGGCGGTTGGCCCGTCATCCTCAACACGCTTATCCTGATCATTTCGGCCTGCGTCCTGCTGGTCTTCTTCAGCGTCATGATTTCCTGGGTCGTCGTCCGGACCAGGCTCAAGGTCCGCAGGCTTGTGGACGGCCTTGCTATCCTGCCTCACGCCATACCCGGTCTTGCCTTCGCGTTCGCGTTGTTCATCGCGGCGCTCACGATTGAAGTGTGGTCCGGGTTGGCACTCGTCGGCACCCTCGGCCTGCTGGTGATGGCCAACGTGCTCAACCACATTTCCTACACCACCCGCGTGACCAATGCGGCCCTTATCCAGGTTCATAACGAGCTCGAGGAAGCCTCTCGCACCTGTGGCGTCTCCTCGATGAAGACGATTTTCTACGTGTTGATGCCGTTGATCCGGCCCGCCCTGGTGTTCGCGACCGTCTGGATTTCGCTGCGCACCTTCCGGGAACTGTCCATGGCTCTGTTCCTGACCGGAACCGGCAACAAGGTCATGGCAGTGCAGGTCTGGCTGATGTGGAACGAAGGCGGGCTCGCACAGGCGGCGGCCGGCGCCGTCGTCATGACGGTCGGCTGCGGACTGCTTTTATTTATTGGATTCATCGTCACCAAGGGCGGGGTGCTCCAGCGGACGAACTGAGTGCGGCGCCTGAGAGACGGGTGCGTAAGTGAAGAAAACGTAACGGGGACGTAATGCTCAAGGTCGAAAATCTGTACAAGCAATACCGGACCGATGCCGGGACCGTCGAAGCCCTGAAGGGGATCACCTTCGAGGTCCAGACCGGGGAAATCTACACGTTGCTCGGCCCTTCCGGATGCGGCAAGAGCACGACGCTGCGCTCCGTCGCCGGGCTGGAGACGGCCAGTTCCGGCGAAATCACGATCGGCAACCTCACGGTCTTCAGCGGGACGCGAGGCATCAACCTGCAGCCCGAACGGCGCGGCGTGGGGATGGTCTTTCAGTCCTATGCGATCTGGCCTCACATGACCGTGTACCAGAATGTCGCTTTCCCGCTGGTGCGTGGGAACCGGAATGTTCCGAAGGCCGAAGTGAAGGAGCGGGTCCTGAACGCCCTGTCCCTGGTCCAGCTCGAAGGAATGGCGGACCGGCCCTCCCCCATGCTGAGTGGCGGGCAGCAGCAGCGCGTCGCCCTCGCGCGGGCCCTGGTCTACGAACCCAAGCTCCTCCTCCTCGGTGAACCGCTGAGCAACCTCGACGCCAAGCTGCGCGTCGAAATGCGGACCGAAATCCAGAGGATCATCAAGCGGCTAGGCCTGACGGGCCTGTATGTGACCCACGACCAGGAAGAGGCCATGGCCATCTCGGACCGCATCGCCGTCATGCAGGACGGCATCATCCAGCAGGAGGCGAGCCCGGGAGAGATCTACGCCGATCCGGTGAACGCCTTCGTCGCCGGTTTCATCGGCAAGAGCAGTTTCCTCGAAGGCACGGTCGCCAGGATCGACGACGGGCTCGTACATATCGACGTGCGGGTCGAAAGCAGCCCTTTCACCCTCTCCTGCCGGCGCGATGCGGCGCCGGAAGGAATTCGGATGGGCGAAGTCCTCAATATCATGATTCGTCCCGAGGATATCCTGGTCGGCGATCCGGATACGGCGGCTGCGGGTGCCAATGTCTTCCATGCGATGGTGAAGTCGTCCACGTTTACCGGCGGTCGGAGCTCGTGCGAGTTGATGGCGGGCGACGTCTGCATCCTCGCCGAATTGCATGGTCAGCGAATTCTGGCCGAAGGCGAGCGCATAAAGGTGGGCGTGCCCGTCGAACGCCTGAAGGCCTTTGCGCTCTAACGGATCGAGTCCGGAATAGCGGCATCGGATACTCCTGCGCAGGAATCGAAACCGGGCACCACAGTCGTTGTGCCTGTCCCGTGTATGAGGAAAAGGAGTGCGTATCTTGAACTGCCATGTGTGGCTTCGATTGGGCGATGAACTACCCGAAGGCGATGCCGAGCGGCTTGGTCGTGAGTTTCCGAACGCAAGGTTCTCCGTCGAACTGAAACCCGACGACCATTCATCGGTCGACATAATATTCACGCGTTCGAGACTCCCGGACGAGACGACCGTGCAACTTCCTTCACTCAAGTGGATACACACGACCTACGGCGGCGGCCTGTCGTTCCTGACGCCGCACGTCGCTTCCCAGGGCATCGCCGTCACCTGCAGCCGGGGCGTGCAGGCGCACCCCCTCTCGGAATATGCGGAGGCTTGCGTCCTCGCTTTGGCCAAGAAGTTTCCGCTGCTTTCGGAGTTCAAGCAGGCACGCCGCTGGGATGAGACCCTCGCGCTCGATACCCTGTCGGGCAAAGTGGTCGGACTCCTGGGATTGGGGGCGGTCGGTTCCGCCGTCGCCCAGAGGTTACACAAGCAGGAAATGAAGGTACGCGCGATCCGGCGCAATGTGAACCAGGTGCCGCCCTATGTGGAAAGCGTCTGCGGGATGGAGGGGCTCGACGGGATTCTGTCAGAAGCGGATTTCCTGATCGTCGGCCTTCCACCCATTCCGGGGATTCAGGGCCTCATCGGGGAAGGGCAGTTGCGGTCGATGAAGACCACGAGTCATCTGATCAATCTGGTCACCCGCGGCATCGTCGATGACGAGGCCCTGGCCCGCGCACTGCGCGAAGGCTGGATCGCGGGCGCCGCGTGCAATGTTTTCGGCGCCAATCCCCTGCCCACAACCTCACCGCTGTGGGACGCCCCCAACCTGATCATCAGCCCCAATATCGCGCAGACGGACCCGCTACGCTGGTCGAAATTGCGGAATGTATTTACGGAAAACCTGAAACGGCACCTGCGGGGAGAAGCCCTGGCGAACCGCGTCGACGGTCAGGGAGCCTACTGATTCCGGTCCCGATATCCTGTATTCTTTGGGCGGCTCAAGAAAGTCAAGAAGAACGGGCTTGTGAACCACGGCCGATCCGGGTCACCCCGGAAGGCGTGAAAAGGAGGAAAACATGGGTGTTGTCATTTATGCCGGTTCCGATCGCGGTGTCGTCGCCATCAGCGAAAACGGCAAGAACGACTGGCAGCTGAACGAGCGTATCTTCCTTCCCGGATGGGAAGTGACCCAATTGGCGCTGAACGGCTCCGGCCAGTTGATCGCCGGAACCCGGGGAGACGGTATCTGGCTGCAGACCGACAAGAGCGGCGAAGGCCGGACCGGCGGCTGGACCAAACCCAATTACGGACGGCCCGGCCCGGGCAAGGTGCATTGCGTCACCGTCGACCCGTTCGACCCCGACACCATCTACGTCGGAACCGAGCCCATCGGCCTTTACGTCACCCATGACGGCGGGGAGAACTGGGAACTCCTGCCCGGGCTGCGCGACCTGCCAAGTGTGCCGGCGATCACCTATCCCGTCCCCAGCGTTGAGCCGCATGTTCGGGACATCACCATCGACCCCAAGAACCGGGATGTCATGTACGCCGCGCTCCAGGTTGGCTACCTGGGCAAGAGCACGGACCGCGGCATCACCTGGAAGCTGCTGACCGGCGGAATCGATGCCGATGTCCATACCCTCGTCATCCCGCCGGAGAAGCCTTCACGCATTTACGCCGCCACGGGAGGCCACGGCCATCGGCTTGGCGAAACCGCGGGCAAGGCGCTTTACGTCAGCGACGATTCTGGCGAAACCTGGAGCCCCATGGCGACTGAGTTTTACCAGGATTACGCGGTTCCCCTGGTGATGCACCCGAACGATCCCGATGTCCTCTTCACGAGCATCGCCAACGGGCCGCCGCAGTGGCGGCGTCCGTCAGGCGCCGAAGCGCGCATGATCGCCTCACGGGACGGCGGCAAGCATTGGCAGGAAACCAAGACCCCGTTCGAGGAAATCGGGCCGGAGTTTCCCGGGGCGATCACTATCGACCCTGCCAATCCTGACGATGTCTACGTGTGCACGCACAAGGGACACCTGTTCCGCAGTCGCGACGGCGGCGGCAGTTGGGGGCGCCTGCCGGTCGACCTTTCCAAGGTCGGCGGTCTCACCGATATGATGGTATTTCGCGCCTAGCGTCCGGACTTCGCCTGTAGAGGTTCAGGGGCCTGGGCAGACCGCCCCCGCGGTAACAGCCCGCCCTGCACGCCCCCTACAGATTGGCCGTGCGCACGTCGACAACCGCCACCCCGCCGTCTTCCACCACCTTGACCGCACGCTTGAGGGCCCCGGCGAGGTCGTCCGGTTCCGTAATCGGCCCTTCGACGTAAGCGCCGTAGCCTTCGGACACCTTTGCGAAATCGACGTCGGGATCGCGCGTCGTCGTTCCGATATAGGCGTTCTCCGGCGGGCGTCCCCTGCCCTTGGCGATCTTGAACTGGTGTTCCTCGTCGTTGTACCAAGACGTGTTGTTGTTGATCACCATCAGCAAGGGCAGCTTGTAGTGGACCGCGGTCCATACCGCACAGGTCGCCATCAGGAAATCGCCATCGCCGATGATGCCCACCGGAAAACGCCCGTCGTCGCGGCAGGCGAACGCCGCGCCCACCGACGCCCCGGGACCGTGACCGAGACCTCCACCCGACGAATGGCCGGCGTACTGCCCCGCGCCGTCGAACTCCCACACGCCTTCCGGCCAGGAGCGATGGTTGCGCAGGGTCAGGTACCAGGGCGTGTGGCGCACCGCCGCCCAGAGCTCCGCCACCATGCGGCCGGGAGAGATGGGATTTTCGTTCCAGCGTGCCTTGAGCCGCTTTTCCTGCTCGCGGACGAGAGCCGCCTTCTCCCGGGCGATCGACTTTGCCCGGCGGGCGAAACGGGCGGCGAGATCGGGCTTCGCCCGGGTTCGTTCCCGGACGGCGTCGATGATCTGGGAGAGTCCGGTCAGGGGGTCCGCCATCACCTGCAGGGCGGTATCGGCGATGGCGCCGCCGACACGGTTCCAGCGCCGGCTGGCGCTTTCGTTCATTGACAGGTCGATAACCTTCTGGCCGTTCGAGTCCAGCGTCTTGTAGACATTGCTGCGATCGGATGCGTAACCGCCTACGGCGGAACGGACGTCGGCACAGTCGAGCGCCAGCACCACGTCGGCCTTCGCCAGCGCGTCGCGCGAACCGGTCAGGTTCTGCGGGTGCCGCGTCGCCATGGAGACGAACGTGCGATCCTCCCGATAGGCCGCGCCCAGAAGCTCCACCAGTTCCCGCACCGGCCCCGTCGCGGACGGCAGGTAGCCGATACGGCCGCCGACGATCATCGGGTAGCGCGCCTTGACCAGCATGTCGGCGATCCGGTCGACGATGGCTTCACTGGCGGCCGGGGCCGCCGGAGCCTGGAAGCAAGGAAGGTTGCCGTCGGGAATGGCGACCGGCCCATCCAGCCGCTGCTCCTGCACCCCCGAGTCGAACGCGATGTAGACGGGTCCCTTGGGGCTCGTGTTGGCGATCTTGTATCCGCGCAGCACGGAGTCGAGCACGCCGTCGACCGTCGTCGCCTCGTCATCCCATTTGACGAAGGACCGAACGACCTCACCCTGGGTGTTGGCCGAATGGAGGTAATCCACGGGCCCCCGCAGTGTGATGTCCGAAGGGCCCGATCCGCCCAGGATCACCACGGGCATTCCGGCACAATACATGTTGAAGATGCCCATCGCGCCGTGCATCAGGCCGACCAGATTGTGAAGGATGCACAGAGCCGGGCGACCCGATGCCGTCGCGTAACCCTGGGCCATCGCCGTGACGACGTCCTCATGCAGGCCGAGAACAACCTTCGGCTTTACGTTGCCGTTGTAGTTGACGAGCGAGTCCTGCAGGCTGCGGAAGCTCGACCCCGGATTGAGGAACGCGTAGTCGAACCCGAATCCGTTCAGGAGCTCGGCGACGGCGTCGGAACCGAATTCCGGCCGGTTGCGCTTGCGCATCGGCACCGGCGCCTCGACATCGAGAGCGATCCTGCGGCGCGACGCTTTCCTTTTTGCAGGCGCGGCCTTGCCGGCCTTTGCCTTTCGGGTGACTGCCATGAACGATTCCTCCAACACGTGTTTTTGGTTTGAATTTTCACCTGTACGAGACGGCAAGGGGGACGCCGCCGAAAAACCCAGGCCATCTTACTTGAGCGACGCGGGCCCTACCTCTTCTTTTTCCTCTTGATCACGCCCCAGGCCTTGATTTTCTCCTGAAGGTCCTTGACGCGGACGGTCGCCTCTTCGGTGCTCCAGCTGAAATATTCCTTGCCCTTCTCCATCACATGCTTGGGATCGCCCGGCCTCACGTCGATTCGACGGCTGTTGTCTTTGACAATATCGGCATAGAACTGCTGGAAGTCCCTCGACAGGAACCAGTTCACGAAGACCTTGGCAGCGTTCGCGTGCGGTGCGTTGTTGTACCAGCCGATGCTCTCGTTCCCGCCGGCTCCGCCGGGATTGACCTTCCCGGTGTACGCAGGTCCGACAAGGTCTTCGACCTTAGTCCCAATTCCCTGCTTCTGCATCTGCTCCAGAACGTCGTTCGTCATCCCAAATGCCAAGTGTACCTTGCAACTGACAAGCCAGTCCGTCATCTGGCGATAGCTGCGCGAAAAAATGACGCCTTGCTTCTGGAAGACCGCCTTAAGCCAGTCTTCCCCCATGACCAGGCTGATGAGCCACGTACTCCGGCTGGCGGTCCCCGGACCGGTCGGATCATACCAGACGAGTTTGCCCTTCAACTCGGGCTTCGCAAGATCAGGCATCTTGCCGAACACCTCCCGCGAAACGCAGTCGCGGTTGACGAAGCCGACTCCCTGGCCGCCAGTGCCCATGGGATTGAAGAAGTACTTCCTCTCCTTGTCCATGAATCCGGCTTCGAAGCTGTCGTACCACGTCTTGTCATCGGCGATGTCCGGCATGATGATGGCATCGCGCAGCGGCGCCAGGGCATTGATCGGCACAAGGGCGAAAACGGTCGGGCTGGTGGATGCCAGGATGATATCGAAATTGTAGATTCCGGCGGTGCGTTCCCTCACGACCTTCGAGACGACGTCCCGCCCGCGACCGCCGGTATATTCGAGCCTTATATCGGGGAACGACTTGGCCCAACCTTCGGTGATGGCGCGACGCTGAAATGCGCCCGGCGGCCCGGAGACGGCGACCACACCCTCCTTGCGCGCCGCGGCCATGACCTTCTCCCATTCCGCCTTCCAGCCGTCGTTGGCGAATGCCGTTGTGCTCTGGAATCCGGCGGCGCTCACCAGCACGCCGATGCCGGCCAGAGTCTTCCAAAATCCGCGCAAGTATGTCTTTGTGTTATTGTTCATTTTCCCCTCCCGATCCTGATTTTTCTTTGCTTGGACGATTTCAGGATATTGGCCGTATACTTCGCGTCAAGCTGGTTCTTCGGAAGAAAACTGTCGGTCGCCACGGCAAGGCGAATCGGCACTGTCACGGGCATCACGACTCGGGTTATTCCACCGTCACGGATTTCGCAAGATTTCGCGGCTGGTCGACGTCCGTGCCGCGAATCACCGCAACGTGGTACGCCAGGAGCTGCACCGGAATCGTGTAGAGGATCGGCGCCACGAAAGGATCGACGGTAGGAATCTCGATCGCCGCCTCCGCCAACGAACCCAGCCGCGATATCCCCTTGTTGTCGGAAATAAAGATTACCTTTCCGCCGCGCGCCTTGACTTCCTGCATGTTCGACGCGGTTTTCTCGAAAAGATCGTCGTAGGGCGCGACGACGATGATGGGCACGTTTCCGTCGACCAGCGCAATGGGGCCGTGCTTCATCTCGCCGGCGGCGAACCCCTCGGCGTGGATATAGGAGATCTCCTTGAGCTTGAGCGCGCCCTCGAGCGCGATCGGATAGGCCGTCCCGCGGCCGAGATAGAGGACGGTCTGGGCCTTCGCGACGTCCACGGCCATGTGCTTGATGCGCTCGTCATGGCGAAGCACTTCAGCCGCTCGCGCTGGCACCTCGGCAATGGCCGCGGACAACGCGGCCTCCCTTGCCTTGTCGATAGCGCCGCGGGCGCGGGCTATCGCCAAGGTCAATGACGCCAGGACAACGAGTTGCGTCGTGAAAGCCTTGGTCGAGGCCACACCGATTTCGGGCCCGGCGAGGGTCAGCAGCACCGCATCGGCCTCCCGCGCCATCGAACTCTCGGCCACATTGACGACGGCCAGCGTATGCTGGTCACGCGACCTGGCGTGACGCAGCGCGGCAAGGGTGTCCGCCGTCTCGCCCGACTGCGAAATGTAGATGCCGAGCCCTCCCGGCACCAGCGGTGGGTCGCGGTAACGGAACTCGGATGCGACATCGGCCTCGACCGGAAGGCGCGCCAGGGATTCGAGCCAGTAGCGCGCGATCAGGGCGGCATGGAAGGACGTGCCGCAAGCCACGACGCGCGCCGCCGGAATCGTTGCGAGGTCGAACGGCAGGTGGGGCAGCTCGATCGCGCCGGTGACGTGATGGACATAGGAGAGGAGCGAATCACCGATCACGGTCGGCTGCTCATAGATTTCCTTCAGCATATAATGGGGAAAATTGCCCTTGCCCAGTTCGTCGCCGAGCTTGGAGACTTCGTGTATCCGCCGTTCCACCTTACTTCCCTTGGCATCGCGCACCGAAACGCCTTCGGGCGTGAGGGCGACGAGATCCCCGTCCTCGAGGTACGTAATGCGCGTGGTCAGCGGCGCCAGCGCAAGCGCGTCGGAGCCCAGGAACATCTCCCCATCGCCGTAGCCCACCGCCAGCGGGGAGCCCTGCCGCGCGCCGACCACAAGGCCATGATGTCCCGCAAAGATGATCGCAAGTGCAAATGCGCCTTCAAGGTGGGTAATCGCCCTGGCCGCCGCGTCGACCGGCGCTAGCCCGCGGTCGAGTTCGCGGCTGACCAGATGAACGACTACTTCGGTATCGGTCTCGCTCGTGAAGGCGACCCCGCTGTCCTCCAGTTCGGCCCGTAGCGCCTGAAAATTCTCGATGATTCCGTTGTGCACGACGGCGACGCGACCGTCGGAATGCGGATGCGCGTTGGCCTCGGACGGCATACCGTGGGTCGCCCACCGCGTGTGTCCGATGCCGGTGGTGCCCGGGACCGGCTGACGCTGCACCAGGGCATCGAGATCGCGGATCTTGCCTTCGCTGCGGCGCCGCTCGATGCTGCCGTTGACGAGGGTAGCGATGCCGGCAGAATCATACCCCCGGTATTCGAGACGGCGGAGCGCCTCGATCAGTATCGGGCTCGCCGACCGCGTACCCGTGATCCCCACGATTCCACACATGCTATGTCCCCACGACGGCCTTCTTGTGCGCCTGCCCCGCTTCCTGGGGGCCTGCCACTATGGTGAAAGTACCCCGAGCCGTCGTCTTTCGGCAACGATGTCGCGCTTCCAGCGTGGCCCAATTCCTTCTCCAGGATCACAACGATCTTTTTGGAAAATTGCCGCCATCATTGATGGTAGGCGGGATCACAGGTAGCCTTGTTGAACGACGGCCGGAGCCATCCGAACCTCAGGCACACTGAAGACAATCCGGCCTTATCAGCTCCGATGGAAGGGACCTATGGCGCTTCTGGTATTTACCATCCTTATCTGCGCCGCAATCGGCAGCGGGTTGATCGCGGGCGTCTTTTTCGCCTTTTCGACGTTCGTGATGAAGGCATTCGCTCGCCTGCCCGTGAAACAGGGCGCCGCCGCCATGCAATCGATCAACAGGGTCATCCTGCGCTCCCTGTTCATGCCGCTGTTCTTCGGATGTGCCGCCCTGAGCGTCGTACTCATTTTCGCCTGGCGCCTGCAGTGGGCGGTTACGGACTGGGTTGCGGTGCTGGCGGGAATCGTATTTTACGTCGTCGGCGTCTTCCTCTGCACGATCGCGTTCAACGTGCCGCTGAATGTACGGTTGGAATCGATGAGTCCTGCGGAGGCGGCCGCATCGGGAACCTGGAATCATTATCTTTCCGTCTGGACGGCCTGGAATCACGTACGGACCGTAGCCGCGCTTGCCGCCTCCGCCGCTTTCGCAGCAGGCGCTGCCGGGGTCCAGGGATAGTACTGCGAGCGTCCTATCTACTACGGAAAGCAAGCATGTCAGATTCGCGATTACCTGCCTAGATTCTACCGAGCAGAAGCAGGATCAGGATAATGATCAGGACGAGGCCAAGGCCTCCCGTGGGGTAATAGCCCCAGCCTCTGCTATAGGGCCACGCGGGTAATGCACCGATCAGCAAAAGAATTAACACAACGATCAGAACGGTTCCGAGGGTCATTGGTATCCTCCTCGCGACATGACCGGCAGCTACTTCCTCGCACCGAGAAATGCGATCAATCCACCGCCGACCGCGGCGGCGATCCCAAGTATGAAGAAAAGCATCGTCTCATCGCTGTAGCGGCCTGTAACAGAATCGGAAAGTTGCTCAAGCGGCGCATTCGACGACCGAAATGCAAAAGCAAGAAGCACCACACCAATGACAAGGATAACTATGCCGAGTACACGTTTCGAACTCATGGGACTATCCTCCTTAGTCGCAAATCGTTGTCCGGTAGTGAACGTATTTTCCGTTTTTCCGCACCTGCAATGTTTGAAGGTACAGACAGAGCTATAGGAGAATTGCCAAGATCAGGATGACCGAGAGAGGAACGCCGAGAAGCCAAAGCGCGAAGAGTTTCATGGGGATTATCCTTTGCTGCATCAACGCGTTCTGAACCAGACGCCGAGGTCGATCCCCTCATCACGATGGCGGCCACCCACTCCGGCGGCCCACCACCCGGCAATCGCGCTCACAAGGAGCGTAGCGGCGGTTAGAAACGCGGCAATAATGCCGGCCTTGCGGGCAGCCTCGGCCGCCTGCCGCATTTCCATAAGCGCGCTGGAAAGGTACCCTTCGACACGCGCCCGGGCGGCGTCTTGCGACAAGCCCGTTTCCTGGGCGACAACCTGGGCGATATAGCGCTTGTCCTCGTCCGACAATTCGCCATCCAGCCCGATGTTCCTCAGTGTTAACAAAACGCCGTCTCGAATGGCCTCGCGATTCTCGGAGCCGTTCTCGCCGCTTGCACCGGCAGCGGCAGGGCCGTTGGTGCCTCCTGCCTCCGGCCGAAACAAGCGGCTTACAATGTATTCGATCCGGCCCTCCGACCCCGACTCCCCGGACATCGCTTGTGCACCAATAGCAACCGTGCCTCCCAAGACTTTCGAAGCAGCTCCCACACCCGCCGTCACAGTCGCCAATGCCATCACCGCTCCAATGAGAGCGCTTATGCCCCAAACGAGAAGGCCATGGGTCCATCGCGGATCTCGATTTCGTGCGCGCCCGCATCACCCACGCGCCGGCGCATCCGCCCAGTGAGGTAAGCACCCGTCATGACACTGGTAACCTGGACCCAGATGAAATATATCCCGGCCGCGATCAGGAACCACTGGAGCGACATGCCCTCTTCCCACGGCGAACCGACCAGGGTAAGACCCAATCCCGCACCAAAGCTCCCCAATATAAACGCAATCGCCCAAGCAATCACCGCGCCCGCGAATACGGCTGCCCAGTCGACATATGGACGGGAATCTTCCTGGCCGACCGCCGGCACATAGGTCGTGGCAACAACGTCTTCATCCCGTCCAATCGTCATCGCCGGGCCTCACCGAATTCCGAAGAACGACAGTACGGCGAGAATCACCACGACCAAGCCCACAAGATAAATTATTCCGTTCATCGCTAGTCCTCATCCGCAACAATCGTTGATTGATAACGTCCGCGGCCCTTCAGGGTTCCCTACCCGCAGCTTGATACACCGGCCGCTTCGCAGACTCTTTCTATGAACGCAGGAATATCCTCGGGTTTTCGGCTCGTGATCAGGTTCCCGTCGACGACCACCTCCTCATCCACCCATTTGCCGCCAGCATTCGTTATGTCCATCCGGATCGACCGGTAGGAGGTCAGCTTGCGCCCCTTTACGGCGCCGGCTTCTATCAGGAGCCAGGGGCCATGGCAGATCGCAGCGATGGGTTTGTCCAATGAAGCGAACGCTTTCACGAAATCGACCGCTCTTGCCTCAATTCTGAGGCGACCCGGATTGATCTGGCCACCGGGCAACACCAGAAGGCCGTAGTCATCGGCCGCTGCCTCGTCCAGCGTCTTGTCGACCTCGATCTCCTTGTCCCAGTGATCCTTGTTCCAGCCGCGGATTTTTCCTGGCTTGAGGGACACCACCTCAACATCCGCTCCTGCACTTCGCAACAGTTCAAGAGGCAAGATGAGCTCGCTCTGCCCGAATCCGTCGGTCGCGAGGATCGCGATTTTCCCCTTTGAGACGTCCTTCATGGGTATGTCCCTCCTCCTACATGCATTCACCCCTTCTTCTTGGATTTGCCCTTCCGCTTGGTCGATGCCATTTCCTCGAGCTCCTTTTCGCTCATGGATTCGTACATCGACTTCGGCGCCCCACCGAGTTCGCTGATCTTTTTCTCTCCTCGCTTTGCGGACAAAGCGGCACCCGCCGCCTGCTGCTGGGATTTCGACTTCGCCGGCATAGCCCGTCTCCTCGCTTGTTATCGCAGCTAACGCCGGAATCGCTCATGCGTTCCCTGAGGAACCATGCTTGCACTCCTGCGTTCTAAACAAGGTTGGTCTGAGGGGATTTATGGCGATACGTGCCTATTGGAAGGGTTATTTGCGCCTATCTCTGGTGACAATCAGGGTGGAGCTCTACCCTGCCGCGGCCGGCTCCTCCCGCCTTTCCCTCCATCAGATCCATGAGCCGTCGGGCAAACGCGTGCGCCACCAGAAGGTCGCTCCCAGCATCGGTCCGGTCGATACAGACGAAATCGTCAAGGGCTATGAGATCGATAAGGACAAGTACGTACTGATCGAGCCTGACGAGCTGGACGCAATCAAACTCGAAAGTCGTCATACCATCGACCTGGTCCAGTTTGTCGAGCATTGCGAGATCGACCCGCGCTATTTCGACAAGCCCTTTTATGTGGTTCCTGCCGATGACGAGGTCGCGGAGGAAGGTTTCGTGGTCATCCGCGAGGCCCTACGCAAGGCCAAGCGCGTCGCGCTTGGCCAAATGGCCGTGCGTGGCCGCGACTATATCGTCGCCATAATGCCCTGCGGTGACGGACTGCTGCTCGAGACCCTGCGCTACGCCGAAGAGATCCGCAAGAGCAACCGGGTCTTCAACGACATTCCCGATATTAAAGTTGAGGGTGAAATGCTGAAACTTGCCGAAGAGCTGGTTGAACGAAAGTCCGCCCCGTTCAAGGCCGAGGCGTTCAAATCCAAGTACATCGATGCCCTACGCGACCTCATTGAAGAAAAGCGCAAGAAGGGCGTACATGCGACCGGATCCCAGAAGGAACACGCCGAACCCGCCGGAGGCAACGTGGTCGACCTCATGGAAGCTCTGAAGAAGAGCGTTGCAAGGGGCAAGAAAACGACCTCGTCAAAACGGAAGAAGCGGCGGACCCGGGGCACGTCCACAAGACGCGCCGCAGGCTAAGGATCGCAGATGCCGCGTTCCGGCCGTGCGCTCAAGGCCTACCGCGAGAAACGGGACTTCCGGCACACGCCGGAGCCCCGGGGTGCCGTCGCCAAGGCGAAGGGCAATAGCTACCTTATCCAGAAACATGACGCACGGCGCCTGCACTATGATTTTCGCCTTGAACTCGACGGCGTCCTGAAAAGTTGGGCGGTGACGCGGGGGCCAAGCCTGAATCCCCGCGACAAGCGCCTTGCTGTCCGGACCGAAGACCATCCGCTTCAATACGGGGAGTTTGAGGGCATTATTCCCAAGGGTTACGGCGCTGGTACCGTCATGCTGTGGGATCAGGGCACGTGGCACCCGAAAGGTGATCCCCAAGAGGGGCTACGAAAGGGCGCACTCAAGTTCGTGCTGCGCGGCAAGCGCTTGAATGGCGGCTTCGCCCTTATCCGCATGCGAAAGAAAGGGGACAAGCGCGAGAACTGGCTTCTGGTAAAGGAACGTGACGACGAAGCGGACGAAAAACACGACCCGACGAAGCAATGGGCAACGAGCGTCGTTTCCGGACGATCCCTCGACACTATCGCGAAGCATGGCGCAACCTTGGACAAAAACGATCGGGTAAGTGACGCCGCGCCCATGACGCCCGCCCGAAAAAAAAGCGCCCAAAACTCGCATTCGTGCCGCCGCAGCTCGCGACTCTCCGCGATGAGCCTCCCGCCGGTCGTGACTAGCTGCATGAGGTCAAGTTCGACGGCTATCGCATCCAGTCCTTGGTCGGAGGGGACGGGGTGCGCCTGATCACGCGGAATGGGAAGGATTGGACGGGCCGCTATCCCGCTGTTGCCAATTGTCTCGCCAAACTCGATCTCGAGGACGCCGTCATCGATGGGGAACTCGTCGCCGTCGATCGGCGCGGCCATAGTCACTTTTGTACACTTCAGAACGCCGCCTCCAACAAGGACGTCGAATTGCGGTATTACGCGTTCGATCTCCTGCACCTTAACGGCGAAGACACCCGCAAGGAGCCCCTCACCCGCCGCAAGGAATTGCTGCGTCCGTTTTTTGACCATTCGAGGGGACCGTTGCGCTACAGCGATCATGTCACTGGCTCCGGCGAACGCGTCATCGCCAAGGCCTGTGCCATGGGAATGGAGGGCATCGTGTCCAAGCGGGCAGATGCCCCCTATCGCTCCGACCGCGGGTCCCTGTGGATCAAGTCGAAATGCGTTGGCAACGACGAATTTGTCATCGTTGGATACCGGAAATCCGACAAGCGGGATCGGCCCTTTGCATCGCTGCTGCTTGGGGAATACTCCGGCGGGCATCTGGCATACCGGGTCGAGTCGGAACGGGATTCGACGACAGGCTATTCCGGGACCTGGCCGCAAGAATGAAACACCTCGAACGCGCGACAAGGCCTCTTACCCACATACCGGCCACGGCGCGGCGTGATACGGTCTGGCTGAAGCCGGACCTCGTGGCGCAGGTGTCCTTTACCGAGCGAACATCGGAGGGCCTTTTGCGGCATCCAAGCTTTCTCGGCCTGCGAGAGGACAAACCGGCAAAGGAGGTCACCGTGGCGAGCAGCAGCGACAACGCGGCGATGATCGGCGGTGTCCGGGTGACCCATCCGGAGAGGATCATGTATCCGCGGCAGGGAGCGACAAAGCGTGCCATAGCGGAGTATTACCTGACGAATGCTGACCGAATTCTCCCCTTCCTCAAAGCCCGGCCCCTCAGCCTCGTGCGCTGCCCGAGGGGGCGGGACGACGAATGCTTCTTCCAGAAGCATCACAACGCGTCCGTTCCGGACGAGCTCGACAAGGTAAGCATCAAGGAAAAAGGCGGAAAGGTATCCTCCTACCTCGCTATCCGCCATGCCGGGGGCCTTGTTGCCGCGGCCCAGATCGGGGGCCTTGAACTGCATATCTGGGGCGCGCGCACCGACGATGTTGAACGGCCGGAACGGTTGGTTTTCGATCTCGATCCCGACCCCTCGGTCCATTTCAGCGACGTGCGCGACGCCGCCTTCGAGCTCCGGGACGTGCTGAAAGCCGCGGGATTAGCGTCCTTCGCGTTGCTGACCGGCGGCAAGGGCGTACATGTGATTGTTCCGCTCGTTCGCCGTCGCGGCTGGCCCGAGGTCAAATCCTTCGCCAAGGGCCTTGCCGAAAAGCTTTCGGCGGCGGCACCCGACCGCTATCTCGCACAAGCGTCAAAAGCCCGCCGCAAAGGCAGAATTTTCATTGACTGGCTCCGTAATGAACGCGGCGCAACGGCGGTAGCGCCCTACTCGCTCCGGGCGCATCGCGGTGCGCCCGTGGCCACACCGGTCTCATGGGACGAACTTGGCGGAATCGACCGCAGTGATGCCTATACCCTAAAAAATATCGAAGCCCGCCTCGCCGCCCTCAAGAGAGACCCATGGCCCGGTTACCACCGCCTTCGGCAATACCTCACTGCTTCGAAGCTGAGCATCGCATAGACCCGTGAGAAACTGCATGGGGTACTGATGAATGGAGACTTACCGCTCCTGCGGGATTCCGAACGGCTCTCTCGGAGACGGCTTCGAAGGCACCTCGTTCCGCTCGTCCTTTTTCCCATCGGAAGGTGTACGTGCGTCTTTCAGCAGCGCGGCACAGTTGCTGTCCCCGGCAAGCTTTTCCTCGATCACCGGTGCGAGCGCCGCCATGGGGCCAAGGAGCAATCCGAGGGCGAATGTTTTCCCCGCCTGAGCGCCCAGACCGGTCACCTGTGGCGCGATGCGCACGTCGCGAAAAGACCCGGAAACTGTCAGCGGTGCCGAAAAGGACAACGGGTTGATGCCCCGCGCGCGAGGGGTCAATGTGATGTTGACCGCCTCGTCTGGAAGCGAGATACGACCGTCGCCCGTCAGAAGCAGGGAATCGGTGTCCAGCACCAGGGCATTCGAGTCGAGGACACCGCCGTCCACGTCAAAATCCGCGACCATGCAGCGAATGCGCGTCGTGGCGGCCTTGTCGCCCACTAGGCTGCGGAGTGTCCCCAGCACATCGAGCCCCGTCGCCTCGGCCAGCAGCCTGTTCAACTCCCCACCCGCAAGGAACGCGGTTACCTCACCATGGAGTGACTTCAAGAGCGGCAGGAGCGACTGACCCCCGCCAGAGAGAGTTACGCTTCCTCCGAGCTGCCCGTTGATACGCTCCACGGCGCCCTTGGGCAGCACCGTCGCGAGATCCAGCTTGCGGATCTCGCCATTCAGGCTTACGGCAACGGAGTCGCCCCGCGCATCAACTGTAGCGGACGCGGCAAGCTTTCCGTCCCCTGCGGTCAAATCAAGCTGATCTATTGTAAGCTTGCCCTCTTCGAGAACGACGTGCCCCGCCACCGAGTCGATGTCGCCATATACATTCTCGATACTCCGGACCGTAACCCGAACATCGCCTTCGATGGCCTTAAGCCATTCGACCGGCAGCGGGACGTCGGGTATGACCCGATCCTTTGTAGTTGCGTTGTTCGGACGCTTCTGCCCATCTCCCTCATCCCGCGCCTCGACCCCGAACAGTTCGTCGAAATCGTCAAGATCCAGCGCGTTGGACCGAAGTTCTCCGGTAACTCGCGGCAACGCACCGCCTTTTCCTGCAGCGATGATGTTCACCCGTATATTCCCGGCCAGATCGCTTCGCCCCAAACGCGCGGAAAAATCATCCAGCGTCCATTCGTTGTCGCCATATACGACCCGGCCTTTGAACTCGTAAGGAGCCGTTTCGGGCATACTTAGGCCGGCAAGATCGGCCAGAACGGCAAGATTGGATCCCTTCGCATCCACATGCAGGTCCATGGCCTCGGCCTCCGCGAGGCTGCGGACTCTCCCGGACACCGTCAGTGCGTTTTCGCCGAGGCGTGCTGAGAGATTCTCGAATGTCAGTGTATCCCCTTTCTGAACGACGCGTCCTCGGAGGGCGAAAGCAGGTGTTGCGGGAATGTCCATACCGGCCAGATTGGCGAGTTTTGAAAGGTCCGGCCCTTCAAGGTTGATCCGGAAGTCCATTGAGTCCAGCCGCGGGGGAGCTTGGATGCTGCCGTTTGCGGAGAACCTGTTTTCTCCGACGCGCGCGGAAAGGTCCACAGGAAAGGGACGACTTCGACGTCGAAGAGCATCGATTGGCCCCGTATTCAATGCCAGATCGAAGGGCATACCCTGAAAGCTTCCCGTTCCGTCCACAACGACCTCCCCACTTTCCTCAGCGATGGTCCCGTGCATGGTCGCGATCTTTAAATCGAAAGACCTGCTAGCTTGTTGGTCGCTAAAGCGAAGGCTGCCATCGCGCATGGTAATCCGCCGGATCGCTATCTGCGCTCCGTCCTCGTTCCCCCTGTTGGGATTCCCGCCTTTGAAGATCCAGTTCGCATCGCCATTTGCGTTACGCTCGAGCGCAACCGTGAAACCGGAAAGCGCAAGACTGCGAATTTCGGTTTCGCCGCGAATCAACGCCGGGACGCTTACCGAGACGTCCAAGCGCTCAACATGTGCAAAGCTGTCCGCCTTACCCCAGGAGCTATTGGCCATGGTGACGTCATTCAACACCACCCGCGTCGTCAGTCCCAGGTCCACGGATATCAGCCCGCCAATGGTGACGTTCCGCCCGATCGCGTCCGACGCAGCGCGTTCGGCATGCCCGCGAAACCAGGACCAGTCCCATACCAGCAAGGCGACGAGAAGTGCCGCAAGAAACGAGGCACAAGCAATGAAAACAATCGAAAGCGTGCGTCGCCGATTCACGTCGCCTTCCTACGCCACTGAAAAATTTTGGTCAAACACCTCGATCCAACCTGCTTTGCCGGCGCGAGCACGTCACATCCGAGAACATTTCTTTCGCCAAGCTTACTGGATGAGCGAATCCCGCCGGATTTGGTCCATCCGGATATCGTACTCGTTTTGGGTGATCTTGCCGCTCTTGCGGTCGGTCTCGACGCGCTCCTTTTGGCGGTTCAGGTGGTATTCGTAGCCTCCTGCTCCTGCGGCCGCACCGCCGACGCCACCGAGCAAAGCGCTACCACCACGCGATTCGCAGCCCTGAAGGGCCAGGCCCATGACCAGCGCCGCAATAGCCATCGTTGTCTTGGTCACCATTTCCTGCTCCCGGATGGGTTAAAGGGGCATCTCCGCAATGAATGCAACGGCCCCTGAACTCCATCAACGGTGCTTTGGCGCGAAAGTTCCCATTGAGGATAACGGTGCGGACCCTTCGAGGCGCCTGTTGACACCTGCCCCCGGACAGGCATTCCTTAGTTCCGTGTCAGGCTAGAGTAGGAGCGGCCGTGAGAGAGAAGGAAACCTGTCAAGGAAGAGTATCGATGGCGCCAGGGGTCGTCTCACGTTTTCTACGTTACACCATATTTGCATTGGCATTCGCCAACGGCGGTTGTGGGTTGAACAAAGCGCTCGCCCTGGATGCCTTACCGCTAGCCGCCGACGCAAGCAGCGTCAGGCCAGGTCTCGACGAGGCGACAATAGCGCGTGTCGTGCGCCGTGCCGGAGAGTTGCCACGGCTCCATTCGCTGATCGTCGCGCGCCACGGCACAATTCACCTTGAACGCCGTTTCCGCGGGCCCCGCCTCGACGTTTCCGTCAACGTCAAGTCGGTCGCCAAGGTGGTCATTTCGGCCCTCGTCGGGCTCGCCATCGACCGTGGACTTATCGAGGGTCCGCAGCAGCCCATCGTTTCCCTTCTGGGTGAATCCGTTGCCGACGCCGCCGATCCACGGCTTCAAGAGGTGACCATCGGCCATCTTCTTTCCATGCAGTCGGGCCTGGAGCGGACGTCCGGGGCCAACTACGGGCGGTGGGTCAACAGCAAGGACTGGGTCGGCTACGCCCTGTCACGCCCGTTTGTCGATGAGCCCGGCGGACGCATGCTGTATTCGACGGGCAACAGCCATATCCTTTCGGCCGTGCTGACGCGGGTTTCGGGGAGAAGTACCCTCGATCTCGCGCGGGCATGGCTGGCAGCACCGCTCGGGTTTGACCTGCCCCCCTGGGACCGCGACCCCCAGGGAATCTATCTCGGCGGCAACAATATGCTGTTGTCGCCCCGCGCCCTGCTGCGCTTTGGAGAGATGTACCGAAACGGCGGAATCTTCCGGGGCAAGCGCGTCCTGTCCGAGGCCTGGGTACGCGCGTCCTGGACACCACATACGGAGTCGTTCTTTTCAGGTGACGGCTACGGCTACGGCTGGTTCATTGCCAAGGCCTGTGGCCATCCCGTCCATTATGCGCGAGGCTACGGCGGGCAATTCCTTTATGTCGTCCCGTCGCTTTCACTCACGATCGTCATAACATCGCAGACGACCACCCGCACGCGCGTCGATGACTACTACACCGCGTTGCGCTCCGACGTGGTCGGCGAACTTGTCGCGGCGGCCGTGAGAACAGATACCGCCGCATCGGGCGTCGCCGAGCGGCAGAACAAGGAAGGCGGAGGTGGCACCGACGGTTCGGTTGCTGCAACCGGCTGCGGACTATGAGTTCGGCCTCAGTGTCCCGAGGTCCCACAGGACAGCCCTACCTGGAATGTGCCCATCGGAGCGGGAGGTCCTTCCCTTTAGTGCTCTCCGTCGGCGTCCGGGGACGTCCCTTAACAAGCCATTAAGCTTGGCCGGATTACGCTTTTCGGGACGTTCCGTGACGCAGTTTTCAGGTGCGATGATGATCACGCGGACCATGCCGCCTTCAAGGTTACGTGCGAGACTTGCCCTGGTGCTGGCGCCGTTTGTTCTGGCCTCCTGCACGCAGGTCAATCCACGACATGACGGCACGAGGGAAGCACCATTGAACTGCACGCAGGCCCGCCACTATCAGGAAGCCGGCACGGCCTCGTGGTACGGTCGTGAACATCACGGACGCCGTACGGCGAGTGGGCAGACGTTCAACATGCATGGCTTGACCGCGGCCCATCGCACGTTGCCTTTCGGCAGCCGAATCCGGGTCACGAACGTCGGGAACGGGCGATCCGTGGTCCTCACCGTGAACGACCGGGGCCCCTTCATCAAGGGGCGATTCCTTGACGTCTCTTACCGAGCCGCGAGGGATTTGGATTTCGTGCGTGCCGGGATTACACGGGTGAAGGTCGAGGCCGTTCACGCGTGCTGACGGTGCCCCCCGGTTGCAGGTGCGATGGGGGCTGCACGCGCGCGGAAACCGGCACGGTATACAATCCCATTACGCCTAACAGGTGACATTGGACGCCTCGGTCCCGCTCCCCTGATAGATGATCGAGCAGTTCATCCCGGCCTTGAGGTCGGACCGCTTCACCGGGGTACCCTTGACCGTGACCGCCGTCCGGGCGTTGCTGGTGCGTGCCCGTTGGGCCTTTCCCTTGACGTCGAAGGACAGCACCGCGCCTTTCTTGTCGACCTTCTTCAGGGTGGTGGAGACCGTGCGCAGGGCAGCGGCGCGGCCCGCCGGAATCGCCGGCGGCGCCAGCAGCGAAGGGTTAGCCGCTCTTCTTCTTTTTCTTCTTCTTGGCCTGTGTCGCGGAAAGCGCCTTGGCCCGTTCGATTATCGCAGGCGAGACGTCCTTGCCGGATTCCACGAGGGCCTGCAGCTTATCGCCGCGCATCGGCTCGAGGTCGAGCTTCGACTTCTTCAGATCGGCACCAAAACGAGGATCGTGAATGGCCTTCCAGAAAGCCTCACGCAATTGTGCGACCGTCTCCTTGGGAACGCCTGGAGGCGCGACCACCGAGCGGCCTATTTCCGACGGTGCGGCGAAGAAGCGGAGGAGCTTGCGGTCCTCCTCATTCTTCGCGAGGTCGAGCATGCGCGGCACGTTCTGCAGGTCGTCGTTCTTTTCGGCGCCGGTCTGTAGTAAGAGGCGGATCTTGCCTTCCTTGATCCAGTCCCCCTGGGACGCCTTGAGCGCCGTCCACGGGCGGCTGAGCCCGTGGATTTCACCGCGCTGCATCGCGAGCAGGGACTCGCCGGTGCCCTTGTAGCCGGTGATGATCTTGATCTTGGTGCCGATGACCTTGTTCATGATCGTCCAGTTGAGGCGCGACGCCGCACCCGAAGCCGAAACGATGAATTCCTTTTCCAGCGCGTCCTCGATCTTGTTGATGGGCGCGGAATGCCACGCAAAAAGCACGGCGCTGTTGGAGATGAGCCGCCCGATCCAGTTGAACTTCGTTGACTCGGCCTTGAGACCGCTGCGCCCCATCAGCTCGAACGCCTGGATCGCCTGGTCGATCATGCCAATGACAGTGCCGTCCTTGGGGGCGATCTCGTAAAGATGGTTGGTGGCGCGCACGCTGCCGGCGCCCGGCATGTTCTGCACGATGACCGTGGGGTTCCCGGGAAGAAACCGCCCGATATGGCCCGCAACCAGCCGGCTGTAGGCGTTGTAGCTGCCACCGACACCGAAGCCGACGACAAAGGTCATGGACTTGCCTTCCCACGGGCTGGCGGCGTGTGCGGTGCCCGGTGCAACCGGAAGGGTTGCCGCCGCAAGCACGGTCAGTGCGGTCAGAACGTGTTTGGTGCGTATCATCGAGACCTCCCTGAAGATTCGGTTTCTTGTGATTGCGTGAAGGCTATTGTGCCGGGAAGAGATCAGCTTGGCTACCCCCTGATCCGCCATCGTCAGGACGGCAAAGCGCTTGTAAGCCAGTCGGTAGGGATTTCGCGGCCCAGTCCCAGTTCCCGCGCCTTGCGGTAGATCACGTGGCCCGTCACGGCGAACTGGAAGCCCAGCCCGGCATAGTTGAGGAACATCGTTATGTCGCGCGCGCTGCGCCGTCCCGGTACCTCGCCGAGCAGCAGCTCCGGCAGCATCGGCATCGCCGATTGCCCGACGGCCTTGGCGAGGTTTTCCTTGGCGGCGTCGGTGTCCCGTGCCAGGTCCGCGCCCGCGATCCGGGTCATATGCACGGCACCGCCGCGCATATGGGTGAACACGACGTCGGCGCGGGCGATGGTCTCCGGATAGAACTCGAGACGCTTCAGGCTGCTCACGTGCATGCCCGGTTCGAGGAGGTCGGGCGGGAGGACCGGCTGCATGCTGTTGGTTGCGCCGAGCACCACGTCGGCGCCGGCGACTGCGTCCTCGAGGCGCTCCACGGGCCGGACGTCGATCCCGAGCTTGCGCGACCATTCCTCGGCGAAAGCCCGGCGGCGCACCGCCGTCGGACTGTAGCACCGGATCTCGGTGACGGACCGCACCGCTGCGATGGCCATGGCCTGGCCGCCTGCCTGCCAGCCGGCGCCGAGGATAGCGGCCGTGCGCGCGTCGTCGCGTGCCAGGTATTTCGCCGCCAGGCCGCTCGTGGCGCCGACGCGCATGCGCTGGACGATGCCGTCGGGATAGACGGCCAGAGGCTCTCCCGTGACGGTGCTGAACAGCAGAACCAGACCGACGTACCGTCCGCCCGATGCCGCCGGGACCTTCTCCCGGCGAAGGCCGTGCGCCGTCCTGGGCCAGGTTAGGATATCGGAATTGATACGCACCGCACCGACCTCGAACCCGGGCACGACGCCCGCCATGGTAAGGAGTGAATACAGCGCCTCGGGACGTTCAGTCGGCGACAGGATTTCCCCGCGCACGCCGGTCGCCGCGGCGCCGCGGCCGAGAGCACGGTAGGCCTCGTCGAACGCCGCCAGGCAATCGGCCATCGGGAGGGCGGCCTCCACCTCCTCGTTGGACAGGATCAGGGTCATGGCACGGCCTTTCCGCCAACCCGCGGCACGAACAACGGCCGGAGACGTGTCATGTCGTCCAGTTTTTCCAGCGAAAGTACCGCATCGATCAGCCGGCTCGTCCTGCGGGTGCCGATCACCGGCTCCATCAACCCCCTCGCCTTCGCGGCGACGTCCGTGCGGTCCATCGGATTGGCGGGCGTCCCACGCACCGTCACCGTGCGCCGGGACAGCGTTCGGCCGTTGTGCGTATCGATTTCGACGATCGCCTGGCGCGCGGGCCTGGCCGCCGCCAGTTTCTCGTTCGGCACGATCCGCACGCGCCGGCGCAATGCACTGACGGCGGGATCCTTCATGCGCGCGACGTCATGGGAGCTTGAAAAGCCGAGCGTGCCGTCGACGAGCATCACGGCGACGAGGTGCTGGGCATTGATGTTCGGCATTGGCGCTTCATCGACCGTCCGCGAAGCCCTCGGGGCAAGATGGACCCTGACGACATCGACTTCGTCCGCCGTGACGCCGTGCTCGCGCATCAGCCATTCGAGGGAATCGAGCGCGGCCTGCATGGGCGATCCCACCGTCCAGCGCTTGATATTGGTGTGGGTGACCTCGTAACGCTGCCCCAGGTCCGCACACAGTTCCTCCGGATGGGGAAATGGAGCAAAAGCATCGAGGAAATTCCTCTCGCCCGAGAAGATGTCGTCCACGCCCGTGAAACCCGCCTCGACCATCGTGGCCGCGAGAATACCATGGTGAGCGGGCATGCCGCCGAAGTCGAATGCCTTTTCGATGTGTTCGCTGTCGCGGACGTTCGCCGTGCAACCCGACGCGAGCTGTGCGCAATACGACAACAGATGTCGCGCCTGCACCGGCTTCAGTCCGAAAAGGCAGCCCGCGGCGGCGCCCGCGCCGAAGGTTCCACCGAAGCTGTGGGTACTGCGGAAAGCCGCCGTGAGTGCATCGACGTCGAGTGCCCGGGTCAAGCGGCAACCGACGTCGTATCCAAGCACAACGGCGCGCAGGAAGGCCGCGCCGCCGGCGCGCACCTTTTCCGCCGCCGCCAGCGCGGCAGGAACGACGGCACAGCCCGGGTGGGTATGGGAGGCGACATGGGAATCGTCGGTCTCGTCCGCGTGGGCCAGCATGCCGTTGGCGAGCGCCGCGTTCGCGGCGCTGGTGACGATGCGTGATCCGGCGACAGCTGCTTCCCGGCGCCCGCCAAGGCCCTCAACGTAGGCGATGGCGCGCCGCCCCGGCAGCAGCCGCGAACCGGAGACCATGGCGGCGAACGTGTCGAGGATGTGGAGCCTGACCCGCTCGACCACCGCCGCCGGAAGACGCTTGCGCCCCGCCGCCGCCATGTAACGGCTGAGACGGTCGGTCTCCGGGCTGATATGTGCGAGGGCCTTGATCATCACCTGATTTCGATAGGTGGACGGACACGGCAACATACCAGGGGACGGCGGCAGGGCTGCCAGGGGAGGATCGTCCCACCATGCGGCGTTGCGATCACCCCTAGTTGTCCTCCACCGCGCTGCGCCCGGCGAGGCGGCCGAAGACGGCATTGCGGGTCTGCCCCGTGAACGACGGGTAGTTGTGGAAGAACAGGCCGATGATGTCGCCCGAGGCATAGAGGCCGCGGATGGGTTCGTGCATGGTGTTGAGCACCTGGGCGCGGGTATTCACCTTGAGACCCCCGAAGGTGAAGGTGATGCCGCAGGCCACCGGGTAGGCGCGGAACGGCGGCTCGTCGATGGGCGCGGCCCAGTTGGACTTGTTGATGGCGAGGCCGCGGGTGCACCTGCCATCGGGTCGGGTCGGGTCGAAGGGACGGTCGTCGGAGCAGGCGGCATTGAACTCGTTCACCGTATTGGCGAGCACCTCCGGCGCAAGACCAATCTTTCCTGCCAGTTCGGCGATCGTCGTCGCTTCCTCGAAGGTTGCCTTGTGATGGGGATAGCGGTGCAGGCGGATCCCCTTCTGGTCATAGATTTGAAAGGCGGTCGAGCCCGGCTGGGCCAGGACCGCCCGCCCGGTCTTGGCATAGGTGAAGGAATGCTGTGCCTCGCCTTCGTCGAAGAAGCGCTGGCCCAGGTTGTTGACCGAAATGCCGAAGGGATAGTCGTAGCGGCTCTGGGTATTGCCGCGGCCGTCCGCGTGCTGGGGCGTTTCGAAATCGGGCGCGGCGGCGTCGATCGGCGACATGTGCCCGGACTGCCATTGCCCGCCCGCGAGCGCGCCCAGCTCTATCAGGTAGCGCAGCACCTCGCCGGTATCGTGCTTCGAACCGCGCACCTTGGCGAAGTCGGTGTTGCCCGACAGGTAGCGCGCGCGCATCTCCGGGCTCGCCTGGAAGCCGCCGGCACAGGCGATGACCGCGCGGGCATGGAGGTCGTATTCCCCGGACGCCGCGCAGACCCGCACGCCCTCGATCCGGTGCATGTTGCCGTGGATGGCGCTGACCGGTGAGTTGAACCGGATTTCGATGCCGAGGCCTTCGGCCACCGCCCGCCACTGCTCCAGTTGCCCTACCCCGCCGCCGGCGACGTGAACGGCGATGCCGCGTTCGAAGTAGAGTTTGCCGCCGACCTTGGCGTGCTCCTTCAGGAATTCCCACCTGATGCCCACATCCTTCATCCAGTGCACGGCGGCATTGGACTCGTTCACGAGTGTCTCCGCCAGCGTGCGGTCCATGCAGCCCTGGGTCATGCGGTCGAGGTCGGCCAGGAAATCCTCGCGCGTATACGGCGGGATGTTGAGGGAGCGGAAGTATTCCTCGTCCACGTCCGGCACCAGCTCGCGCATTTCCTCGGCCCCGGAATGGGTAAAGCGGAAGCCCGTGCCCGAATAGCGCGCATTGCCCCCATATTCGGCTTCCGGTGCCTTCTCCAGCATGATGATCCGACCGGCGCCCGATTTCCTGGCCGACACGGCGGCATCGAAGGCCGCGCTGCCGCCGCCGATCACGATCACATCGCACTCTTCACGCCTGGACAACGTCCCTCTCCAATGACTGTTTTTGCTTCTATCGACCGATTATACCGACACCGTCGACGTTGCGAGCGACGGTGCCGAAAGGTTCAGACAATTCGCCGACGTGGGCCCTGCAGGATGGGCAAAAGAACCAGCGATGGCCGTTCCCCGTTGCCGAGGGCGCCTGCGAGCGACCGAAGAAAGACGGGAAAGCATGGTGGAGCGAAAGATACCACTGACGAACTTTCTCCATTCATAACTCCAAAAACTTTATGAATTTCGCGCAGTTACTGCAGGACAATGTGCTTTCAGGAACGTGCGTACATGCCGCACCGCGAGGGCGATCCGTTCCCTTGGCTCCTTCCAAGGAAACAGGCTGACTTGGGAATTCGGGGCGAGTAAGGCGGATTCCATCGCCACGGCATAGGGGTGCGGCGGGATGTCGTCGGGCAGAACCAAGACCGGGGTTTGGCAATTGCCCACGAAGTCTCGCGTCACAGTGAAAACAAAATCAGCATTGGTACGGTACATTCCAGTCAGAAAGGCGTCGACCATTTCCATCGTAATGTCAGGACGCTGCGCGCAGATTTTTGGCCCCCAGTTCTTGATGTTGTTCTGGTAGAAAAGGTCCGGTTTTTCGGGGCGGAAACCGCTGGGCTGCGCCAACACGGCAGCAACAACACGGTCGGGTGCGCGCTTCAAGAGGTTCCAGGTAAGCGGTCCACCGATGCAAAAGCCCATTACCATGAATTGATCGACTCCCAGATAGTCCAATAGGCCGATCTGATCGTCCGCATACGCGTCCCAAGGCCGCTCGATTTCGAGCGGCCCCGAGGACTGGCCGTCATAAGCATTGCGCAGATCCATTGTGATGCAGCGGTATTCATCCTTGAATTCCTCAATCGGATTGAACCGGGCAGTTTCCGTGAATTTGGAAATGGTCGCGTTCATCCCTCCACCAGGGATAAGAAAAAGAGGGAAGCCGTTACCTGCCTCCTCATAATGAATCCGTACGGGGCCATTTTCGTAGAACGGCATTACCTCCTCCCTTTTTCAGTAATCTATTCTGACTCCCGTTCGATTGCGCTGCTTATTGGTGCCTGCCCAATCTTGACCATAATCGGACGCCTTGAGCCTTATGGCTTGCCAAAGAATCGTGCCGGATTATCCCACATCATCTTCCTCATTGCTTCGGAGCCAATCACGTTCTGCCACGCCAACGTCCGGTCCGCGGATTCGGGGAAGCGGGACTCCGCGTGCGGATAGTCGGAACCGAACATCAGCACGTGATCTCCCAGAAACTCGTTTACGTGCCTGGCCATCTGGGGACCTTCATGCTGCTCGATGGATGCAAAAAAGCGGCCCCCTGTCAGGTAATCGCTCAACTTATGACGGAGTTCAACGACATAGCCAACGTAAATGGCTTGATCGTTCATGCGATTCGCCCAGAAGGGCAGCCAGCCGAAACCCGATTCGAGCACGCCGTACCGGATTTCCGGAAACCGGTCCATGAGCCCCCCGCCGATGAAAGAGGCGACGGCCCGCATCGCCGCCCATGGGTGGCTCGCCGATCTGCCGATAAAAGGGTTCCCCCACATGTCACGATATCCCGGGTAGCCCCAGGACAGGCTATGGTGAATCACACATAAGCCATGTTCCTGCGCCGCTTCCCAGATGGGATACAGGTCAGGGTGATCAAGGGGATAGTCGAGCGGCAGGTTCGGATGGACCGCCACTGCCCAGGGTTCTTTCGCCCAGCGGCGAATTTCTGCGACTGAGGCGTCGATCAACAGCGGTGTGACGGTAAGGCAGGATTTCAGCCGGCTTGGATCGGAACCACAGAATTCGTTCAAATAGCGGTGCTCGGCACAAATGAACTCCATTTCCACCTCGGGATCGGGATGACCAACGCCGCCAACACTGACAAGGAAGTGGACGTCGACACCCTCCGTGTCCATGTCCCTCAACCGGGCGGCAGCATTGTCATCGGCGCCGCCTTCGCTGGGATACGTCACGCCCATAAATTTCTGAAAATGCCGCTCAGCGTTCTCCCGCGGGCCGGCCTCGCCGAGATGGCGCGGTTTGTTCTTGCTCCAGCCTGAGCGATTGCCAAAGCGGTATCGGTGGCGATAAGGAGGCTGGAACTGCTCGCCTGCCCAACCGACCTTCACTTCCTGTCGGTGCTGTTCCAGGTCGGGAACCAGTTGCAGGAGCTTTGCCGAAAGGTGTGGACGAAGCGCTTCCGCCGAAGGGCTGACGTGTGTATCGGCATCAAAAATTTTCAGTCCGTTTCGCATGTTTGACACCTCTCAGTTACGGATTTTCACCAGATTTCTCTGATCCAGGTTGCGATGTAGGGTTCGGGCCAGTACACGCCCATGTAGTAATCAAGCAAGCCGACGCTCATGAGACCGACGAGAATAACGCCGACGAGGCTCGTGATGATGCGCGCACGGCCAGTCATCATGACCAAGGGGGCGCAAGCGGCAAACAAGATGGAGGCGTACATCAGGCCGACTGTGAGGCTCAAAATCATATAGAGAATTATGCCGATGAAGATGATCACCGCATTCTGCCCTGCCCCAGGCGTATTCATGCTGCGCAGGCCGATGTCCATGATGTCGCCGGTTTGTTTGCCACGTCCCATGAGAAGCTGAAAGAGAACCAAGACGATCACGACACCGGATGTCGCCACCGGCAAGAAACGGGCCTTGGGCTCGTAGGCAAACGACGCGATAAAGACAGTGACCGCGAAGACCAGAATACTCAGGCTGAACCAATGTTCAGCCCGCCACCCCCCACGAAGATCGGGCGATAGCCTGCGCCCACCACTCGCTGGACTTTCGACCACGTTTGCCGGAGCACTTCCCGGCCCGCCTCCAGCTTGCAGGGGGGAAGAGCGGTTCATTCTCAAAAACAGAACCGTCGTCGCAATCGTGATCGCAATCAGGGTCAACGTAATCGGGCGGGTGAGAAAACTTATCGTGCCGTACGCGGAGATGGCGCTCTGCAGGTTCCGCTCGATGACCCCGCCCAGAATGAAACCAAGGATCAGCGGCGCCCTCGGCCACTTGTAAGCTTTCATCAACAATCCCATCGGTGTGAAAACAAGCAGCACAATGATACCGAACCATCCATCACCGGTCTGGAAGGCCGAAAGGAACGAAAGCGGCAACATGACGGAACCGATCGCGACGTACGGTATCATCGTCAATCTTGCGAGTTGCGTCGTGAGCGCAAGGCCCAATATCACCATAAACAGGTTCGCGATGCCGAAACTGACGGCAATCATGATCGTGATATCTGCGTGGCGCCCCAGCATCTCTGGTCCCGGCGCGATGTTGTAGGCCAGCATCGCATACAGGATGAAAACCCAGGAAAGGCCGCCCGGCACGCCGAAGGCGAGCGTCGGTATCGCCTGCCCTCCTTCCTTGGAGTTCTGCGCGGACTCGGCGAAGATGACTCCATCCAGGGAACCCTTGCCGAACCCCGTCTTGTCCTTGCTGAGAGCAATACCCATGGCGTAGGAGAGCCAGTCGATGACCGCGCCGCCGATGCCCGGGACCATCCCCAGGAAAACACCGAAAAGGGAATGCCGAATGGTGATTTTCCACCGGCGGAGACCTTCCCGAGCACCAGCGAGGACCTCCTTCGTCGAGATTGCCGCAGCCTTATTGGAGCTTACCGATTTTCCGGTTGCACTCAGGTCAAACACCTCCGGTAAGGCGAAGATGCCGAGCGTCATGGCGATCATCGGCAGGCCTTCGGACAGGTTCAGTTCGCCGAAGGTAAAGCGCTCCGCGCCCGTTCCCCAATGGGTGCCGACCGCACTGAAAAGCAGGCCGAGCATTCCGGCGGCAATGCCTTTCAACATAGCGCCGGAGCTGAGAATCGAGACCATGGCAACACCGAACAGTGCCATTGCTGCGATCTCGGGATAACTGAAATTCAGTATGAAGGGCCGAATGATCGGGATGACGCACAGGAGAGCGATGGCACCGACGATTCCCCCCAGCCCGGCCACCGCATAGGTAGCCCCCAATGTGTGGGCCGCCTTACCCCGCGCCGCGAGCTGGTGACCCTCCAGAAAGGTGACTTGGGTAGAGGCGCCGGGGTAACCGAGAACGATCGCAGGAAGAGAATCAAGGGAGCTTGAAACGCCGCCAATAGTCGCGAGCAATACAATGCCTATCAGCGGGTCCTCAATCGTAAACAGAATGAAGGGGATGGCGATCGCCATAACCATTGGTGTTCCGACACCGGGCAAGAGGCCGATGACGGCCGCGATAAGCACGCCCGCGACGATGGCACCCCAATAGCCGATCGTCCCAAGATGCGATAATCCCGACAGAATCGTTTCGAGCATTCCGCTACCGCATTGATGAGACCCCGCCAGCGCTTGTTGAGCATCAGCGGAGTCACCTGAAAGAATCTGCTACCGAATGGCGCGCGAAGACCTGAGTCGCGCCCAATACCCCTCGCGACACCTTGTTCGGGTAATGCGTTTCCAAATCGGACAGCCGCGCAATGAGTCGTGTTCGGCAGCGGTTGACAACTAGAAGCGCTTTTTGGCGAGACCTTGCCAGCTTTTGAAGACGTTCCCGAGTTCCTTATAGTCCTTGACCATCTGGTCAAGGTCCTTCTCGATCTTGTCACCCGGTATATACGCTACCGGACTCCCCTGCAGTACTTCGAGCTTGCCGGAAAACTCCTTGTCATTTAACAGCGCTTGATACGATTGCCTATAAACAGCAATGATATGGTCCGGCGTTTTAGGAGGAGACATAAAAATCTTGCTGTACCGATCGATGAGATTGCTGAATGCGAGATACTGCCGACGGTGCTCCGGGTCCTTTATGAGGTCGGCGGCATAGGGTACGTCTGCCGGCATCGCTACTTCCTTGTTGGCAGGAATTTTATCCTCCCGTTCGCCCATAAGGGCGATCGGTCGAATCGTGCCGTCCTTCAGCCAGCCCGGCCGAATGGTCGGAAGGGTGAACCACTGGGTTCCGGCGCCGCCCGGTATCCAGGCGTTGGTGTCGCCGCGCTCGAGCTCAAGCAGGCTGTCTGCCGTGCCGGACGCACCCGGTATGAATTTCATGGGTATGTTCAGCCACTCGGAGAGTGCCGCCAGTCTCATGGCTCCAGCCTGGGAGGGATCGCGCCAACCCGAAACTATGACTTCCTTGCCCCCAACGGCATCCCGCAGGGTCTTGTATGGCAAGGTCTTGTAGCCGAACAGTACCCCGAGAGCGCCGATATGCGTGCCGATGATCCTGTTCTCCTCCACACGGAATTTAGCCTGCGACCTCGTGAACTGGTTCACGACGTTCGGACTCCCAGTCAGTTCCAGCGTAAGTCCGTCAGGGGGGCTTTTGTAAAGTCGATTGGCCGACGCCACGTTCGGGCGGACGTTTGTTACCCGAAAGCGCGGGCTACCAAGCATGAACTTACTCCAGTACGCGGCGAAATGGCGTGCCTGAAGGTCGGTCCCTCCTCCGGGACTGAATCCGACCTGGATCGTGACGGTCTTGCCCGAGAAGTAGGATTTTGCGTCGAAGGCGGTGTTTTGCGCATACGACGGTTCGATCGTAAGGCAAAGCATGCCGGTCATGATAAGTGGAACAATGGTTTTCATGATGAGCCTCCCGTATTCGCTTCTCTTGAATTTAGTTGGATGAGTATGAGGACATTTCCCAGCTGCTATTGCTCCATCACCGAAGGTGCGAACAGTTCGTCGAGCTCAATGAGCCGTGGCGTCAGGCCCTGCTCGAAGGAATATTGTGCTGTTGTCTCCAGAATCTTGCGGTTGGCGGCGATACCATGCCGAATCAGCGGCGTCGCCAGCGCCTTGCGCGCCTCGGGCGGCAGCAGCCCCGTCTCCAGGTGATAGGCTACTGCTTCCATGCGCGCCTTCTCCGCCATCTCGTTCGCCCGCACGAAGGCCTTGAAGATGTTGAGCACGGTCCACGGATGGTGGTCCACGATCTCGCGCTTGATGACCATGCAGTGGTTGATCGGGTAGATGCCGGTCTTGCGGTAGAACTTCACCCCTTCGGCATGAGGGTCGGGAAACAGCGTCTTGAAATCCGGATGGCGATAGAGGTCGACAGTGGAACGGTCGACGAGGTTGTCGGTCCCGGCGAGATAGCGCAACGCGCCGTCGAGCTTCCCCTCAAGCAGCATTTCTCCCATGTTGGTGTCGTTAGGGATGTAGTTGAGCCTCACGTCCGCCGGAGGCTTGAAGCCCACCGCCGCGCCCTGGCTGTGGTCGTCGTTGCGCTCCATCCAGAATTCCATGTCGCGCGGATGGACGTCGTATTCATGCTGCAGGTAGCCGCGCGTCCACAGCGCCGCCGTCTGCTGATATTCGGGTACACCCATCTTCTTGCCCTTGAGATCGGCCGGCTTGTCGATGCCTCGGTCCTTGCGCACCAAGACGCCCACGTTGAACATACGCCGGGTGGTGAAGATCGGCAGGCCCACCCAGCGCTCATCGCCGCTGGCCACCGCCATCAGCAGGCCGGACATGGACATCTCGGAGATGTCGAAATCAGCGAAGCGAAACTGGCGCCAAAACAACTCAGAGGCGTGGATGGACGTGCAGATCAGGTCGATTCCTTCTGCCGCCACCTTGCCGTCGAAGATAGGACGGGTGCGCGGGTTGTTCCCCATCCCGACGCTGAGTTGAAGCTTCATGTCCTGCCTTTTGATAGGTTCTCAAAGAGTTACGTTATTGAGAACGGTGATCCTTGTGAATCCCAGAAATCAAGCCAACGATTTTGTTTCGTATTTGGCGACCCCGCACTACCGGCGGCTCGACGCCGGCGCCTGTTGTCAAATCCACTGTAATTCCTATCTCACGTTTTCCAATCATTCCCACGTGGCAAAGGCCATACCGCAGCCGGTGCCCCCTTCCGACCTGCAGGATGGCACGTAATCAATCAGGTTCATCTGCAGGCTGGTCTGCGAGAGGATACCGGCTACGGTGATCCAGTTCTTGGTTTCCGAGGTGCCCGAACGGAACATGTTCTCGGGTTCGGAAAAGATTGTCGCCGTATCCTGGTTCTTGATCGCCATCAGCATTCGCCTGTCGAAATCTTCATCTATGACGAAATGGCTGATCCCGCCCGAAGCGCAGATTGCCACTCGTTTGCCAGCGTTGGCGCCATTCCATTCTGAAATGGCGCGTCCGATCGATTGACCGAACTGGTAACAGCGCTTGGCGGTTGGTCTGTTTGGAGGAAAATACGTATTAAGCAAGATTGGTATTACCGGTATCGGACGGTCTTTAAGGATTCTCCGGTAAATAAAGCCGACCGCATGGCCGACGCCGATTAACCCGCGCGCGTCAGAACGCTGCTTGGCAGAGACCGATACGTCAAATTCGTCCGCAATCACCCCGTCTATTATGGCGCGCGCGAGGTCAGCAGGCACCGGGTACGTTTGATCCTCCGGCGGGTGGCTCGCGGACATCGCCAGTTGGATGCCGAGCGACTTGGTCTTGAATATTTCCGGATCGATTGCGGCATTGACTAACTGATCCGCACAAAAAATTGAGAATGTGGGCTGGATGTCGTCAAAAAACCACTCGTGCTGGTCGTCGCCAACGACGACGACAATATCAGGCGCCACCTTCTCAACTTTGTCCGCTAACAGGTCGAGAGCCCGCTGGTTGCGTTCATGGCGCTCGCGCCTGACCTCCAGCGACATTTCCTTCTCAAAATCTCGCTCGCCTGCCCGCACCGCGACCAAGGAAGGAAAGTCATAAACGCGGCCCCGAAATGGATGACTGGGGTTTTTGCGATCATCAGCCGCGCGCAGGTCCCAGCGCTCGGGCGGAGTTGCCAGCAGCGGTCCATGGGAAGAGCCGAAACCATATACAATCTTCGCTATTTTACCCTCCTCTCGAATACTCTTTCTTCCCTTTACGAGCGCGGTATGCGATGCGGTGGCCAGTCTCTTAATTTCGTCATTTCAATGGCTGGCGCTCTGGATAGCGGCGCCGCGTCCGAAGCCCATGGCCCGGAGGCCGAGGGTGATGATCAGGAGGCCGATGATGAGCAGGGTGCCGATGGCGCCGACGGTCTCGATGTTGCCCTCGTCCCACATGTTCCAGATCAGGATGGACAGCACCTGGTTCTCCGAGCCTTCGTAGAGGACCAGCGGCTTGCCCGCGGTGCGCACCGCATGGAGCATGCACCAGATCCACACCCCGACGAAGGTCGG
>WHSO01000103.1 GCA_009380075.1 Alphaproteobacteria bacterium | reverse complement strand
CGAGGGCGTCACGGGCGATCTCGGCGATACCGGCCACGGCGCCGATGACGCTGGCGGCATCGAGCGGCATCAGCACGGTCTTGGTGTTGGTGGCGCTGCCGATCTGGCCCAGCGCCGTGATGTATTTCTGCGCGATGAAGTAGTTGACCGCCTGGATGTTGCCGGAGCCGATGGCTTCCGACACGACCTGGGTGGCCATGGCTTCCGCCTGCGCCTCGCGCTCGCGCGCTTCGGCGTCGCGGAAGGCGGCCTCGCGCCGCCCCTCGGCGGTGAGGATGGCCGACTGCTTCAGGCCTTCGGCCTTGAGGATCTGGGCCTGGCGCATGCCCTCGGCCTCGAGGATGACGGCGCGCTTCTCGCGTTCCGCCTTCATCTGGCGGGCCATGGCGTCCACCAGCTCCTGCGGCGGGGAGATGTCCTTGATCTCGATGCGGGTGATCTTCACGCCCCAGGGTTCCGTCGCCTTGTCGACCACGAGGAGCAACTGGGCGTTGATGCGGTCGCGCTGGGACAGGAGCTCGTCCAGGTCCATCGAGCCCATCACCGTGCGCAGGTTGGTCATGGTCAGGTTGAGGATGGCGAGGCCGAGCTGCATCACCTCGTAGGAGGCCTTGACCGGGTCCAGCACCTGGAAGAACACCACGCCATCGACCCTGACCATGGCATTGTCTTTGGTGATGACCTCCTGCGACGGCACGTCCACCACCTGCTCCATGACGTTCATCCGGGCGCCGATCCCTCGATCAGGGGCACGATGAGGTGCAGGCCGGGGCCGAGGGTCCTGGTATAGCGGCCGAACCGTTCCACCGTGTACATGTAGCCCTGCGGAACGGTCTTCGCCGCCATCAGGACGATGACGATGGCGAGAGCGACAAAGACGATGACGAACACGAACATGGGACTGATCATTCCGGTCTCCCCCAACGGATTCCGCCCCCCAGGCGGTATGATGTCGAGGCGGATTGTGTCAGATTGTACCGGCACGGGACAGGCGAAAACGCGTATCGAGGCATGCGGAAAAATCCGGACAATTCAATGCAATCACCAATGAAAATCCGGACGCAGAGGCAGCGGCGATGAGGCCGGCGTCAGCGCGCAATACCGTGCGACCGGGGCCAGACCGCCGCCTTTCCGTCGCGCCGATGATGGACTGGACCGACCGGCACGAACGCTTTTTCCTGCGGACGATTTCGCGGCGTACGCTGCTCTATACGGAAATGATCACCACCGGCGCGATCCTGCACGGCGACCGCGACCGCATCCTCGCCTATCACCCGGTCGAGCATCCGCTGGCGCTACAGGTCGGCGGTGCCGATCCCGAGGCCCTGTCGCGGGTGGCGCGGATCGCGGCGGACCTGGGCTTTGACGAGATCAACCTCAACGTCGGCTGCCCGTCGGACCGGGTCCAGACCGGCCGCTTCGGCGCCTGCCTGATGGCCGAGCCCGCCCTGGTGGCCGATTGCGCCGCGGCCATGGGCGAGGGCGGCCTGCCGGTCACGGTGAAATGCCGCATCGGCATCGACGGGCGCGAACGCTATGACGATCTGGCAGCCTTCGTCGCCACGGTGCGCCGGGGCGGCGTCACGTCCTTCACTGTGCACGCGCGCATCGCCGTCCTCGACGGCCTGAGCCCGAAGCAGAACCGCGACATCCCGCCGCTGCGCCCGGAGGAGGTCCATCGCCTCAAGGCCGAGAACCCGGATCTCGAAATCGTCCTCAACGGCGGGGTCGGGTCGCTCGACAACGCGCTGGCGCACCTCGGCCACGTGGACGGCGTCATGATCGGCCGGGCGGCCTACCACGATCCGTGGATGCTGGCCGATGTCGACGCCTGGGTGTTCGGCGCAACTCCTTCGGCGCTGACCCGGCGCGCGGTGATTGCGGCAATGGCGGATTACATCGCGGACCACGTGAGCCGGGGCGGGCGGGCGGCCGAGGTCACCCGGCACATGCTGGGGCTGTTCCAGAACGTGCCCGGCGCGCGGGCGTGGCGGCGTCACCTCTCGGAACACGCGCACCGGCCGGGCGCGGGGCCTGAGGTGCTTTTGGCCGCGGCGGCGCATGTGCCGGACGAGCTTCTGGACCGGCCACCCCCCTTCCAAACTGGATGATGAAATTACTTTAAATATCTGAAATATAATTGAATATATGCTAAACCTGATCATCCCGTGGAGGATGAATTCGGGGGCAAGGACCGGAGTGCGACATGGCGGCGGTTACGGTATATCCACACCGAAGCACCGCAACGGAGAAGGACCGAGACATGTCAGAAACCATGCTGGCCCGGACGACGAAGGTCCCGGCATTTGCCACCGACGACGACAGGTGGGCGGCGGTCGCTGCGCGCGACCCGGCGGCCGACGGCCGGTTCGTTTATTCCGTGCGCACCACGGGAGTCTATTGCCGCCCGTCCTGTGGCGCGCGCCGGCCTCACCGCGAGAATGTGCGCTTCCTCCGCAACGCATCCGAGGCCGAAAGGGCAGGCTTCCGGCCCTGCAAGCGGTGCCGCCCGCATGAGGCGGACCGTGCCACGCAGCACGCCGACGCGGTCGCGAGGGCCTGCCGCCTGATCGAACGCGCGGAAGAGGAGCCGTCCCTCGACGCGCTGGCGCAAGCGGCCGGCCTCAGCCGGTATTACTTTCATCGGGTGTTCAAGGCCGTGACCGGTGTGACGCCGAAGGCCTATGCCGCGGCGCACCGGGCGAAGCGGCTGCGGGATGAGTTGGGACGTGCGGCCACGGTGACCGACGCCGTCTATGGCGCCGGCTACGGTTCCAGCGGCCGTTTCTATGCGACCTCGGGCAAGGTGCTGGGCATGACCCCGGCCGCTTACCGGGCGGGCGGGGCCGGGGCGGAAATCCGCTTTGCCGCCGGCGCGTGTTCCCTCGGCACCGTCGTCGTCGCCGCGACCGAAAAGGGAATCTGCGCCATACTCCTGGGCGACGATCCGGAAACGCTGGTCCGCGACCTGCAGGACCGTTTTCCCAATGCCCGATTGGTCGGAGGCGATTCAACGTTCGAAGGGTGGGTCGCCGCGGTGGTGGGAGTTGTCGACGACCCGCGCATCGGGCTCGACCTTCCCCTCGACATCCGCGGGACCGCCTTCCAGCAGCGGGTGTGGCGGGCGTTGGGCGCGATTCCGGTCGGCGCGACCATGACCTATAGCGAGCTTGCGGCGAGGATCGGCGCGCCTCGGGCGGTTCGTGCCGTGGCCAGCGCCTGCGCCGCGAATGCGATCGCGGTGGCGATCCCCTGTCACCGGGTCGTGCGCCGGGACGGGTCGCTCGCCGGTTATCGCTGGGGCGTGGAACGCAAGCGCGCGCTGCTGGCCCGCGAGGGCGGAAATTAAGGCGCTCGGAAGAAGGGGCGGGGCGAGGTTCAGTTAAGCCTCTGCATGATGCGCGCCATCAGCCGGTGCCCGTTCGCCGGCACGATCGGGCCGTGGGGCAGCACAATGCGGTCGAAATCCCAGCGCAGGATGGTCCGCAGGCTCCGGCGCGCGGCGTCCCGATCCCAGATGGTCAAGCGGATGTCACGGGGCACGGCGTAGCGCTGGTAGACGCCCAGCATGCGGGCGACCAGCGCATGCAGGCTGCCTTCGCGACATTCGTGGAACTGCACGAGGTCGGTGAGGATCAGGATGTCGGCTTTCGGGTCGCAAAACACCACATCGTCGAGGATTAGGCTGCCACGGAACTGCACCTGCCGGATGTCGCCCTGCCACGGAGCGGGCGTGGAATCGGAGAGCACACCCTTCCAGGGGATGTCGCGGCGCTTGGTCAGGAGCCGCTTCGTGCCGTGGAATTCCGCCTCGGGGAACGCTTTGATGTAAGGGCCAAGGTGCAGATGATGAAACCGGCTCGGCGCCACGATGAAGCGCACCGGGCCGAGCAGCCGGAGCGCGCCCGCGAGCTCCTTGGAGAGCGGCGTCGGGGAATGGAGGAACAGTCCGCCGTCGGCAAGCCGGATGACGGTCATGCGCGTGCCGAAGCGGAACGACAGGAAGGACTGATCCGCGTACTGGACCCAGAGGCGGCCCGGCTGGAGTTCCTCCAGCAACGCCGGTCAGACCGAGAAGCTCTCGCCGCAGCCGCAGCGGCCGGTCTCGTTGGGGTTCTTGAAGGTGAACCCGGCCTTGAGCGGCGTGTCCTCGTAGTCGATCACGGTGCCGAAGATGTAAAGCGACGCCATCGGGTCGATGACGATGGTCAGACCCTTTTCCTCGATCACCATGTCGGCGGGCTTGATCTCCCGGGCATAGTCCATCTTGTAGGTCTTGCCGGAACAGCCACCCTCGGTAACGCCGATCCACAGACCCCTGGTCGATTCCGGCGCCTTGGCGAGGATGCGCTCGACCTGCCGCACGGCGGCGTCGGTGAGGGTCAGGGGATTGGCGCGTTGCTTGATGTCGGTCATGGCGTCCTCGCGTTCATAGCATTCCAAGTTCGAGCCGGGCGGCTTCGGACATCTTTTCCGGCGTCCACGGCGGGTCCCACACCAGGTTGACGTCCACATGGCGGACGCCGGGCAGGCTGCCGACCCGGGTCTCGACCTCGCCGGGCATGGAACCCGCGACCGGGCAGTTCGGCGTGGTCAGCGTCATGGTGATGGTCACGTCGCCGTCGGCGCCGGCTTCGACGTCGTAAACCAGGCCGAGCTCGTAGATGTTCACCGGGATCTCCGGATCGAAGATGGTGGTCAGCGCCTCGATCACCTGGTCGCGCAGGCTGCCGTCCTCCGCCGCAGGGGCGGGGGCTTCGGCCGCCGTCCGGCTTTCGCTGCCGACCTTGCCGCTCTCATCCATCGCCTACTCCGTTACCACTGTGGATTCACCCTTGTTCTCGAGGGCCGCCTTGAGCGCGTGCCACGCCAGCGTCGCGCACTTGACCCGCATCGGGTAGTCGCGCACGCCGGCCAGCGCCCGCAGCTTGCCGAGCCCGCCGTCGGCGTCCTCGGTCGCGTCGTCGCCGATGTCCTGTTCGCCGGTGACGACGGCGTGGAAGCGGTTGAAGATCTCTTCCGCTTCCGCCTCGGTGCGGCCCTTCAGCATGTCGGTCATCATCGACGCCGAGGCCATGGATATGGCGCAGCCGCGGCCCTCGAAGCTCACGTCCCTGATACGGCCGTCTTCCATCAGCACCCAAATGCGCAGTTGGTCGCCGCACAGCGGGTTGTGGCCTTTGGCCTCGCGGTTGGCCGGGTCGATATGCCCGAAATTCCGCGGGTTCTTGGAGTGATCGAGGATCACTTCCTGGTACAGGTCGCGCAGATCGCTCATCAGCCGAACATCTCCCTGACCTTGCCCAGCCCGGCGACGAGCTGCTCGATGTCCTCGCGCGTCGAATAGGCGCCGATGGAGGGGCGTACGGTCGCGGCGATGTCGTAATGCTGCATCACAGGCTGGGCGCAGTGATGGCCGGTGCGCACCGCCACGCCCTCCTGGTCGAGGATGGTGCCGATATCGTGGGGATGCGCGTAATCGAGCACGAAGCTCATGACCGCCACTTTCTCCGGAGCGGTGCCGACGAGGCGCAGGCCCGGAACCTCCGCCAGGCGTGCCGTGCCGTAGGCAAGGATGTCCGCCTCGTGGGCGTCGAGTCCGTCGCGGTCGAGCGCCGTGAACCAGTCGATGCCGGCGCCCATGCCGATCACGCCGGCGATGTTGGGGGTGCCGGCCTCGAACTTGTGGGGCAGGGGCGCATACTCGGTGTGCTCGAAGGTGACCGAACGGATCATGTCGCCGCCGCCCCTCCACGGCGGCATGGCGTCGAGCAGCTCGGCGCGGCCGTAGAGCACGCCGGTGCCGGTCGGCCCATAGAGCTTGTGGCCGGAAAAGACGTAGAAATCCGCCCCCATGTCCTGCACGTCGGTGGCGATATGGGGGATGCCCTGGGCCCCGTCGACCAGCACCTTGGCCCCCACCGCATGGGCGAGGCGGCAGATGTCGCGGATCGGCGTGACCGTGCCGAGTGCGTTGGAGACCTGGGTGACGGCCACGAGCCGCGTCTTCTCCGTCAGCAGGGCCTGGAACGCGTCCATGTCCAGGGAGCCGTCGTCGTGGATCGGCGCGACCCTGAGGACGATGCCCTTCTCGTCGCGCAGCATCTGCCACGGCACGATGTTGGAATGATGTTCCATCTCGGTGATCAGCACCTCGTCGCCAGATTTCAGCGCGGTGCGGCCGTACGCCTGCGCGACGAGGTTGATGCCGTCGGTGGTGCCACCGGTGAAGATGATCTCGTCCTCGCGCGCGGCGTTGATGAGACGCTGCACCTTGCCGCGCACGGCCACATAGGCCACGGTCGCCCGTTCCGACAGGTAGTGCACGCCGCGGTGCACATTGGCGTATTCACGGGTGTAGGTATGGGCAATGGATTCGATCACCGCCCTCGGCTTCTGGGCGGAGGCCGCGGAATCGAGGAACGCCAGGCGCTTGCCGCGGACCTTCTCCGCCAGGATCGGGAAGTCCGCGCGCACGCGCTCGACGTCGTAGACGCCGGCGGTCCTCGGCAGGCTGTCAGTCGCGGTCATGGACGCGTCTCCTCGGTGAGATCGGTCCCGAGCCAGTTGCCCGTATGGGCCCGCAAGGCGGTGGTGATGGCGTCATCGTCAACGCGCGCAATCAGGTCTTCCAGGTATCCCGCCAGCAGCAGGCGGCGGGAGTCGTCGGCAGTAAGGCCGCGGGCGCGCAGGTAAAAGATCTCGTCGGCGTCGAGGTCGCCGACGGTCGCGCCGTGGCTGCACTTCACGTCGTCGGCGAGAATCTCGAGCTCGGGCTTGGTGTCGGCGACGGCGCGGTCGCTGAGCAGCAGGTTGGTGTTCTTCTGCTGCGCGTTGGTGCGCACGGCGTGGGGCGCGACCCGGATCAGGCCCTGGAAGACGCCGTGGGCGTGGTCGTCCATGGCGCCCTTGAACAGTTCCTCGGTGGTGCAATTGGGGTGGTCGTGCCAGACCCGGGTGGTGTGGTCCATGTGTTGGTGCCCGCGCCCGAGGTAGGCGCCGAAGAGCCGCACCCGGCCGCCTTCGCCCGCAAAACGCACATCGCTTTCCTGGCGCGTCAACTCGCCGCCGACCGAGAGCGCGAAGCTGGTATAGGCCGCCCCCGCGCCGACAGCGACGGCGGCATGGGCGTGATGAAGTGCGCCCGTGCCTTCGGCCGCGATCCGCGCGTGACGGAGGTCGGCGTCCGGACCGAGCTCGATGTCCGCGACGGCGTTGGAGAACGTCGCGCTGGCGCCGGGAAGGGAGGCATGGACCTCGATCACCCGGGCCCGGGCCCGGGCGCCGAGGCGGATGATGTTGCGGGTATGGACGGCGGCGCCGTCGCCGCCCGTGAGGAAGACGAGGACCAGCGGCCGGTCGAGGGCTGATCCATCAGCAAGGTCGATCACCGCGCCGCCCGACATGAAGGCGGCGTTCAGCGCAATCAATGACTGGCCGCGGCCGGTGCCGGTGGTGAGGCGCGGCGCGAACCGCGCGCCCGGCGCCTCGAGCGCCGCGGGCAGGGTGGTGACGCCGGCAGGGAGGGCGTCCGAGAGGGCGGTATCGAGCGCGCCATTGACGAAAATGAGAGTCGTCGCCTCCGCCACCGGGGCGAGGCGCCGGATGTCGTCGCGGGACAGCGCGGTTTCGACGGCCGGCGGGGCGGGCGCGAAGACGGTGCGGGTCAGCGCGTCGAGGCCGGTGAACTTCCATTCCTCGATCCGGCGCGTCGGCAGGCCGGTTTCCGCAAAACGGGCCAGCGCGTCGGCGCGCAGGCGCGCGAGGTCGCCGTTGCCGGCGCCGGGAAGGCGTTCCAACAGGCCGTCGAACGCCGCGACATGGGCGCGTACGGTTTCGGGGGGAGGAGTGGGGGCAGGACGCTTCATCATCCCATCCTCATGCCGCGGACTTGTCGCCGGTGAGGCCGGCGT
>WHSO01000065.1 GCA_009380075.1 Alphaproteobacteria bacterium | reverse complement strand
CGAGCCTTTGGCCGAGGCCCTCGGCACGCGTTACCTCGCCTATGCGCTCTCGACCATCATGTCGCGGTCATTGCCGGACGTGCGCGACGGGCTGAAGCCGGTCCACCGGCGGCTGCTCTACGCCATGCTGAAGCTGCACCTCGATCCCCAGCAGGGGTTCAAGAAATGCGCCCGTGTCGTCGGCGACGTGATCGGCAAGTACCATCCCCATGGTGACGCCGCGGTCTACGACGCCCTGGTGCGCCTCGCCCAGTCCTTTGCCGTGCGCTATCCGCTGGTGGACGGGCAGGGCAACTTCGGCAACATCGACGGCGATAACGCTGCCGCCATGCGCTACACCGAGGCGCGCCTGACCGAGGTGGCGCAGACGCTGCTCGCCGGCATCGACGAGGACGCGGTCGATTTCCGCCCCACCTACGACGGCGAGGATGCGGAACCGGTGGTCCTGCCATCGGCGTTTCCCAACCTGCTCGCCAACGGCGCGACCGGGATCGCCGTGGGCATGGCGACGTCGATCCCGCCGCACAACGCGGGCGAGCTGTGTGACGCGCTCCTGCACCTGATCAAGTTTCCCAGGGCGACCGTGGCCAAGCTGACGGACTTCATCCCCGGCCCCGATTTCCCGACCGGCGGTATCCTCGTCGAGCCGCGCGCCGCGATCGTCGAGGCGTACAAGGTGGGACGCGGGGCTTTCCGCCTGCGGGCGCGCTGGGAGGTCGAGGATCTCGGCCGCGGCACGTGGCAGGTGGTGGTCACGGAAATTCCCTGGCAGGTGCAGAAGTCCCGCCTGATCGAGCGCGTCGCCGCGCTGATGGAGGTGAAGAAGCTGCCGCTGCTCGCCGACATCCGCGACGAATCCGACGAACGAGTGCGCGTCGTGCTGGAGCCGCGGTCGCGCAATATCGAACCCGAACACCTGATGGCGCAACTGTTCCAGCATACCGAGCTGGAAGTCCGCATCGGGCTCAATCTCAACGTCCTCGATGCCGAGCAGACGCCGAAGGTCATGAACCTGCGGGACGTGCTCCAGGCCTTCCTCGATCATCGTCACGTGGTGCTCAAGCGGGTATCGGCGTATCGCCTCGGCAAGATCGAATCACGGCTCGAGATTCTGGAAGGCTACCTCGCGGCCTATGGCAAGCTCGACCTCGTCATCAAGATCATCCGCGAGGAGGACGAGCCCAAGCCCCGGCTGATGAAGGCCCTGAAGATCAACGATGTGCAGGCCGAGGCGATCCTCAACATGCGGTTGCGTGCCCTGCGCAAGCTCGAGGAGAAGGAAATCCGGGCCGAGCACGCGATCCTGACGGCGGAAGCGAAGGAGCTGCGCGCGCTGCTCAAGAACGAGAAGAAGCGCTGGGACGTCATCGCCGCCCAGATCAAGGAGACGCGCGAAAAATTCGGTGCGAAGACGGAATTGGGCAAGCGCCGCACCGAAATCGGCGACGCGCCGTCCGCCGTGGTCATACCGCTCGATATCGCCATCGAGAAGGAACCCGTCACCGTGGTCTGCTCCGCCAAGGGCTGGATCCGCGGCTTCAAGGGCCACCTCGCGGCCGTCGCCGCGCTTGGCGCGGCTCCCGCAACGAAAGGCGGCTCCGCCGCCGGGGCCGACATCAAGTACAAGGACGGCGACGGGCCGGGCTTCATCCTGCGCGCCGAAACCACCGACAAGCTCCTCATCTTCGCCACCAACGGGCGCTTCTACACCATCGGCTGCGACAAGCTGCCGCCCGGCCGCGGCAACGGCGAGCCGGTGCGCCTCATGGTCGACCTCGGCAACGACCAGGACGTGGTGCAGGTGCTGGTTCACCAGCCCGGCCGCAAGCTGGTGGTGGCGTCATCGGACGGGCGCGGCTTCGTCGTCGCCGAGGACGAGGTCGTCGCCCAGACCCGCGCCGGCAAGCAGGCGCTCAACGTCAAGGGCGACGTAGAGGCCGCCGTCTGCAAGCCAGTGACGGGGGACTCGGTCGCCGTCATCGGCGACAACCGCAAGCTCCTGATCTTTCCGGTGACGGAATTGCCGGAGATGACGCGCGGGCGCGGCGTGAAGCTGCAGGCCTATCGCGACGGTGGGCTCGCCGACCTGAGCACCTTCGACCGCAAGGACGGGTTGCAGTGGCAGCAGGCCGACCGCACCCGTACCGAAACCGATCTCACGCCCTGGATCGGCAAGCGCGCCCAGGCCGGCCGCCTGCCGCCGCGCGGTTTTCCAAAGAAACCAAAGGCGTTTTCTTGAGACGGGGCGCGCCTAGGGGCGCGCCTCCAGGATCAGGTTGAACGGCGTTTCGGTCGCGCGGCGGAACCGGCTGAAGCCGCCCGACGTGACCACCTCGCGCAATCTTTTTTCCCCGGCCTGCGCACCGAGCGCCGTGCCCACCTCCTGGTCGAGCGACGCCGGCACGCACACCAGAGTTGAGGCGGCGTAGTAGAGGCGCCCCACCTTGTTGAGGTTGCCTTCGAGGGAGTCATGCGCGAACGGCTCCACGATCATCCAGCTCCCGTCGGGCTTGAGCGATTGACGCACATGCTTGGCCGCCCCGGCGGGATCGCCCATGTCGTGCAGGCAGTCGAAGAACGTCACGAGGTCGTAGCCGGTCCCCGGATAGGCCTTGGCGGAGGCGACATCGAACCTGACGTTGTCCGGCGCGGCGTGCGCCTTTGCGTGACGCCGGGCATCTTCGATGGACGCCTCGTGGAAGTCGAAGCCGACGAATTCGGAATTCGGAAACGCCGCGGCCATCATCACGGTCGAATAGCCGTGGCCGCAGCCGACGTCGGCGACGCGAGCGCCGCGCTGGAGCTTCTCGACCACGTCGTCGAGAGCGGGCAGCCAGCTCTCCACGATATTCGCCTTGTAGCCAGGCCGGAAGAACCGGGCGACCGCGCAGAACAGGCACCCCGACTGGTTTCCCCAACCGACGCCGCCCCCGGTGCGGAAGGCGTCCTGCACTTTCGGCTGGTTTTCGATGTAGGCCGCCGCGGCGTCGAAGGCGTCGGCGAGGTACACGGGGCTGTCCTCGTCCGCGAGGACGGCCGCCTGTTCGGGCGACAGCGCGAAGGTCTGCCCTTGCGGGTCGTAGGTCACATAGTTTGAGGCCGCGTGGTGCGACAGCCATTCGCGTACGTAGCGTTCCGCGAGCCCCGTCTTTTCCGCGAGCGCCGCCGACGTGACTGGCCCCTCCGCCAGCAGCGTCTTATAGAGGCCGAGGGCCATGCCGATGCGGACCAGGCCGATGCTGAAGGCGCCGCCGAGGTCGGTCAATAGTGAGCCCAGGAAGATATTGAGCTTCTCTTCGTTCATCGTATGTCTCCGTCGTTGCGGGACGTGTTAATAAGGGTTTGCACGTCACCTCGTTGCCGGGCACGTTATAGCGACGGACGGGCGGGCGATCCATGACCGAAGCGCCGTCTGTCTTGACCGAGACGCCTTTTTCGGGTGATGCGATGGATGCCCTGTCCGACGTATTGCAGGTCATGCGCTTGAGGGGAGGGGTTTACCTGCACGGCGCATTTTCCCACCCGTGGTGCATTTCCGTGCAGGCCGACCCAAGAAGCTGCGCGTCCTTCCTCGGCGAAACCGCCTACGTGATCCCCTATCACTTTGTGGTGGAGGGACGGATGCGGGTCCGGGTCGGCAACGGCCCGGATATCGACCTGGGGCCGGGCGAATCCGTCCTACTCCCCCACAACGACGTCCATCTGATGGGGAGCGACCTCAGTCGACCGTCTCTCAATGGCCGGGACTACATCCAGGACCCGATCGATGGCGGGCTCATGAGCATGATGTTGGGTGAGGGCGGCGCGCGGACGCGGATCGTGTGCGGGTTCCTCGGCGCCCAGGACGTGCATGCAAATCCCATCGTCGCGGCGCTCCCGTCGGTGCTCCACTTCGATATGGGAGAAGGACAGTGCAGGCGAATGGGTGCGCAGCAGCTTTCAATATGCCGCGGAGCAGATCGCGGCGGGCCGCACCGGTTCCGAGGTCATGATGAGCAAGCTGTCGGAACTGCTGTTCATCGATGCCGTCCAGCGTTACACGGAAAGGCTTCCCGAGGAGCAGACGGGGTGGCTCGCGGGATTGCGGGATTTCTACATCTCCCGCGCTCTGGCGTTGCTCCACGCCCGCGTGGCGGAGCCGTGGACGGTGGAGGCGCTTGGCCGCGAGGTGGGCCTGTCCCGTTCGGCGTTGGCGGAGCGGTTCGGGCGACTTCTCGGCATGCCGCCCATGCAGTACCTCGCCAACTGGCGCATTCACGTCGCCGCTCAGGAACTCATCAACAGCAACAAGTCGATTCCGCAGATCGCGCAGGAGGTCGGCTACGAATCCGGGGCCTCGTTCACCCGCGCGTTCAGGCGCGTGATGGAGGCGCCGCCCGCCGCGTGGCAGCGCCGGCACACTGCACGGCGCCGGGAAGACGCATGAAGCGCGCGCTGTCGTGCGGTGTTGCGACGATCCGTTTGAACGTCAGGAAATATCGCCGATGGTGAGGTTGACGTCGCGGGTCTTGCCGTCGCGCATGACTTTCAGCGTCACCTTGGTGCCGACGCCGAGCTCGAACAGGGCCTGGGCGAGATCGTGGAACGTCTCCACCTTCTTGCCGTCGATGCCGACGATGATGTCGCCGAGCCGCCGCCGCCGCTGATCGATGCCCTTGAGCCCGGCCTTGTCCGCCGGTGAGCCCTTGGAGACTTCAGCGACGACGACGCCGGTGAGATTCGAGCGCACGGCGACGTTGTCCGGTACCGCCAGTATCCCGATGCCCGGGGTCGGCACACGGCCCTTTTCGATCAACTGCGGCACCACCCTGTTGACGACGTCCGACGGTACGGCAAAGCCGACCCCGGCCGACGCGCCCGAACCCGACAGAATCGCCGTATTGACGCCGATCAGCCGCCCCGCGGAATCGAGCAGGGGCCCGCCGGAGTTGCCGGGATTGATGGCGGCGTCGATCTGGATCACGCCGGGGATTTCGCGGCCGCGCGACGTCGGCAGGCGGCGCCCGGTGGCGCTGATGATGCCGGTGGTGAGCGTGCGGTCGAGGCCGAAGGGGTTGCCAATGGCGTAGACCTTCTGGCCGATCCTGAGGTCGGAGGAACGGGCGAGGGGAATCGGGCGTAGTTTCTTCGGCATCTCGTTCAGCTTGAGCACCGCGAGGTCATAATCTGCTGTCCGTCCCACCACCTTGGCCGGGATCGGATCGCCTTGGTCGAGCTTGACGGCGACGGCGTCGGCTCCCTCGATGACGTGGTTGTTGGTGACGACGTGACCGAGGGAATCCCAGACGAATCCCGATCCCGCGCCGGCCGGTTGCAGGTTGTCGGCGGACGGCAGCGCACCCTCGGCGATCCGGGCGGTGAAGATATAGGCGACGCTCGGCACCGCATTCGCAAACAGGGCGATATCGTGTTGTTCCTCCGCTGTGAACGGTCCACGCGGCGCAATGTCGCGTGGCTTCGTTCCGGCCGCCTCGATACCGGTGGCGAAGACCGCCGCCAAGGCGAGAACGACAAGGACGGGGAGAAACTTTTTCATGATTCTTTCTCCGTGTTGGACGCAAGTCAGGTGCGGGGGCGCAGCATGCGGCTCCGCATGTCGAGATACCCCTGATCGGCCAGTCGGGACCAGCCGATGGATTCGTCCCGGAACTTCCGGAACGACTGGTAAGTACGTTTGGTGAGATCGTCGGCGCCCTCAAGCTCCGCCAGGACCTCCTCCGACGCCTTGCCGAAGGCCGCCATGACGTCGTCGGGAAAGCGCTGCAGCTTGACGCCGTGGGTATCAATCAGGGTCCTGAGCGCCTCGCCGTTGCGCCGGTTGAAGTCGCCCAGCATGGCTTCCGCTTCGGCGCGGCAGGCCCCGGTGACGATGGCCTGGAGGTCCCTGGGCAGGGCGTCGTACTTCGCCTTGTTGACGAAACATTCGATGCCGGTGCCGGGTTCGTGGAAACCGGGCCAGTAATAGTTCTTGGCGATCTTGTAGAATCCGAAAGCAAGGTCGTTCCATGGGCCGACCCACTCCGTCGCATCGATTCGTCCGGACGACAGCGCCGGGAAGATGTCGCCGCCGGCGAGATTTTCCGCCGTGGCGCCGATGCGGCGCAGGACTTCGCCGCCGAGGCCGGGCATCCGCATCTTGAGCCCCTTGAAATCCTCGATCGTCCTGATTTCCTTCCGGAACCACCCGCCCATCTGCGCCCCGGTATTACCGGCGAGGAAGGGCTTGAGCCCGAACCGGGCGTAGCCTTCGTCGTAGAGTTCCTGGCCGCCGCCGAAATGAATCCAGGCCGAAAGCTCGTTCGCGGTGAGGCCGAAGGGTACGGCGGCGAAGAAATTGAAGACCTTGGACTTGCCTTGCCAGTAATAGGACGCGCCGTGGCCCATTTCGGCCGAGCCCTGGGACACGGCATCGAAGATGCCGAGGGCGGGCACCATGGTGCCCGCGGCGAAGACCTTGACCGTGAGCCGCCCGTCGCTCATCTCGGTTATGCGCTGGGCCAGCCGTTCGGCCCCGGTACCGAGGCCCGGAAATTTTTCGGGCCAGGTCGTCACCATGCGCCACTGAGTACGGCTGGTGATGGCCGCAGGGCCCTTTGCGGTCTGCGTCGCGGAGCTTTTGACCGCGGCATACGTACCGGCGGCGCCGACCACGAGTCCGGTGGCGGTCCCCGCCAGAAAATCACGGCGATTCATGGCATTGCCTTCCTGTTGATCGATTATGAAGCGTCACGATTACGGCTGCGTCGTCGGCTCGAACGGAACCCAGCCATCGCTCGGGTGCAGCGCTTCGAGCGGGCGGAACCGCGCCTTGTAGGCCATCTTCGGACTGCGCGCGATCCAGTAGCCGAGATAGACGTAATCGAGTCCGCGTTCGCGGGCGCACGCGACCAGCCATAGCACCATATAGGTCCCGAGACCGGCATTCCCGCGGTCGGGGTCGAAGAAGCTGTAGACCGCGGAGAGTCCGTCGCTGATGACGTCGGCGAGCATGACGCCGGCAAGAATTCCATCCGCATCGCGAAATTCGGCGCAGAAGGTGTCGATCGGGCTCGACGTCATGAGCCCTTCGAATTCCCGCGGGCTCATGCGGTCCATGCCGCCGCCCGGATGGCGCACGTTCTGGTAGCGGGCGAACAGGGAAAAATATTCGGTGCCGCCCGTCGGCGGTGTTACCACCTGCACGGCAAGCGCCGCATTGCGGCGCGCATTCTGCGCCAGCGAGCCGCGCGCGACGAAATCCCGTACGCTGATCCGCACGGGGACGCAGGCCTCGCACCCGGGGCAGGCGGGCCGATAGATGATATCGTGAGAACGTCGGAATCCCGCCCGAACGGCGGTGTCGTAGATTTCGCCGGCGTCGTCGCCCGACAATTCCGCGGCCACGTTGCGTTCCTGCCGGCCGGGAAGGTAGGGGCAGGGCCGTAGGCGTGAACCGAACAACGAGATGGTGCGGGCCGTCATGGGCGCATTATGGCGCCCGCTCGGATGTTGGGCAATTGGCCCGGAATCCACAGCCGAAGGCCAACGGCGCGTCAGGGCGTCGGCGATCCCTGCGGCAGCAGGCGAAGGGTCGTGACGGGGCCTTCAGGCGTGGCGGGCAGCCGGACATAGCGGCCGTCGCGCCACGGCTGGGTGAGGTCGCGGTAATGGCGCGACAAGGGGTTGCCCGATTGCCCCCCCGGCATGGCGAAGGTTGCACGGTCGAGATCGGCCAGATCATATACCGCCCGCAAGGTGGCTCCGTGCGCGTGGTCGAACCGGCTCGCGTCTCCCCGCAGGCGACTCGTGCCGCGGTTGACGGTGAAATCGTCGCCGTCGGTTTCGATGGTGATGCGCGTACGCGGCCCGATGAACGGCATCCAGTCGAGGGCGGGGTTGTGAAAGCTCGCGCGATGCGCGGTGCCCCAGCGCCATGAAACCGGGTCGGGCCCGTAAGCCCGCGCCAGGTCGGCACGCGCCTGCGCAAGAGCCCGGGCCAGCACCTGCGGGCAGGTCTCGCGCTCCAGTGCCGTGGTGACATCGTCGCACCAGCCGGTATCGGTGGTCAGCGCCCGGATCAGCAGTTGCGGGCGCACGCGCGCGAAATCCCCGTACGCGGGACCCAGTTCGTCGCGGAACAGCACCGTCGTAAGCTGCGCCATCCACGCATTGAAGATCAACCCTTGTGGTCCGTTGCGGTCGATATTGCCGTCCCAGTTGCGCAACAGGTCAAGAAGCGCGTCTTCGTCGCTACCCCGCGGGGTCAACTGGAGAAGCAAGGGCACGAGTTCACGTGCCGCCACGGACACCGCGTCGAGCTGGAGGGCGCGCGCCCGGGCCGCATCGTGACGGCCGCTTTCGGCGAGGCGTTGTTCGATCCGCATGGCGCGATACGGGGCTTCCCAATCCCGGGAAATGACATGCGGATAGGATGGGCCGACGACGCGATTGTTGGCGTTGACGATCACGCCGCGGGCAGGATCGAAGCTGCGCGGCAGGTCGTCCGGTGGAATGAACCCGGCCCAGTCGTCGTCGGCACGCGACCCGTCGGCGAGGATCCGGCTGTCGCGCCCGCTCCGGATCGGCACGCGCCCGGCGACGGAAAAGCCGATGTGTCCCGCGACATCGGCGTAGAACAGATTCTGTACGGGCGCGTGAAAAAGCGCGAGTGCGGCCGTGAACGCTTCCCAGCTCGTCGCACGGTTGATGCGGAACATCGCCTCCGCCGTGGCGTCGTCCTCGGCAAGCACGGTCGAGCGCAACGTCAGCATGGCGCCCGGTCCGGCGGCGGCAGCGGCGTCCGTGGACAGGTCGGAAACGACCGGGCCGTTGCGGCTCTCGCGCACGGAGAGGGTGACCGGGTCGCTGCCACGGACACGGATGACCTCCTCGCGCATGGTGAAGCTGCGCGGCCCGCCGGGCGCGAGGTAGCGGTCCGGTCCACCGGGGGCGAGGCGCTCGACGATGAGATCCTGGGTGTCGGCTCCGGTGGTCGTCATCCCCCAGGCGATCCGGCCGTTATGGCCGAGAACATGGAACGGCACGCCGGGTGCGGTTGCCCCGGCGATGGTCAGGCCGGGCGCGTCGATGCGCGCGAGGTACCAGAGATTGGGCGCGCGGAAGCCGAGATGAGGGTCGTTGGCGAGCAGCGGTTTGCCGCTTGCGGCGCGCACGCCGGCCACAAGCCAGCCGTTGGAAGCACCCGCCGCCGCCGGTGCTTCCGGCAACATGAGGTGAAACGCCTCCAGCAGTTGGTGTGGGAGCGAGCGTTGCGGGCCTTCGATACCTGTGGCGGTCGCCGCGGTTGGGGCCGGTGACGGTCCCGTTTCGGCCCGCCGGCCATCCCCGACAGTGACGGGTGTGCCTTCAGGGTCGGGCGGGTAGAGACGCTCGATGGCATCGGCGGGAAGATGCTGGCGCATTCGGGCGCGGGTGAGCTGCCGGCGCCATCCGCCCGACAGGCTCAGCGCCATGAGCCGGCCCCAGATCAGGGAATCGGCGGGACGCCACGGTTCCGGCGTATGAAACAGCAGGGTGAATTCCGGTGGCAGCGCGCCCCCGTGTCCGTCGATCCAGACGTTGACCCCACGCGCATAGGCCTCGACGCCCGCGCGTGCTTCCGGCGACAGGCGCGCCAGCGCGGCTTCGGCGAGGCGGCCGATCCCGAGGGTGCGCATCAGCCGGTCCTGGGACAGAAGCGACGTTCCCGCGACTTCCGCCAGCCGTCCCTGGCCCAGCCGCCGCGTCGCTTCCATCTGCCACAGGCGGTCTTGGGCATGGGCATAGCCGAGGGCAAAATAGGCGTCGTTGGGGCTGCCGGCGCGGATATGGACGAGGCCATTGACGTCCCGCGAAATCTCCGCCGGTCCCGAAAGGCCCGGCAGCGTTACCGTTCCCGCGGTCACCGGGACTGACGTGCGCAGCCACAGGTAAAGACCGCAAACGCCCACAACAACGATGAGCGCCAATCCCGTCAGGGCCCATCCCAAAAACCTGAAAACTCGCTTCATCGATTGTGCCGTCGCGGCGGGTCCGGTTGCTCGTTTACGGGCGGCCTTGTCTCGTCGTCACGCGTCCTTCAGCCTGCGCGCGATCTCGGGTGCCGCATAGGTCAGGATGCCGTCGGCGCCGGCACGCTTGAATGCGACAAGGCTTTCCATCACCACCGCGTCCCAGTCGAGCCAGCCGGCGCCCGCGGCGGCGCGCAGCATCGCGTATTCGCCACTCACCTGATAGGCGAAAGTAGGCATGGCGAAGGTATCCTTCACCCGGCGCAGGACGTCGAGGTACGGCATGCCCGGCTTGACCATGACCATGTCGGCGCCTTCGGCGATGTCGAGGGCGACCTCGCGCAGGGCCTCGTCGCCATTGGCCGGGTCCATCTGGTAGGTCTTCTTGTCGCCGCGCCCGAGGCTGGCGGCGGAGCCCACCGCGTCGCGGAACGGCCCGTAGAAGGCGGAGGCGTATTTGGCCGCATAGGCCATGATCAGGGTGCGCTGGTGGCCGGCCTTCTCGAGGGCGGCGCGGATCGCGCCTACCCGGCCGTCCATCATGTCGGACGGCGCGATGATATCGCAGCCCGCGTCCGCCTGGAGCAGCGCCTGCCGGACCAGGACCTCCACGGTTTCGTCGTTGACCACCTCGTTGCCCCGCACCAGCCCGTCGTGCCCGTGGCTGGTGTAGGGGTCGAGCGCCACGTCGCACATGATTCCCACGGCGGCGCCGACCTCGGCCTTGATCGCGCGCGTGGCGCGGCATACCAGGTTTTCGGCATTCACCGCTTCGCTGCCGTCCTCGTCCTTGAGGACCGCATCCACCACGGGAAACAGCGCAACCGCCGGGATACCGAGCCTGGCGGCATCGACCGCCGCCGCGGCGGCGAGATCGATCGACAGGCGTTCGACCCCGGGCATCGACGGGACGGGACTGCGCGAACCCCGGCCGTCCTGGACGAAGATTGGCCAGATCAGGTCGTCCACCGAAAGCGAGGCTTCCCGCACCAGGCGGCGGGTCCAGCCGGATTGGCGGGTGCGGCGGAGGCGCGCCGCGGGGTAACCCGCGGTCGCAGGATCCGGTCCCGGCCGCGCCCCGGCGAAAAATTGATTTTTCAACCACATGGCGCGCGATGATAGGGCGGCCCAGGGTTCGGCACAACATCGCCGGAACCTGCCCCGGTCCCGTTTCCGGCATCCGTTGAAAAAGGCGGAACGCCGGGAATCAGCGGGAAACCACGGGCTAAGAAGTTAGCGTAATTTTAATTGTTGTATCCGGATAATCGATTCAATTCTGGGCGGGGGATCGCCCGTGTTCCCCATTGGGCGCGCGTTCGTCCGTTGTTCTGAGTTCGTCCATATATTGAAGCGAGGGAGCCGTGGACCACATTTATCAGGACGCGATATTTCTGATCGAGCGTCTGCACCGGCACTTCCTCGAGGTGGTCAAGAGCGAGCTCGACCGCCTCGGCACGGAAGACGTCAACAACGTGCAGGCGCTGATCCTGTTCAACATTGGCGAGGAAGAGTTGACCGTGGGGGAACTTACCAACCGTGGTTACTACCTCGGTTCCAATGTCTCCTATAACGTCAAGAAGATGGTAGAAAACGAATATCTCGTGCACGAGCGCTCGACCCATGACCGCCGTTCGATCCGCGTCCGCCTGTCTCCCAAGGGTCTCGAGCTTTACGGCCGCATGAAGGTCATGTTCCAGCGCCATATCGAGGAACTGGAGGCCGGGCCGCATAACGTGGAGGAGCTCCGGCAATCGATGAAGGCGCTCCGCCATCTGGAACAGTTCTGGACCCGGCTCCTGGCCCTGGGACTGCGCGGCCAGATGAGCAACATGTCGGCCGCGTAGGCCGGCTGTCGTCGTTTCCGCAAACGCCGCTGCCGGCTGGCATGCGGTGTTTTCGCCTGTCCACTCCGGATCACTCGCTTCCCCCCGCCTGTGTGTGCAATGCCCGATGCGCGTCGGCCCGGGCCGGTTTGGCCGCGTTCCGAATCACGGGGGTCCACCGTGGCACGGGAGCCCCGACGTCCGCGGATCGGGTTGGCAGCGACCGCCGGTTTCGAATACATTTGCGGATCAAGCGGTTGAGGGGTTCAGCCGGGGGGCGGGTCAGGATGGCGGGTGCCGGCACATTGGAGGGGACGGGAACGCGCGTCCCGTTACCGCGAATGGGCGTCCGGATCCGGACCCGCGCTGCGTGCCCCGGGATCGGCGGGAAGGGGATGCCGTGAGGCGGAACATGACGTTGCCGCGCGGGTCGTCCCGATTGCGCGGGGGCTGACGCCGTCTTGGCCTATTTTCTCCAGCAGTTCGTCAATGGGCTCACGCTGGGCGCGGTCTATGGCCTGATCGCCATCGGCTACACCATGGTCTACGGCATCATCGGGATGATCAATTTCGCCCATGGCGAGATCTACATGATCGGCGCCTTCATCGCGATGATCGCCTTCGCTGTTCTCGGCGTCGCCGGCGTCGCCTCGGTCCCGATGGCGCTCATCGTCGTGCTCCTGCTGGCCATCGTGTTCACGGCGGCCTACGGCTGGACGGTCGAACGGCTGGCCTACCGGCCGCTGCGCGGCTCGTTCCGCCTCGCCCCGCTGATCTCGGCGATCGGCATGTCGATCTTCCTGCAGAACTACGTGCAGCTTCTCCAGGGTGCCCGCGTCAAGGCGATGGGCCCCCTGTTCCGCGGCGGCTTCGTGCTGATGGAGGACGAAGGCTTCCGGGTCACCTTGTCCTATCTCCAGCTTTTCATCATCGTCCTGACCGTCGCGCTCATGGCCGGCTTCACGCTGCTGATCCAGCGCACCGCGCTGGGCCGCGCCCAGCGCGCCTGTGAGCAGGACCAGAAGATGGCCGCGCTCTGCGGCATCAATGTGGACCGCACCATTTCGCTGACCTTCGTCCTTGGCGCTGGTCTTGCCGCGGTCGCGGGACTGATGAGCACGCTCTACTACGGGGTGATCGACTTCTTCATCGGCTTTCTGGTCGGACTCAAGGCCTTTACCGCGGCGGTCCTCGGCGGCATCGGGTCGCTGCCCGGCGCGATGCTGGGCGGCGTCCTGATCGGCCTGATCGAGGCCTTCTGGGCGGCCTATTTCGATGCCGCCTACAAGGACGTCGCGGCGTTTTCCATCCTGATCCTGGTACTGATCTTCCGCCCGACGGGCCTGCTCGGCCGGCCGCAGGTGGAGAAAGTCTGATGGCCCTTGCCCGCGCGGCCCCCACCGTTTCCTCCGGTGTCCTCCGCGCGGCGTTCGGCGAGGCGCTGGTAGCGGCGGGAATCGCGTTCATGCTGGCCCTGCCGCTGGCGGGCCTGCGGCTCCCGATCAATCCCATGGATAGCGTGATTTTCCGACCGTGGTGGGTGGTCGTTGCGGTTGCGACGGTGTTCCTGGGCCGGCTCGGACTGGCCCTGTGGCGGGCCCGTGTCGCACCAAGCCGCCGCAACGGCGTGCCTCTGCTCGACCGCGCCCTGGCGTATATCCTGCCTTGGCGGCGCGGGATTTTCGTCGCCTTCGTCCTGCTGGTGGCGATCTTGCCGCTCATGCCCTTCGCCGACCGGCGGGTCATCGACCTCGGTGCCGTGGTGCTGATTTATGTCATGCTTGGCTGGGGGCTCAACATCGTCGTCGGCCTCGCCGGCCTGCTCGACCTCGGCTACGTCGCGTTCTACGCAGTGGGGGCCTATTCCTACACTTTGCTGATTATCCACCTGGACCTGAATTTCTGGGCAGCATTACCGCTTGCGGGCGCGTTCGCGGCACTGTTCGGCGTCCTCCTCGGCTTCCCGGTATTGCGTCTCCGGGGGGACTACCTCGCCATCGTTACGCTCGGTTTCGGTGAAATGATCCGCATCATCCTCATCAACTGGTCGAGCCTGACCGGCGGATCGGAGGGCATTACCTCGATTCCGACCCCGACGCTTTTCGGACTGACCTTCACCGCTGTGCCGGCTCCCGGCGAAACCGCATTTCATCAGTTCTTCGGCATTCCCTTCGCCGGCGTGCACCGGATCATCTTCCTCTACTATCTCATTCTGGCCCTGGCCCTGTTGACCCACGTCTTCTCCATGCGGATTCGCCGCCTGCCCGTAGGCCGCGCCTGGGAAGCACTGCGGGAGGACGAGATCGCGGCGCGGGCCCTCGGCCTCAATCCCGTGATGGTAAAGCTGTCGGCCTTCGGGCTCGGCGCCATGTTCGCCGGCTTCGCCGGCGCTTTCTTCGCCACGCGCCAGGGGTTCATCAATCCGTCGTCGTTTACCTTCATCGAATCGGCGATCATCCTTGCCATCGTCGTGCTCGGCGGCATGGGCAGCCAGATGGGCGTTATCCTGGCGGCGCTGCTGCTGGTGCTTTTGCCTGAGGTCGCGCGCGATTTCGCGGAGTTCCGCATGCTGCTGTTCGGTGGCGCGATGGTGGCCGTCATGGTGTGGCGGCCGCGCGGCCTGCTCGCGCATCGGGAGCCGACGGCGACACTTGGGGATTTATCCCGGGGCAGGGAGCCCGCGCCATGACCGTCGCCGTGGCGGATGTGCCTGCCGTGCCGCCGGACCTCCTCACGGTCGCACACCTCTCCATGCGCTTCGGCGGGCTGCTCGCGGTGGACGACCTCTCCTTCGTGGCGCGAGCGGGCCAGATTACCGCCCTGATCGGCCCGAACGGAGCGGGCAAGACAACGGTGTTCAATTGCATCACGGGTTTCTACCGGCCCACCGCCGGGCACATCGCCCTCGAACGCGGCGACCGGTCGTTCGACCTCGATCAGCTTTCCGGTCACCGCATTGCGCGCGATGCCGGCGTGGCGCGCACGTTTCAGAACATCCGCCTGTTTCCGCGCATGACGGTGCTGGAAAACCTGCTTGTGGCGCAGCATGCGAAGCTGATGCGCGCCTCCGCGTTCTCGCTGGCGGGGCTCCTCGGCCTCAAGGGTTTCCGCGAGGCCGAGGCACGCGCCATGTCCTTGGCCGAAGACTGGCTCACGCGGCTCGGCCTCGTCCATGTCGCCGACCGCGAATGCGGCACGCTCGCCTACGGTATCCAGCGCAAGATCGAGATCGCGCGCGCCATGTGCACGGAACCGTGTCTCCTTTGCCTGGATGAGCCGGCGGCGGGGCTCAACCCGCGCGAAACGGCGGAACTGAGCCGGCTGATCACGTCGATCCGAGGCGAATTCGGAATCGGCGTGCTGCTGATCGAGCATGACATGGGTCTGGTGATGGGCATTTCCGACCGCATCGTGGTGCTTGACCATGGCGCCTGCATCGCCGAAGGCAAGCCGGCGGAAATCCGCAACAACCCCGCCGTCATCCGTGCCTATCTTGGCGAGGAGGATCCCCGCGCGGGACCGGGTTCGACCGATGCGCCGGGCGCGGGGGACGGGGCCTGATGTCCGCGGCGCCGCTTCTGTTGTCCGTTCGCGCGGTGGAGGCTTTCTACGGGCCCGTCCGTGCGCTGGGCGGCGTCAGCCTCGACGTGTTCGAGGGCGAGATCGTCACCCTCATCGGCGCCAATGGTGCCGGGAAATCCACCCTGTTGATGACGATCTGCGGCAATCCCGCGGCGGCGGCGGGAACCATTTTGTTCGATGGCGCCGACATCACCGCCGAGGCGACGCATCGCATCGTTCGGCGCGGAATCGCGCAGTCGCCCGAGGGGCGGCGCATCTTCCCGCATATGACGGTGATCGAGAACCTGCTCATCGGGACGACGGCGGCCGCGACGGACGGTGTCGAGGACGACCTCGCTCGGGTATTCGATCTTTTCCCCGTGCTCAAGGAACGCACGCACCAGCGCGGCGGTACCCTTTCCGGGGGCGAGCAGCAGATGCTGGCGATTGCGCGCGCCCTGATGGGCCGCCCCCGGCTGCTCCTGCTGGATGAGCCCTCGCTCGGTCTCGCGCCGATCGTGGTGCGGCGCATCTTCGGCGTGATCGGCGAGCTCAACCGCGCCCAGGGCATGACGATCTTCCTGGTGGAGCAGAACGCGTACCATGCCCTCGCGCTGGCGCATCGCGGCTACGTGCTGGCAAACGGTGAAATCGTGATGCAGGGCACCGGCGCAGGACTGCTGGCCGATGAACGAATCCGCGCCGCGTATCTGGAGGGCGGGATCGCCTGAGGCCGCTGCCGGGGTGACGATTGGAACTTCAGGTGCCTCTCCCCGCCCGGTATGGCCGTGGGCGGGGAGGTTCCTTCCTCATCGCGACAGAAAGCCCTCTGCCGATACGACCGCTGCGCCGGCACCAATGGCCGCCGCTGCAACGATCAGGAGCACCGGCGAGACACCGCGGGCGTCGGCAAATGCCACCACCGCCGCGCCCAGAAGCAGAAGCGGCTCCAACGCCAGCACCGGACGAACGAAAGAAACCAGGGTCACGCCCAGCAGCCCGATCGCGGCCGCCGCGGCGAAGCGCGCGAAATCGGCAAGCCACGGGATATTGCGGAATCGTTCGAGAAGCTGTGCCGCCAGGCCTGCCAGGGCAACCGGCACGGCGAATACGGCGAGAGAGGCCAGGGCCGCGCCGGCCAGGCCGCCCACATAGTGCCCGACGAATGCCGCAAGAACGAGAATAGGCCCCGGAGTGGCATAGGAAAGGCCGACGCCGACGGCAAACTGGTCGTGTGTAAGCCAGCCGGTCTCCTCGACCGTGAGGCGTTCGACCAATGGCAGGGCCGCCCCTCCGCCTCCGAAAGCGAGAGCGCCAACGATCAGGAAGCGAAGCGCCAGCTCAACCATGCCGCTCTCTCAATCGAAAGAATCGCAAGGCCAGGCCGAGCGAGCCGGCAGCTACGACGACAAATGCGGCATTGACGAAAAATCCCGCGACCGTGGCCGCAACCAGAACGGCCGTGAGCAACGGGGTGCCCGCCTCGCTACGCGCAAGCCGCCAGATCGCCATGGCCAGTAGCCCGATCACGGCGACCAGCACGCCGTCCACCGCGCCCCTTGTCCAGGCCGTGTCAGGTAACGCCGCGAAACCGGCGGCTGCGGCGGTCATCATGGCCAGCGATGGAAACAGATAGGCGGCCGTCGCCGCTAGAGCCCCGGGCCAGCGCAAAAGGCGCCAGCCAAGGAAGGTAACGATCTGTACGCCGGTAGAACCCGGAAGAACCTTCGTGTACGCCATGGCCTCGCCGATGTCTGCCGACTTGAGCCAGCCGCGTTTCTCGACGAGTTCTCTCTGAATCAACCGCACCGTGGCGCCGAGGCCGCCGAAGGCCGCCGCACCGATGACGAAGAAAATCCCGAGCATCCTGGGAAGGCTCGGGCCCGTGGCTGCTGGAGTCGTGATGCCTGGCATCTTGTCTGGCCGGTCGACGATCGAACCGAAGCCTACCGTGGCAACGAACGGCGGGCGACGGAAAAATCGGGCGACAGGGCCGCTTGCGGCCATGGAGACAGGTGGTAATCTGGCAGCCGTTCATCGTGCTGCTTCCGGAGAGCCGATCCATGAGCCTGATCAAGCGTATTGCATTCGTCGCCGTCCTTTTCCTGGCCGCTGCCTGCAGCAAGGACGATTCCGGCGACATCGTCGTCGCCACGGTCGGTCCCATCACCGGGGAATATGCCGCCTTCGGCGAGCAGATGAAGCTCGGTATCGAGCAGGCGGTGAAGGACATCAATGCCGCGGGCGGGGTACTGGGCAGGAAGCTCCGCCTCGAGGTCGGTGACGACCAGTGCGACCCCAAACAGGCGGTCGCCGTGGCCAACCAGATGATCAACCGCAAGGTGGTGTTCGTGGCCGGGCATTTCTGCTCCGGTTCGTCCATCCCCGCGTCCGAAGTCTACAACTCCGAAAACGTGCTGATGATTTCTCCGGGCTCGACCAACCCCAAGTTCACGGAACGCGGGCTCGTCAATGTATTCCGCGTGTGCGGACGCGACGACCAGCAGGGCGCGGTGGCCGGCGATTTCATCGCGGACAAGTTCAAGGGGGCGCGCGTCGCGGTGGTCCACGACAAGCAGTCGTATTCCAAGGGGCTCGCCGACGAGACCATGAAGCAGCTGCAAAAGCTCGGCGTCACGGTGACGCTCACCGATACGGTCACGCCGAAGGAAAAGGACTACTCGGCGGTGGTGACCAAGCTCAAGGCTGCCAACATCGATATCCTGTTCTACGGCGGCTACCACTCCGAAGCCGGGCTGATCGTCCGCCAGATGCGCGCCCAGGGGCTCAAGACCCGCCTGATCGGCGGCGACGCCCTGGTGACGCAGGAATTCTGGACCATCACCGGCCCGTTCGGGGAAGGCACCATGATGACCTTCAGTCCGGACCCGCGCAAGAACCCCAAGGCGGCGCCGGTAGTGGAGAAGTTCAAGGCGGCTGGCAAGTCGGCGGAAGGCTACACGCTCTATACCTACGGCGCGGTGCAGGTGTTCGTCGAGGCGGTGAAGCGCGTCGGCGCGGTGGATATCGCCAAGATCCGGGACCTTCTCAAGAAGGAAAAATTCGACACCGTGCTGGGCGAGGTGTCGTTCGACGCCAAGGGCGACGTGAAGGCACCGGGCTACGTCTTCTACGAATGGAAGAACGGCACCTACGACTACACCTCCATGTAATGGTGGGGGCATGTAGCGGTGGGGGGTGGCACGGCCGCCGCGGCCGCACCGCTTTCCGTCATGCCGCGGGCCGGCTGAAGGATCCCGGCCCGTCCCAATCCCCACGGGTCAGGTTTTCCGCCGTTTTTTCACGGCCTACGGACCATACGGTACCCCTTGTGCCGGACTGGCATGAGCCCCCGACATATGGTATTCAGACCCCAGCATGACTGCCATTGTGGATGTACTGCCGCAGGCGCGTTTCCGGGGGGAACAGGGTGCCGGCTGAAACCATCGTCGTCGCCGCCGATCACGGCGGCGTGGAATTGAAGGCGCTGCTCGTCGCGGACCTCCGCGCGCGGGGTCTGGACGTCCTTGATCTCGGCACCCATAACGGCGATCCGGTCGATTATCCCGACATCGCCCATGCGCTCGCCAAGGCGATCCGCGAAGGGCGCGCACAACGTGGTGTGCTGATG
>WHSO01000009.1 GCA_009380075.1 Alphaproteobacteria bacterium | reverse complement strand
GCCGGCGGTGGCGCCGGAGACGGCGGCTTCGGCCTGGGCCACGTCGGTCCGGGTGATCTCGCCGACGCGGAAGCGGTCGCGTGCCGCCTGAAGCTGGCGTTCCAGGCGACGCTCGTTGTTCTGGGCGAGGTCGAGCACGGCGAGGTTGCTCAGGACGTTCATGTAGGCCGTGACCGCCGACAGCAGGACCTGCTGCTCGACCGAATGAAGCTGGGAGCGACCGGCGGCGACGTCGGATTCGGCCCGCCGGGTTTCCGCCGCGGTGCGCCCGCCGCGGTAGAGCGGCTGGGAAATCTCCAGCTCCAGCGCCGTGGGGTCGCGCTCGGTGGTCGAGGTATTGCTGTCGATGCGGAGCTTGCCCGCCTCGCCGGTCACGGTCACCGTCGGGCGCCAGTTGCTGAGGGCCTGAGGCACCCCTTCGTCGGTGGCCCTGAGGCCCGCACGTTCCGACAGGAGCTGGGGATTGGTGCCGTAGGCCTTGGCCAGCGCCTCGGTCAGGGTTTCTGCCGAAACGGGGCCGCTGAGCATGGTGGATGCGGCGAGAACCGCGGTCAGGGCGGCAACAAGGCCAATACGCTTTCGAGCAACCATGTGACCATTCGACCTTTCTGGCGGCGATGGCGGCCGCCGTCGATTCGCTAGAACACGAAGCCGGGCTCGCGTTCGAACCCGGGCAGGCACGGGACGGAGGCATCGAACAGGGTCCGGAACGCGATGGTGCCGTCGCAATTGCGCGCCAGACGGGCGACCGGCGCCTTGCCGGGTGTGGCGACCACGGCGACCAGGCGACCGTCTTCCGCCAGTTGGCCGAGGATGCTCTCCGGGATGGCCTCGACCGCGCCGGAAACCATGATCACGTCATAGGGCGCCTGCTGCGGGTAGCCGTGGGCGAGCGGACCCTCGACCGTCACGACATTGTCGACGCCGAGCTCGGACAGGACGCGGGCGGAATCCGCGACCAGGCCGGGCTCGCTCTCGAGCGCGACCACGGTCGTGGCCAGCCGGGCGCAGACGGCGGAGGCGTAGCCGGTGCCGGCGCCGATATCGAGCACGACGTCGCTGGTGGCGATTTCGGCCGCCTGCAGCATACGGGCGAGCACCATCGGTTCCATCAGCACGCGGCCGTGCCCGATGGGCACGTCGTCATCGACATAGGCGACGCCGCGCAGGTGCGCCGGCACGAACTTTTCCCGCGGCAGTGCCAGCATGGCGTCGATCACGCGCGCGTCGGTCACTTTGTTGGGGCGCAGCTGGTTGTCCACCATGTTGCGCCGGGCCTGTTCGAAATTGATCAACCGAAATCCCCTTGCCGGCCCGAGGCGCCGACCGTTTCGTCCCCGGTCAGCTATATACTTGGCTCCCCTCGCGAATACAACGTGTATGGCGGGAAAACGGCGGAAGTAGGGCGCGGGCGGAGTTGCTTGACCACCCCACGGACGGGCCCTATATGTCGGTGCCCCAGGATCACCGGAACCTTACGGCCGGATAGCATAGTGGTGATGCAAGGGACTGCAAATCCCTCTACGCCGGTTCGATTCCGGCTCCGGCCTCCATGCCCCGCTCCACTTCCGTATCCGCGAGTTCTCGTGTCCCAAAAGGGCCCCGCGGCGGACATACGAAGTGCTGGCAATGAGGGACGGGTTCTTGTTATAACGCCACCCCCGCCGCGGGAATTTTCGCGGCGGAACAGGGATTAATCCCCGGTAGCTCAGTTGGTAGAGCAGCGGATTGTTAATCCGCCTGTCGCTGGTTCGAGTCCGGCCCGGGGAGCCAATCATTCAGAGGGGTTGGGCCCGGAAGCTCAACCCCTTTCTTGTTCCGAGATGGCCTTCCGCTCCAGGACCTCGCGGGCCGCCGCGAGCCCTTTGACCGTGACGGTCAGCGAGGGCGCGTCGTCGATCTGACGGGCGAGGCTGGCAAGCGCAACCGCGCGCCGGTCGGCGCCCGACAATCGCGTGCCGAGAAGGTCGAGGACCCAGTGATTGTGGGCAATCCACGTCTTGCGGGCGGCGGCGAAGATATCCGGGTCGGCGGCGGTGAACAGCGGCAGTGCCCGGGTCAGCGTGCTGGGGGTCGAAAGATGCTCTCGCTCGATCGTGTCATGTCCGTTTTCTGCAGCCCATGCCCGCGCGGCCTTCGGGTCGTGTCCGAACTTGCGGCGGAAGGAAACCGTGAAGGGACTGAGAAACGGCCAGTCGCCGCCCGCGACGATCCGGCGGACGATCTCCAGGATCGATGCCCGGTCGCCGTCGGCGCTCGCATCGTAGAGGACGTGGTCGCGAACGGCATCGTGTATGGGGCTGGTGGCGTCCATCGTCACGGTGGTGCCGCTAACAAACCCCGCGGCCACGATGGGAAACATCACGGGCGCCCCGAGACCGAGGCAATGGAAGGCCGCCAGCGTGCCACCAGCCTGGCGGAAGCCCTCGGCAAGCCCGCAGACGATTTGTGCCAGGCGGACGTAGCGCCGCGGTACCGGCCGTTCCAGGCCGATGCTCGCATGGCCGAGGACGTAGGAATCGACGGCGCTCCGGTCAAGATTGATCCCCGCGAAACCGAGCGCGGCATTGGTAACGCCCGCTTCGGCGGCCAGCCGCCCGGCGGCGACGGCCGTATTGTAGTCGGTCGCGCTCAGCACGGCGAAGACCCGTATCCCGGCGCATCGCGGGTCCGATACGACCCGTGCCCACAGACGCAGCGAACGGCGATTGCGCGTCTCGAAGCGGGAAACCGACCAGCCGGTGATCTCACGTTCGAGGCCCAGGCCGATCAGGCAGGCCGTGGCGAAATCCTCCTGGGCGATGAGGTCGGTCGGCGCCATCGACATCTGCAGCCCGATCAGCGCATCGGTATCGACCGCCTTCGAACGGGCGACGGTGGCATCGACGACGGCATCGGCGAGATCGCCCGCCGCGCGGCGGAGAGCCTTCGGTATGTCTTGCCCGCGGGGCGAGCGCCCGAGCGCATGACGGATGTCCCTGACCTCCGTCAAGATCGCCCGCGCCGCATCCCTGAAGTCCGCGAGGGTTTGGTCGATCAGGAGCTTGGTGCCGTTGTCGGCGAACAGGGGCAAACCGAGATCGCGGACGTGTTCGGCCCCGGCGAGTGTCGCCGGCGCGACGCGATGCGAGGAGAGCAGATAGGCGGCCGGCTGGATCTTCTCGACCGCGAAGGCATCGATCGTTTCCGCCCGCAGATTGGCTACAAACAGCATCGGGCCCTGCGCCGGGTGCCGTTCACTCGAACACGGTCATGGCCTTGTGAACGCATTCGGTAAACGCGTCCTGCGCCTTTTCGAGATCGGCTTTTTCCTGTTCCAACCGCTCCTTGAACACATCTATTTCGTGGTCGATCCGCTCCCACTCCCCCACCGCGGTGGAGCATTGCACGATCTCGATCCCTTCGGAAAACAAGCCGGCGACGGTCAACATGGTGAAATAAGTCGCCAGTATGTCGCCGATGTCGTCGAACATGTCTTCGAGCTCGCCGCATTCCTCCTGCATCTCCTTGAACGCGTCGTGAAGCTGGTCCTCCAGATCGGAAAGGATGTCCTCCGTCTGATCGATCCGGGTGTGAGCCAGTTCCAGTTGTCCGAGTTGTCCGGCGCAAACTTCAAGCGGGTCGGCGGGCACGGCATGTCCTCCCTGTCGTCGCCGTTATCGGCGGATCGCTTCGAGATAGATGAGCTCGGCCGCGCCTGCCGCCGTGCTGTCGGGGACGGCATCCGGCGGGGCGTCATGGGCGCCCAGCGACCAGCGCAGGTTATGACCGTTGCGGTACGGCTCGAACCACGGTTCGGCCGATTTCAGCAGCGCCATGCGCCAGGACGCCTTGGCGAGCGTGGCGATTTCCAGCCGGTCGATCTGGACGCCGGGCTTCCCACCGATCAGGCCGAGGGACGGATTGAAGTGGCCGCTCAACCGGCAATAGGCCCCCACGGTGACGCCGATGTGGCGGAGGTCTACGAAGATCGCGGCGGCCTCCCCGGCAGCACCGCTGGAGGGATCCCGCAGCCCCATACGACTGACCAGCTTTCCATCGGGGCGTGCCACCGTGATCGTCTCGACGAATCCGCCGATGTCCACGAAGGCGTCCGGCTCGGCGTCCGGCAGCTTCGAGAGTTCCACGTCCTTGCCATCCGGGATCGTGTTGTCGAAGGGCGATGTTGCCGCCTGGGCGACCAGGGGCAGGTCGGTGAAGGCGCTCGCGATCCGCAGCGCGCGGGCGCGGCTGAGCTCCAGCGAAACGTGCATCGCCGCCACGCCGGCGGCGACCGCTTCACGAAGACATTCATGCGCCTCGGCGGCGCGGGCGCCGATGACCTCCGCCTCGCTACCGCGGCCCTTGTCGCGCAGGAGCTCCGCGAGTCGGGCGGCGGCCGCCTGCATTCGGGCGAAACGCGGAGCGCAAAGCTGGACCCGGTCGAAGAGCGCGAGGGCCGCGGCCTCCGTGGCCTCGGTCTCGGGCGCGCTCATTAGCGCCCCCTGAAGGCCGGCCTCCCGGGCGCGCAGGTCCCGCCGGAACTCGTCCAACTCGAGTTGCAGGACGATGTTCCGGTCGTCCTCGAGCAAGACGTCGGCGTTCTCGCGCCAGTGCTGAAGCGCGAGGTTGAACTCGACGTGGATGAGACCGAGGAGGCCGCGTGTGAGCGCCGCGAGCGCCTCGTCCTCCGGATAGGGCAGGATCAGCGGCTCGTGCCGGCTCAACTCCGCCAGTAGCGGCACGCCCGTGATTCGGCCTTCGGCGAGACGGTCGAGGCTGGGCGCCAGGCGCTCGAGCGCTTCCGTCCCGACGCTTTCGGCGTGGCTCCGCAGGCCGGCGACCAGCTCCGCCCGGTTCGGCGACCGAGCGAAGCTGCGGAGGGCGTGGATCAGAGTCTGTGCCGCAACCACAGGCGTTCGCGAGACGCGATCGGGCATGGCGCGGCGGATCGCCCCATGCGCGGCCAGTCCCAACCCGAGGCTGTTCTGGCTGGCGCGCCGGACGGCCGGCCAGTCGCCTTCGATGACGGTGGCGCCGACGTCCTGCGCTGCGGCAAGAAGCCGCACGGGAGTTTCATGATCGCGATCGGCAGCCGGATAGGTCTGCAGTTTCCTCACCGCTCTCTCGATTCGGCCTCGCGTGCTCATGGTACCTCCGTCATACCGATGTTCGGCACGTGTCGGCCCCCCTCGCGGCCAGATTGCCGGCATAGACCGTGACGCGGTCACGCCGCCTTGACCGGGTTTCCCCGTGCTGTGCTGTCTGGAATGAAGCGCGACGCCTGCCTCAGGCGTCCCTGCCATTGACCTCCCGTTCTTCAACCCTGGACGCAGGATCCAAGGTCGCGCGTTGTTTCGCCGGAAAGCCTAGCGGTCAAAATTATAACGAGGGGTTAATGGTGCCGCGCGCGGCCGGCAAAGTCACGGGTTGATCACGGTATGTCGCTTCAGAGGGGCAAATGAAAAGGGATCCTGCGCGCGCAAGACCCCTGATTTTTTCGGCAGCGATTGCGTCCCTAGTTTTTCTTCTTTTTCTTTTTCTTTTTCTTTTTCTTGAGTCCCGCGATGTCCTCGGTCCTGGCGATGATTTCCTTCGGGGTTTTGGCGAGATCCGCCACGCGATCGGCCAGCTCCTCGCCGGTGAGCGCGTTGATCTGGAGGCCCTGCTTCTTCGCCTCGGCCATGAACTTCGGATCCGCCATCGTGGCGTCGAAGGCGCGGCGCAGGGCGGTGACCCGGTCGGCCGGCACGCCCGGGGGCGCGGCGATGGGCCGGCCCAGTTCGGTGCTCGATGAGAAGAAGCTGACGATCTGGCGCTGCTCCTTCGTCTTGACGAATTTGTAGATCGTCGGCGCGCCGAACCGCGCTACGGGCTTCTTCTCCAGGCTGAACAGGACCTTGAAGCCGCCCTTCTCGAACCAGCCGGGCTGGATCTGGTCGAGGCCGGCGACGGTCTGGCAGATGCCCTGCACCTCGCCGCGCTCGACCGCGAGGAGCACCGCGGGCGGGCCGTCGTAGCCCTCGATCAGCTTGAAGTTCATGCCGAGCGCGCCTTTCAGCACCTTCGGCGTAGTGCTGGGGGCGCTGCCCGACCCGGCGCCGCCGACCACGAGCTCCTTCGCAAACAGGTCTTCGCCCGTCTGGACGGGCGCGCCCTTCTTGGCGACGCAGACGCGGTTGGTCAGCTCCGGCGAGCCGAGCCAGTTGAACGTCTCGGTCTTGAACTGCACGGCCGGATGCTTGAGGAGCGCCTGGGTCGGGATATTGCGCGAGAAGATGCCGATGGTGGTACCGTCCTTGGGGGCGACGTTGAACAGGTAGTTGGTCGCCTTGATGTGGCCGGCTCCCGGCATGTTCTTCGGCAGGAACCCCGGACTTCCCGGAATGTGGCGGCCCATGTGGCGGCTGATGACCCGCGCCCACTGGTCGTAGGTGCCGCCCGACGCCTGGCCGATGATGAATTCGATACGCTTGTCCTTGAAGAAGGCCTCGGCCGCGTGTACCGGGACGGGCGCGACGGCGACTCCGGCCATGACGGCGCCAGCGCCGATGGCCCGCAGAACGTAAATCTTCATGAATGTCTCCCTATGGCCGTGCCGTTTTTCCCGGCGCCGGTCGTCAGTTGGTTTCCTTGACCTTGTCCCGGTCGACGTTCGTTTCCACCTGGTCGAAGCCGTGGAGCGAGAGGTCGATGTTGTTACCGTCGGGGTCGGTCATCCGCACCTCCGCATAGGGACGGTCGTCCGGGCGCTTGGCCGGCGGCGCCATGTTCCATTCCTGCAGCTTCTTCTCGATCTCCTCGCGGTCGTCGATATGAAAGCCGATGTGGTTGAGGCCGTTGGGCTTGCCTTCGGCCTTGTTGCGCAGGATCGCCAGCGTGATGGTCCCGTCGGTCAGGAAGACGTTGCCGGATTCTTCTTTGCGGTAAAGCTCGCGCATCCCGAACACGTCGCAATAGAACTTCGCCAGCCGATCGGGATCGAGGGTGACGATGGCGAGATGCCTGAGCCGCATCTGACGATTGGATTCCTGGGTCATGCCGTCCTCCTTGGTCCTTGATCTGCGTAACTTGCGGCCCCTTGTCGTCGGAGCTTGAGCGGATGACGCCGGTCGAACCGGTTTCCGCCGATCCGTCGACTATAAACAAATTGGCGTCCGTGAACAGGGCCAGGCCGCGGGCGTCATCCCATACGCCTTTGCGCGGTTCAGGCGATGCCGTAGAGGCGCCCCGGGTTGTCCTCGAGGATGCGGCGCGCCGATTCGGCGGGGATGCCTCCCTCGGTCGCCAGGCGCCGGAGTGCCTCGATCTGGCAGGGCGTGGTGCTGGTGGGCGAGGGCAACCCGGTCTGACACGTGGCACCGAGCTGCCTCGCCTGGCCGGCCGACATCCGTCTGCGCCTCACCGCACCGAAGTGATGGAAGTGAGGCTTTGAAACACCAGCGGTGCCACGTGCCATAGCGTCGCACGTGAAGTTGATCCATAATTAAAAAACTGGATGCTTCGGCACAGGGAGACCCGCCATGTTCACGACCATTCACCACGTCGCGGTGCATTGCTCGGACCTCAACCGGTCCGTGCAATTTTATACGGAGTGCTTCGGTTTCAATGTCAGTTCCAGGCGTGATCGCCCGGACGGCAGCGGGATTGCGTTCGTGCGCCTTGGCGGTATGGCGCTGGAGTTGACGCAGCGTCCGGGCCGAAAGGAGCCCATGTCCGGTATGCATTTCGCGGTCGAAGCCGAAGACATGGCAGCTGTGGTCGCGTACCTAACGGCAAAGGGGGTGGAGATGGCCCTGCCCCCCACCGCGCCGCGCTCGGCGAATGGCAATACAAATGCGCGCTATCGAGCCATTTTCACCGGTCCGGACGGCGAGCATATCGAGGTGCTGGCCCCCTACCGTATCGGCGCCCCGGCCAACTGAACACGGCGGCGATCCGGTGATCGCCGGCCATCCCCGGAACGGGCTGACGCAGATAACCAGCGCGTCGCCCGGCATGAATTTCCGGAAAAACTGCGTCCGCTTTTGATTCGGGGCGGCGTCACGGAGGCAGGGACCGCGCAACCGGAAGCCTTATGGTTCATGCCGATCCCCGGAACCGCTCGAATTCCCAATGGGTCGGCAATCTGTTCACTTTTCATTGACACCGTAATTCGCAAGGGTCGCTTGACTGGATTTGCCCGGAGCCGCTTACATTGCACGATATGAAGGATTCTGTGGCAGTTACTGTAATAGAGCGCAGTGCTTCTGATTATGTGAGTGTATTTATTATTTAATCTGCGGCAAAAAACAGCAAGATTACTTGAGACTGAGGAGGAATCGATGAGTGAGATCCACACCGAAGAACGCGTTCAGTCGGATTCACCCCGCCCCTCAGGTTTCTATGGCATCACCGTTCCGTCTTCGGATCTTCAGCAGTCGAAGCGTTTCTTGGTCGACGTGCTGTGCGGCAAACTGCTGGAAGAAAATGCCAGGCGGGTGCGAGTCGACTTTACGAACTTCATTATTACCGCAGAGCCTCAAGAAGGCGGGGTGATCAAGCCCCATCTGGAACAGCCACATATCGCCTTCGACGTGACGCCGGAAGCCTATGCCGGATTGCGCGAGCGCCTGCATGCCCACGGCGTACCCACGACCAAGCCCTGGGGCCGCATGGGAAAACCCTATGCGCTGACCTATTTTCGCGATCCTTCAGGTAACCAGTACGAATTCTTCAGTCCCGAGGGGACCACGCTTGAAAAGGTCTACGGCGGCCGGCGCGGTGGGGACTACGTGATCGATTTTCCGGCTCTGGCCTATGACGGGCTGAAGGACCCCGCAAATGGCGGCAAGGATCTGCCATTCACCCCGCCCACGGGGTACAACCACAACACGTCGGCGGTTCGCGAATTGGCCGAAGCGAAGCATTTCGTGGTCCATGTTCTGGGTGGCGACGTCTTCCATAACGAGCCCGCTCACGTCACCGCTTGGGTCGGCGGTTTCGCCTATGGCGTAGCGCCGCAGGCTGAAGGCTGGACATTGCCGGAATGCGTAAGTCCTCGCTTCACCTTCACGGTGAAACCGGACGAAATGGACCCGATGCGCCGCCATCTGGATTCGTTCGGCATTCCCACCAGTGACGTCGTGACCGAAGACGGCACGGATGCCCGACTCTATTTCCGTGATCCCAGCGGCAACATGCTGGAGCTGCTGTGCCTCAACGGCTATCAGGGTAAGACGCGCAGCGACTTCACACTCGATCCCCGGGAACTCCTTTACGACCAGTAGAGTGATCCCGTCTGACAGAGTGCCATCTCGCGCCCGAAACGAGCAGATAGCCAATATCCTACAGTATAGATCAGCAAGGGGGGGAGCGACCGGCAGCAGGCACGCTCCTCTCCCATGAAATATCAACCTTGCCCGTGATTCGGCCGCTTCCGCCCCGAACTTCCATCACCGGCGGAACACAGTCCCAATCCGGAGACACGCCAATGAAGCTTTATCAGATACCTGGCTCACCGTTCGTCCGCATTGCCAAGGCTACTGCTTATTTGAAGGGGCTCACTGGACGCCTCGAGCTGATCAACCGCACTGACGCCGGAATTCAAACCCAAAATCCCCTGAACAAGGTTCCGACACTGGTTACCAACGACGGCGAGACGCTGATCGAGTCACGCCTCATCGCACAATACCTCGACGAGATTGGTGGCGGTGCGCGTCTATATCCTTCGAATTCCAAAGCGCGTCGTGCCGTGCTCCAACGCGAAGCCGTGGTACTTGGCGTGCTGGATGCGGCCGTACTTCGTAAGATGGAAATGCGGCGTCCTGAAGCCCAACGTTCCGAGCAGTGGGATGAAAGGCAGAGACTCAAAATCCAGCACGGGCTCGACCTCATCGAGGCGCACATTCAAGAATATACGGACACCTCGACCATCATCCCGGTCGAACTGGGTTGCCTGTTGGGATACCTTGATCGTGACTTTCCCGACTACGACTGGCGCACGGGCCGGATAGGGCTGCCCCGCTGGTGGGAAACCTACAGAGCCTGTCCCGCAATGGTGGAAACCTATGTTGGCTCAGGCCAAGCGGCGGGCAAAGCAAGATGAAGGGTACGCCTTAGCCTTCGCTCGGGCAGACCCATTCCAGATTCTGCCCGAGCATGGCCACCGCGAAACTACTTGCAAAGAATCGACATTGCCGCGCCGCCGCTGGCAGCGTATTCAACCTCGCACGCCATTCCGGGCTTCAGTTCACCGCGCTGGGCCGACTTGCCACCGATCATCACTTTGGTGTCGCTGCTACTGACCCTTGCGCTTTCTTTATTCTTGCCGGTCATGAACTCGATCACCCTTCCCCCGTTCTTGACGTCCGTAAGGGTGGTCGTGACTTTCTTGCCTAGACCGAGCTTAGCGATAAGCCGGTTCTTTTCCTCCTGAGTCAGCGGCTCAGTCGGCAATCCCACTTTCACCTTCATGTTTCGCAGGAAAGTTAGCACTTTTTCGTCCGGATAGGCCGTCTCACTCACCATATCCGTAATATCAATATGACTTTGCACCCCGAAATCCGGACCGAACTGTTTCCGGGCCACTTTCATGAAATTCGGGTCCTTGGCGGTCTTTTCGAAAGCATCCCGATAGACGGCTACGATCGAATTCGGAGTGCCTGGCGCAATGAAGAAAAACTTGTCGATCTCATTCGACTTCGTCCAGTATCGAAACGCCTGCTTCGAGAGGTCGTCGGGGAGCTTGCCCTCGATCTCAGATGCCAGCGTCGGCACATTTTCGAAGCCGATACGCGAAACTACTTTTCCTCCGCGCAGACTACCAATTTGGGAAACCGCGGCATAGCCTTTCTCCTTTACAAGTAGTTCATCGATGATACGCACGACCGAAGTACCGAAAGCCTCGATCTCACCTCGCTGGATCGCAAGCAAGAGCGATGCTGTGCCAGGATAACCGATCACGAATTTAATATTCCAGCCAAGGTATAGCTTGCCCCATACCAGCAGTTCGCCCCATGTGTCCGATCCATCTGCCGTTCCAACGATGACCGGCGGCAGGGTGCTGTTTCTAAAGTTCGCGCGCTTTTCCTTGCGTATGAGTATAAGCGAGCCACTTCTGTCAAAGGCGCCAAAGAAATTGAATGTACGCGGATCGTAGTTGACCTCTTTTCGACGCAGCATCTCCCCGTCGACCACGTTATTTGCCCCTGCGTACCAATAAAGACCATTCTTCGGAGTCTTGTGCGCCACATACTCCGCGCCTCCCGTGCCACGACCTGCAGGTATGTTTCGGTAAATCATAGTGGGCTTGCCCGGCATATGCTCGCGCATGTAACGGCCCAGCAACCGCGTTACAGCGTCTGTTCCGCCACCCGGGGGATAGCCGATGATCGCGTTTATCCGCTTGCCTGTGAAATCCACCTTTTCTTCAGCCGAGGCTTTCTGAATGCCTGATGTAAGGCATACCGCCATCACAGCAGCGGACAACGCCAAGACAGCAGACAACCGCTTAATTGAACGGGTATGCGTAAGCGCACGCGTATATGAAATGGCCATTTTTGAGCCTCCCTTTGCTCGCCTTCCTCTCCTGCGTTTGGCCGATGGGTGAGCTTGCACACCCATCGATCGGAGCAGAACGTTACAGGCCGTATAGCCGGCGCGGATTCTCGTCCGTAATCTTCTTGATGACTGCCGGATCAATGTCGTTGCGGTTGCGAAACACTTCGAATGCATCTACGCGGCTCGATTGATCGTTATGGCCGTAGTCGGTGCCGATCACGAGGTTGTCCTCACCAACGAACTGCGTGATGTAGGAAATGTCGTCGTAGATATTTGCTGCGACAAACATGTTGTTGTCGCCCAAAAAATTCTCGGAGACACGCCGACCGAAGCGCGGCAACCGCCGCTTGAGATCCATGTAGACCTGGGGCAGCCATTGCGCACCCAATTCAACGAATCCCCAGCGTACATTCGGAAACTTCCCAGGAATGTTCTTGAAAACCAGCGAATGGAACGCTCCGACACAAGGCTGAAAGAATTTCGTGAAGGACGAATCTTCGAGGCAGAAATCGTGTTGCGAGATCGAACCATTACCGGAATGGATGCAGATCGGCAGGCCGAATTCGCCCGCCAGTTCATAGAGTGGGAAGAAATACGGATCGCAAAGGTGACGCTCCCATTCGGTGCCGCGCAGCATGATGGCAGATGCACCGTGCGCCTTCGCCCACTCCACTTCCTCGCGATTTTTGTCCATCGATTGGATGGCGGGCACCATGGCCCAGTGAAGCCGGTCGGGCGCTTCGGCGCAGACCGAGCCGATCCAGCGGTTGTAGGCGCGGGTGAGCGCGAGTTCGGCTTCCGGCGTACGCACGGCCGGGCGCAGGAATAGGCTGGTGTAAATCACCTGTACGTCGACGCCGAGTTCATCCATGTGCGCCAGCCTTGCGGAGATATTTCGCATCTCGCGCTGTTCCACGGTGGTGCCCGGCATGAGGTTGTTGTTCTTGGGATGCCAACGGTTGTCGACCAACCAATACTGCATCTGTTCGCCGTCATCGCCGACCCGTTCAGCGCCCCCTGTTCGGGTCGTCACTTGCGGCGTGAACTTCTTGTACTTCTCCTCAATGAAGCTCCACGTCACTTCGGTCTCATAGACATGGGCGTCAGCATCGACGCTTCCCATCAAGCACCTCCCAGTGTTATCAGCGCCAACACGCAGCCTACGCTAATACATATCATTTTTAAGGTTACACGCACTAAGCAGAGGGAAATTAAAAAACACTCTATTGTTCGATAAATACAAATATTCAAAGAGCAAATAATTATATTTTATATCACACTAGAAATTTTTATTTGCCTTGCTGGCAGTCGTGATGGGCCGTACCCTACGCTTTAATATCATGCATAGCCTTCATTCCGATCGCTTGACAATGCTGAGGCCGGTTGCAACTGTGTTTCTAAAATATTGACACAGGGGGGCTAAATTGGATCGGCTCAAGCTAATGGAAACCTTTGCGGCCGTCGTCCAGTTTGGAAGCTATACGCGAACGGCGGAAGAACTGGGTGTTTCGCGCGCCATCGTCAGCAAGCGCATCCAGGAACTTGAAGACGACCTTGGGATCAAGCTTCTCAATCGCAATACGCACTCACTCAGCGTGACTGCCGCTGGGGCAGATTATTTCGAGAACTGCAGAGCCTTGCTGGCCCAGCATGCTGCACTTGACGACCGAATGCAGGCGCGCAGAGCCGACCCGCGCGGTCTCCTGAAAATCCTGGTGACAAAAACATTTGGCGAAGCAATTCTGGCACGGGTTGTGGCTGAATTTTGCCATCTGTATCCGAAAATATCCGTGCAAATGATGCTGAGCCACTGGGACATGGGTACACATGGGGACCTAGTTACCTCAGGCTACGACGTCATTATCCGGACACTCCGTGACCGAGACTCGGCACTGGTTGCCCGGGAGATTGTGACGCTCCCGCGTGTGCTGGTTGCAACGCCAGAGTATCTCGAAAAGCATGGCTGTCCCCAATCCCCCAAAGACCTTACCAATTACAACTGCCTCTATCCGCGGGCCAGTTCGAGCGCCACGTGGGAGTTCGATGGCCCAAACGGACACGAAAGCGTGAGAGTTTCCGGGTCCCCGCGGGCGAACAGTTCATTTGCAATTCGGCATGCCGCGCGCAATCATCTCGGCATTGCATCAATGATTGAGTACCTGGCAATCAAGGAACTCAATTCGGGTCGCTTTGTCAGAGTTCTGGAGCGTTATCGCCCCGAACCACGCAAGCTCCATGTCCTCTACCAAAAGGATTCCTATCTGCCGCTTCGCACGCGCGTCTTCATCGATTTTCTGGTGAAACAAATGAAGGCCTTTTCCATGGACCTTTCAAGCGGTAACGAAACACCACCTGTTAAGAAAAAAACTCTTGCGACGTAACTGTGCGGCAGTCTTGTGTCATACGCAGCTAGCCACGCCGGCAGGTCATGAGACATTACTTATCTGACTCTTGCCAGGCCGCGACCCAGACCTTCGCCATGTCGGCGGATGACCGCATGATCGGTGCGCTAACCCCGAGGGAATCCGCCAGATCCGCCGCATGGCCAATATCCTTGTTGAGAATATTACTCGCCGGGCGTGGCGAAGCGTGATTCTGGTCGATCGAAAAAGCACGTTCCCATCGAGCGACCGTAGAACCCTGGTCGGTCACCACTGACATCTCCATGAAGTTGTTCAAATCGAGGCCTCCCGCCTCTACGACCGCCAATACCTCGGCCAGCATGACGCGTTCCATGGCGTTGATGGAGTTCTTCGCAATTTTGGCGATGTTGCCGGAACCGAGGGGGCCGAAATAGTAAAGGTGTTTGCCGAGCACTTTGAGATGAGGACGTACGAGAGCCACGACATCGGGGTCTCCTCCGACGAGGAATACGCCCTCTCCCCCGCTGACATGCCGCGGCACTGACGTCACGGGGGCGTCCACAACATCCACGTTCTTTTTCTTTGCGGCCGCAGCGACCTGCAGTGTGGTCTCGGGCATCACAGTACTATGCAACAACAGGATCGTGCCGGGGACCGCACCTTCAAGTAGGCCGCCCGGACCTGTGGCCGATTGGATTTCTTCCTGATCCGTACGTACGAATAGATGAACAGCTTCGACGCCGCGCGAAGCCTCGGCCGGAGAATCCACCGTTTCCGCGCCCAATTTGCGGGCCGCAGCCATGCTTTCTTCCGAGATGTCATAGGCCCGGACCTTGACACCCGCGAGGACAAGGCGCTGGAGCAGCGCCTGCCCCATCGCTCCGACGCCGACGAGACCTACCGACTTGAACATGCGAGTTCTCCCTGTTTCCGAAGCTGTCCGCGATATGCACGTGGTGCCGATTTGACTGAAGCCCCTTATCGCCCAACCTCGATGGCAGGAGGCGGCAAGACGGGCAGCCGCCCGAATGCGCCCCCCCTGACGCCTCCCAAGTCAGTCCCATTTCATGTCTATTGCGAAATTTTGAGATTGTCCACGCGACGCGGTCAAGGAGGGGCTGCTCCACGCCGCCATGACCGTTGAAATGGTCTGTCTCGACCAGCACCGCCAGGCTCTGCAGGCGGAGCTCGAACAACAGCCGGGCCGTACGACACCGCGATTCCAACGGCGGCAACGGCCAGGCCGAAAAACCGGGCATTCTGCGGACGCGCGAAGGTGATGGTCATCAGGGGCTTCCCAGGGCGTGGCGCCGGTTGCCTGGCGCGTTGATATTGTTGTTTGTCGGCATGTTAGTCCCAAACCGGGCCCGGCGGAAGGGACGCCCGGCACGGTTTGCCATCGCCCGGCGGCGATGCCAGAATAACGCAAACGGATCAGGGGGGAGCCCTTCACCATGACCATGACTATGGCCCCGGCCATCGACATGACCGACCGCAAACATGCTTTCTACGCCGAGGTGCGGCGCCTCGCCAACGCCCAGTTCGAATCCCCCCAGTACCGGCGCATGCTGGCGCTGCTGCTGAACAAGGCGCGGGCGGGCAAGTATGCGCTGCAGAAGGGCTTCTGGCAGCTCAACCGGCGCGACTGCTGGGCCTTCGCCCAGGCGCTGTCGCCCATGGACGTCAAGGCGCTGATCTGGGAGCACGAGCTCGACGAGCTTTCCGGCAATCCCGAGCGCGGGGTGGAGAACCATTACGACCTCCAGGTCCGCCAGGCGGCGACCGTGGGCCTGACTCGCGAGGATTTCGAGCGCGAGACCCTGGCCGACGAAACCCTCACCTGCCTCTACGCCTGGCTGCACCTGTCGCGCTCGGGCCCGTGGCTCAAGTCGTTCGCCGCCAGCGCCGCGCTCGAAGTGTCCAATTCCTCGGAATGGGTCGACGGCGGCGGAATCTCCTACCGCTGGGGCAAGAAACAGGAGCGCGAGCTCGGCATCCCTTTCGACAAGCAGGTCAACGCCAAGGAGCATGCCGAGGTCGATGTCGCCCATTCCGGCATCCTGACCCAGGTGGTCGAGCGGCACTGCGACACGCCGGAAAAGCTCGACCTCGTGCTCACGGGCCTGAACGAAAGCTGGGCCATCGACCGCACCTGGAAGGGCGTGCTCACCGATTTGATGGAAGCTGTTCCGGGCCCGTCGTGAGACGGGTGCGAGACGGCGATAATTCTGAACCGTCATGCCCCGCGCATGCGGGGCATCCACGTAATGGATCGCCCGGATAAACCGGGTGATGACGAATCAATTGATTCAGTCCTCCGGAAAAATGCTCTATCCGGATTTCTTTTTCTTCTTCGCCTTGCGCTTCGGCATTACCTTCTTGGCCTGCGCCACCACCTCGGGGGCGGCGTTGATGGTGTCGTCCACCACCTTGGCGACCTCCTCGCCTGTCATCGCGGCGATATCGAGGCCGAGCCTCCTGGTCTCGGCCAGGAAAACGGCATCGGCCATGGTGTCGGCGAAACCCTTGCGAAGCTGGGCGACGCGGGCCGCGTTGACGCCGGGTGGCGCCAGATAGGGCCGCCCCAGCAGGATCGGCGCCGAAACCAGCTTCAGCACCTCACGCTCCTGGTCGTTGCGCGCGAGCTCGGTCAGCAGCGGCACGTCGGGCAGTGTCTTTTCGCGCCGGGCGCCGACCTGCACCAAAAACACCACCTTCTTGCCGGTGATCCAGTCGGGATGCTGGGTGGCGGCGGATTCGTAGCTGCCGGAGCGGGACTGGACCTCGCCACGCTCGAGCGCGATGTCCACCGCGGCCGAGCTCTTGTAGCCGGTGACGATCTTGAACCTGGTGCCGAGCAGGTTGTTCATCACCGCCGGAAAGATGACGATGCTGGATGCCGGGCCGGTGCCGCCGAGGATGACTTCCTTGGTCATCAGGTCCTTGATGCTTTTCACGCCCGTCGTGTGCCAGGCGAAGGTGACCGAGTTGGAGTTCCCGGTCGAGCCGATCCAGTTGAACTTGCGCGCGTCGAACCGCACGCCGCGCCCATCCAGAATCTGGTGCAGCGGCACCGCGTTGTTGATGGTAGCGAGCGCCGTACCGTCCTTGGCCGCGATGTTGTACATGTGGTTGGTGGCCAGAAGGTTGCCGCCGCCCGGCATGTTCTGCACGATCATGGTGGGCCTGCCCTCGAGATGGCGGGGCATGTATCGCGAGATCGCGCGGGCGATGGTGTCATAGGACCCGCCGGGGCCGGTCGAGGTGATGATGGTGACCGTCTTGCCCTTGTAGAAGTCGTCCGCCAGGATCGGCGACGCCGCCATTATGGCGACGGCTGCCATTAGCAATGTCCGATACATCATGCAGTCTCCTGTTGCATTGCAACCATGATCCGTTGCGCGGATCGCGCAGCCTCGCGGGTCATTCCTTTTTCTTCTTCTTCTTCTTCTTGCTCTTCTTGGGCAGGACCTTTTTGGCCTCGGCCACGACCGCGGGCGCGGCGTTGACCGTGCCCATCACGACCTGGGTGGTCTCCTCGGCCGACATCGGGTCGAGGTCGATATGGAGCTTGGTCATCTCCGCGTTGAAGGCCTTGTCGGCCATGGTTGCCGCAAAGGCCGCGCGCAGGGTCTTGACCCGCTCGGCGGGCAGGTCCGGCGGCGCGGTGTAAGGTTTGCCCAGCGCCGTCGGCGCCGCAATGAACTTCAGGATATCACGGGCTTCCTGGGTCTTGGCCAGTTCGACCAGGGTCGGCACCTCGGGGATACGCTTGTCGCGCTTGAGACCGATCTGGGCGGCGAACACGATCTTCTTCCCCTTGACCCAACGGTCGCCGTATTCGGCGAACAGCGAGCCGAGGCCGAAGGCGCGCGACTGCACCTCGCCGCGCTCGATGGCGATGTTGATCTCGGGCGAGGACCGGTATCCGCTGACGATCTTCAGCTTGGTGCCGAGGACGTTGTTCATCACCGCGGGGAAGGTGGTGAGGCTGGAACCGGCGCCGGTCGCGCCGACCGTGACCTCCTTGTTCAGGAGATCGTCGAAGCTCTTCACGCCCGCCGTGTGCCAGACGATGAAGCTTGAATTCTCGGACCCGGTGGAGCCGAGCCAGTTGAACTTCCGTGCATCGAACCGCACGCCACCGACGCCCAGCGCCTGCTGCATCGGCTGGGAATTGTGCAGGGTGGCGAAGGCCGTGCCGTCCTTGGGCGCGATGTTGAACATGTAGTTGGTGGCCAGCAGGTTACCGCCGCCCGGCATGTTCTGGACGATGATGGTCGGGTTGCCGTCGAGCTTGCTGCGCATGTGGCGCGCCACGGCACGGGCGATGGTGTCGTACTGGCCGCCGGCGCCGGTCGAGGTCACGATGGTGACGGTCTTGTCCTTGTAGAACGGATCGGCCGCCCATGCCGGCGCCGCTCCCGCCGTTGTCACGGCCACGGAATACATCATCAGCATACGTAGGTTCATGTTGCTCTCCCCCTGTCTTGCGCACGGAAGGCGATGCCCTCCGCGCGGTATTCGGTTCATTCGTAACGCGAGAAGTCGTAGCCTTCCTTGGCCACCACCTCGAGCAGGAACGGCTTGTCATTGGCGTTGGTGTCGAGCCCTTCCTTGATTGCGCCGGCGAGGTCAGCGGGCTTGTCCACCCGCCGCGCCGCAACGTTCAGCCCTTCGGCCACCTTGGCATAGGTCCCTCCGACGCTGAGCGCGCCGAACCTGGCCGTGGCCTCGGTCAGCACCGCGCGCTCGCAGGCCATGACCTGGTTGTTGAAGACCACGGTGAAGATGCCGATGTCGTTGCGCGAAGCCGTCTCGATGTCCATGCCGGTCATGCCGAAAGAACAATCGCCCATGACGTTGATACAGGTCTTCTTGGGCGCGGCGAGCTTGGCGCCGAGCGCCAGCGCGAGGCCGTAGCCGAGTTGCGTCGACTTGCCCCAGCCGAGATAGCTGCCGGGCTTCGTCGTCTCCCACCACGGCAGGGTCTGTTCGCGCGGGCTGCCGGAGTCGTGGGTGACGATGGCATTGTCGCGGTCCACCAGCTTCAGCATCTCGCCGATCACACGGTACTGGTTGATCGGCACCTCGTCGGATTCGAAGTGCTTGGCCCATTCGGCCTTCCAGTCCTTCTTGATCGCGGCAATGTCTTCCTTCAGCGCGGCAAGCTGGTTCGCCCGGCTGCCCTTGTTCCGGCGCGCGACCTCGGCGATCAGCGCGTCGATAACGAGCGCCGCGTCGCCAGGAATGCCGATATCGGCGCGGTGATCCTTGTTGATGTCGGAAGGATCGTTAGTCGAGTGGATGATGGTCTTGCCCTTGGGCATCGGTGGGCCGAAGGAGGTCCTGGTCAGGCTCGAGCCGATGGCGAGGATGAGGTCGCAGCGGCGCATGTACTCGGCGTACATCTTGGAACGCGAGCGGGTCGAACCGCCGAGCGCCAGCGGATGGGCGTCGGGCACCGCGCTCTTGCCCGGGTTGGTGCAGGCGACCGGTGCGGCGATCATCTCCGCCAGCGCCAGCAGGCGGTCGCTCGCCTCGGCATAGATCACGCCCTGCCCGGCCCAGATGACGGGGCATTTGGCTTCGAGGAGCAGTTTCACCGCCTGCTCGATGGCGACGGGATCGGGGCCCGAGCGCATGACCGGCACCGGCTTGTAGTCGAGCTCGCCCTTGAATTCGTCGCGCTCCATGACCTGGACCGGAACCTCGACCAGCACCGGTCCCGGCTTGCCCGAACGCAGCGCCTGATAGGCCCGGCGCATGATCTCTGGCAATTCCTGCACCGTATGGGCGCAGGCGGACCATTTGGTGACGGGGCGGTAGACCTCGGCGGCGCGGAAGGTCGGATGGACGGTCTGGCGCTCGCCGGAAAACCCTGCCGGGATCACCAGAACGGGCACGTTCTCGGAATAGGCCTGGGCGACACCGGCGAAGGCGTTTTCGATTCCCGGGCCATGCTGGGCGGCAAAGACGCCGTTCTGGCGGCCGTGGCGGATGCGCGAGAAACCGTCGGCCATGCCGACGCCGATGCGTTCCTGCCGGCACAGGATGGTGCGGATGTCGAGCGCCGCGCAGGCGTCGATCAGGGCGTTGCGGGGATAGCAGGCCAGGAATTCCGTGCCCTCGGTCTTGAGGATACGGGCAATGACTTCGGCGCCGTTCATCGGGCGGTGTACTCCCTGTTGGTACTGGATTTGATCGTGTTCTTGGATCAGGCGTCTATGCTGGCACGGTCGAACTTGAACGGGGTGTCCTTCGGCGCCTCGTAGCGCGTTGAACGCACGCGATGGGTTCTGGGGTCGAGGCCCGGCAGCGGCTTGCCATCTTCCATGTCGCGCAAGGTCTTGAGCAAGAGATCGCGGATCTTGACGATGGCGGTGTCGCCCACCAGCAGGTGTTCACCCTGGCGGTTGACGACCGGGCCCATGGATTCCTGGATGCCGCAATCCTGGATACCGAGCCCCTTCATGCCGGTGAAGGATTCGCCGCTCGCCTGCAGCTCGCGGTCGATCATGTAGTCGTTCGACTTGTTGCGGACGGCGTGGTCGGTGCCGGGGATGTTCTCGGTGTGGATGCCGTTGTAGGCCCGGGAGCGTTCGAGCTCCTCCTCCGTGAACGGGCCCGAACCCTCGGGCTTGAAGTCGATGCTGTAGAGCATGGTGTTTTCGTCGTCGATCGGCATCCACATGTGCGCGGCGTGCGGCACCGACGAGATGATCTTGTGGAAGGGCATCAGCATGACGTTGATGTTCCAGTGGAAGACCGGTCCGCCGAGATCGCGCGCGGTGCCGACGACGAAACCGAAGTCGGTCGGCACCACTTCGTAAAGCGACGGGACGAATTTCCGGCTCGGTTCCGCCGCACCGCCGTGCAGGAAAGTCAGATGCGTTGCGTCAAAGCCGCCCTCGAGTCCCTGCAGCCAATTGCATTCCTGGATATGGCGGGTGGCATAACGCTGGTCGTCATCGACGCGGACCCATTCGAGATCGGGAAACGCGGGTTTGAGTTCGGGCGGTCCCATATAGGCGAAGACCACCCCGCCCCTCTCCTCGCACGGATAGGCGTTGATGCGCATCTGGCGCTTGATGGCGTTTATCTGGGTTTCGGTGGTGGTGCCCGGCGCGATGCAGGGCACGTCCATGCAATTGCCGTCGCGGTCGAACTTGATGCCGTGATAGACGCAGCGCAGGCCGCCTTCCTCGTTGCGGCCGTAGAACAGGGAGGCGAGCCTGTGGGGACAGGCCTCGGCGACCAGTCCGGGCTTGCCGGAGGTGTCGCGGAACGCCACCAGGTTCTCGCCCAGCAGCTTCGCCCGCACCGGCGGGCAGTCGGGCTTCGGAATCTGGTGCGAGAACACCACCGGCACCCAGTAGCGGCGCATGAGCTCTCCCATGGGCGTGCCGGGGCCGACCCGGGTCAGGCGTTCGTTGTCTTCGCGCGAAAGCATGGGTGACCTTCCTTCCGAAATTTTCCGAGCCGACCGCCTAAACGTGCGATCAACGCCTTGTTGATTGGATGGTGCAGCACAACCTTCAATCACGCACCCATCGCATTGATTAAATAACGAAGCCGCCTTAGGCACAAGGCGTTTGGCGGTGCCGCGATGCTTTCACTTTTGTGAACGGGGACTGACCGGCCATAATATCGGTGGCCGCAACGGCGATATTCCGGGGAGGAAACGACGGATGAACGGGGACATGAGCGGCGCGCGCCCGCGCCTCCTCCTCAGTTGGAGCACCGGCAAGGACAGCGCGTGGGCGCTGCACGGACTGCGCCGGTCGGGTGACTTCGAGATCGCCGGACTGATGAGCACCACCACCGGCGAGGCGGACCAGTCTCGTGTCACCATTCACGGCATCGGCCTCACCACCCTGCATGCCCAGGCGCGCGCGGTGGGCCTGCCGGTGACCGAGGTGCACCTCCCCGATCCCTGCCCCAACGACGCCTACGAACGCGCCATGAGCGCCTTCGTCGCGCAGGCGCGGGCAGACGGCATTACGCATATAGCCTTCGGCGATCTGTTCCTCGAAGACGTTCGCCGCTACCGGGAGGAAAAGCTGGCGGGCACGGGCATCACGCCGGTGTTTCCGCTATGGGGAAAGGATACGCGCGCGCTCTCCGGGGAGATGATCGCCGCCGGGTTGCACGCGCGCATCGTCAGCGTGGATCTGCAACAGCTCGACGAACGTTTCCTCGGGCGGGAGTTCGACACGGCGCTCCTCGACGACCTGCCGCCGTCCTGCGATCCCTGCGGCGAGCGCGGCGAGTTCCACAGCTTCTGCTACGCCGGGCCGATGTTCACGGCGCCGCTCGCGATCGACATGGGCGCCGTGCGCCGGAAGGCGCATTTCGCCCATGTCGAGCCGCGCGCGCTGGACGCGGTGCCGTAGCGGCGTTCAGTTCAGCTCGCTGTCCTTCCAGAACTTGGTGCCCTGCACCGTCGCCTGGAGCGCGAGGCCGTTCTCGGTGATCTGGTAGAGGTGCACCCCCGGCGCCACGTCCACCGCGCCGGCCCAGGCGCCGCCCTTGTCGGAGGCCTTGGCCGCGGCATCGGCCTGGCCCGAGGCGTCCCAGCCTTCGTTCACGAACCAGTCGAGCCTTTCCTTGGTATCGAAGACGAAAACGCCGCGGAAATCCTTCACGCCGAGGCCGAGGCCGATCCCGCCGGACGCCATGCGCATGTAGGTGTCCTTGCCGGTGGCCTTGTCGCGGACGACGCCCCAGCCCCCGCCCGCCGACAGCAGGATGAGGTTGACGTTAACGTTGCTGAACACGGCATGGCCCGCCGCCTTGGCGATGCGCTCGCACGCGCCGGGATGAACCTCATCGAGCCGCGCCATGGTCTTGGCCCGCATGTCCTGGACCGAGCGGCGCTGGGAAGCGGTATCGGCGCCGTCCGGGCTCATGCAGCTTGCGAGCGCAAGACACATCGCCGCCGCGACGGAAATCAGGGTCCCGCGACGGATGGCGAAAGAGCAAATCCTGGTCATGGGCGTTTCCCTCCAGTGAACAAAGCCCGCTGTTGTCCGTGATCGGTCCACCGGGGTCAACGAAGGTCGCGTTGAAATCGCCCCAAATGCAGGGGTTTGCCGCGGAAAGACGCGGCGTTTCCTTTTCCTTTAACCCGCCCCTAACTATGCTGCGGGCCGTAGCCGCAACTGGAGCCCCCCATGGCCGAATGGATCGATACCGCCCGCATGGTCGTCTTCCCCACCCACTGCGATCACCTGGGACACATGAACGTGCGCTGGTACGCCCATGTCTTCGACGACGGCAGCTTCCAGATCTGGCCGCTGATCGGCATCACCAACCGGCTGATGCAGGACACCGGAGTCGTCACCGTGGTGGCGCGCACGGCGACCGACTTCCTGCGCGAGGCGCGGGCCGGCGACATGCTCAGGGTCGAGACGGGATTCGTGAAGGTCGGCACCAAGAGCGCGACCCACCGCCAGCGCCTCGTCAACATAGAGACCGGCGTCGTCCATGCCCGTCAGGAGGTGACCGAGGTGTGCTTCGACCTGAAAGCGCGCACCTCCGTCGCCATGCCGGAGAACTACCGCCGCCTGATCGAGGCGGCGATCGTGGAGGCGGACTAGGGCGTGTTGCCCTAACGTTAAAACGTCATGCCCCGGCCCTCGGGCCCGCGCGCAGCGCGGCCCAAGGACAAGCTTCACGTCCGGGGCATCCAGATGGATCGCCCGGATAAACCGGGCGATGACGAAGGGTAAATTGATTCACCCTCTGGAATGGTGCGCTCGGTCTGCAGCTATTCCCCCTGCACGATCGGATTATGCAGGCGGCCGATATCCTGAATCTCCACCAGCAGGTCGTCACCGGGCTTGAGGTAGATGCCGCGCGGCCGCCCGTTGCCCGACGGCGAGCCGGTGGCGATGACATCGCCGGGCCGAAGCGTGAACTGGCGCGAGAGCGCTTCGATCTGTTCGGCGATGGTGAAATGCATGTAGCTGGTGTCGGAGTCCTGCATCAGCTCGCCGGTTACCCATTGCTTCATGGTGAGCTTGTACACGTCCTTCACCTGCTTCGCCGGGACGATCCACGGCCCCATGGGCGCGCCGGTGTCGAAGCTCTTGCCCAGGAGGAAGTCGTGGCGGACGTTCCAGTCCTTGCGCGTGCCGCGGTCGCGCAGGCTGAGGTCGTTCATGATGGTGTAGCCGGCGACGTAGTTCATCGCATCCTTCGCCGCGACGTTGCGGGCGGGCTTGCCGATGACGACGGCGAGCTCCCCTTCCCAGTCCACCTGCTTGGAAATCGCCGGGAGCTGGATGGTCTCCTCCGGCCCGATGACGCAATGGGCGCCGAGCTTGACGAAGTGCAGCGGCTGCACGGTCGCCTTGTCCGGCGGCGAGCGATCCGACATTTCCTTCATGTGGTCGGTGAAATTGGCGAAGGCGCAGAAGATGGCGTCCGGGTAGATGACAGGGGCGAGCAGACGCACGGAGGAAAGCGGTTTCGCAACGGCCTTCACCGCCGCATCGCCGGACTTGCCGGCGAGCTCGCTGAGCCGCTTCTCCGCGTCGCCCCAGGCGCCAAGCGCGGCCTTGGTCGAGCCCGCCCAGGCGACGTTCTTGCGGCCGATGGCCGCGAGGCCCTCGGCGATGGGGATGACACTGTCCCCCACCTTGATGCCCGGAACGGCAGCGCCGTTGGCGCCGGCGAAGTTGAGAAGCGTGAAATCGGTCATGGGTCGGCCCTCCCCGGCCATTTGGTCGTGACGTGGGCCGGACTTTAGCACCGCGGAACGGCCTGTGCCGCGTCTTTTCCCGGGAAAAATAATCCCCGCTCCAGCCCCACCCCGCGTTGACCGCGGCCGGTCGATTTGCCACAGTCGTTGGCACAAAGGGCATACGGTCCGGCAACCCGAACGGGAGGAAACCATGGCGGTCAAGTTCATCGATCTGCTCAAGCAACCCGAGCTCGAGCTCGGCCACTCCAAGGAAGTGCTGTTCTCGTCCGACCACTTCCATACCTGGGTGCACGGCGACTACCCCGGCACCAAGGGACCGATGCACAAACATACGGCGGACCAGTTCTTCTACTGCGTCCAGGGCGAATGCACCTTCCACTTCCCCGGCGGCAAGGAGCAGGTGATCGGGCCGGGGCAGCTCATGCTCGTCCCCAAGGAGCATCTGTACCAGCTCGACAATACGGGGAATGAATACATGATCCTCCTCGGCGCGCGGGCGGAACCGGCGGGCAATCCGCGCCGTGGTGCCAAGAACGAGGTCGTCGGCGACAACAACTACGTGTTCGAGAATCCCGACAAGATCAAGGTTCCGGCAAGCAAGGGCTGAGGCGGAACGTTCAGTGCCTGCTTTGTCCGGGGCCGGAGTCCGGCCCAATTTCCTGCTGTTCATCACCGACCAGCACCGGGCCGATCACCTCGGTTGCTACGGCAATGCCATCGCCACGCCGGCGATCGATTCCATCGCCGCGCGCGGCACGCGGTTCTCGCGCTTCTATGTCGCGACGCCGATCTGCATGCCCAATCGCGCCACCCTGATGACCGGGCGCATGCCGTCGCTCCACGGCGCGCGCCACAACGGCATACCGCTGTCGCTGTCGGCCACGACCTTCGTCGACCTGCTCACCGCCGCGGGCTGGCGCACGGCACTGATCGGCAAATGTCACCTGCAGAGCATGTCGCCCAACAAGCCGACCCTCGGCATGCCCGAGGTGGACCCGGCGCTGGTGCTGCCTCCCGATGAACTGAGGGAGGCGGACAAGACGATCCTCGGCCACGGCCGCTACGACCAGGAGCTTCGGCCAAAGTGGCTCGCCGATTCGAGCCACGAACTCGACCTGCCCTACTACGGCTTCCGCCATGTGGACCTGTGCGTCGGCCACGGCGACAAAGTGGTCGGCCATTACGCCCGCTGGCTCGAGGCGCATCATCCCGGCAGCAGCGACCTCGTCGGGCCAGAGAACCAGTTGCCCGGCAACGCCACCACCTGCCCGCAGGCTTGGCGAACGGCTGTGCCGGAGGAGCTCTATCCCACCGCCTATATCGCCGACAAAACCTGCGAGTATCTGGACGCCCATGTCCGCGGCGGCGGGGCAGAGCCCTTCTTCATCCAGTGCTCCTTCCCCGATCCGCATCACCCGTTCACGCCGCCGGGAAAGTATTGGGACATGTTCGACCCCGCCGATATGGAACTGCCGAAAAGCTTCAATGGAAAGGGTGCCGCGCTTCCGCCCCATGTCGCGGCGTTGTGCGAGGCACGCGACGCCGGCAAGCAGAACCGCAACGGCCAGCGCGTCATCGCGGTCACCGAGCACGAGGCGCGCGAGGCCGGGGCGCTGACCCACGGCATGATCGCCAATATCGACGACCGCATCGGCCAGGTGCTACGCAAGCTCGACGCGCTCGGCCTTGCTGACAACACCGTCGTGATTTTCACCACCGATCATGGCGACTTCCTGGGCGACCACCAGCTCTTGCTGAAAGGGGCGTTGCACTACCAGGGCCTCGTCCGCGTCCCCTTCATCTGGGCAGACCGACGGCTCCGGCAATCAGCGAGGTCCGGGACGACCCGGCCGGGACCCTCGACATCGCCCGCACGGTCCTCGCCCGCGCCGGGCTCGCGCCCCATAACGGAATCCAGGGCCGTGACCTGATGGGCGAACGGGATAGCGACGCGCCAATGGTGATCGAGGAGCACCAGCGCTACGGCTACATGGGGTTCCGTCACGGCTTCCGGGTCCGCACGCTGATGGGACGGCGCTGGCGGTTCTCCGTCTACGACGACGGGCGCAGCTTCGGGGAGCTCTACGACCTCGACTCCGACCCGCAGGAACTGCACAACCTCTACGACGATCCGGGCCATGCCGCGCTACGCGCGGCGCTGACGGAAGAGCTCCTACACCGGATGATGCAGCTCGCGGAGACGAGCCCGCTCGCCACCCATCACGGGCCTTAGCTTAGGTGGCCTCGTCGGCGGGAACGGTTCGCGCCTGTTGCGGCTCGCCTTCCGCGACGCTTTCTGGAGCGCCGGAGAACAGCCACAGCCCCAAGGCGGTGGCGAGGATCGCGCCGCCGATCTCGGCGACGATGAAGAACGGCGCATCGAGGGGGCGGATGCCGGTGAACGTGTCCGTGAGCGCCCGCGCCACCGTCACCGCCGGATTCGCGAACGACGTGGACGAGGTGAACCAGTAGCCCGCAGTGATGTAGAGGCCGACCGCATAGGGCACTGCGGTTGTGCGAAACCGGAGGCATCCCATGATTGTGAGAATGAGACCGAAGCTAGCCACCGCTTCGCCCAGCCACTGGCCGCCGCCGCTACGGACCTTGATGCCGGCGACGACGGGCGCATGGTCGAACATCAGATGCGCGACGATCACCCCCGCCACGGCACCGATCACCTGGACCAGCACGTAAAGCGCGGCTTCGCTACGGAGAATCTTGCCCTGCATCAGAAAGGACAGGGTGACCGCCGGATTGATGTGGCAGCCCGAGACCGGCCCGAAGATGAGGATGAGGACGACGAGTCCGGCGCCGGTCGCAAGGGTATTGCCGATCAGCGCGATGGCGACGTTTCCGCCCGCCAGGCGCTCGGCCATGATGCCCGAGCCGACCACGACCGCCAGCAGCAGGGCCGTGCCGAGCAGTTCCGCCGCGAGGCGCCGGGACAGGGTAAAGGGCGGCATGACGGGTCAGGCCGTCGGTGCCGGTGCCTTGCCGAGATCGTCGAGCCTCTTCTGCAGGCTGAGCCGATCGAGGCTCTGCATGGGCAGGGCGATGAACAAGGTGATGCGGGTATAGATCTGGCGGAAGACTTCGGCGAAGATGGCGCGGGTTTCGGCTTCCGATCCCTCGAAGGTTGCCGGATCGGGGAAGCCCCAATGGGCCGTCATCGGCTGGCCCGGCCAAACGGGACACACCTCCCCCGCGGCCTTGTCGCAGACGGTGAAGACGAAATCCAGCTCCGGCGCGCCGGGACGGGCGAATTCCTCCCAGTCCTTGGACCGAAGCTGTTCCACCGGGTAGTTGTTGCGCCGCAGCAGGTCGACGGTATACGGATTCAGTCGTCCGGCGGGATGACTGCCTGCGCTGTAGGCCTGGAACCTGCCGAGCCCCTCGCGGTTGAGGATCGATTCCGCCATGACCGAGCGGGCCGAGTTGCCGGTGCAGAGGAACAGGACGTTGAATTTTTTCGGGTCGGTCATGCGCTTTTCCTTGCCTTCCTGCGCGGCGCAGGCTCCCGTACATGGAAGCCGCAAAGTTCGGGTTCGCCGCGGCAGCAGTTGCGCGTCAGGAAGCTCACGATGCCGCGGACGCCTTCTTCCTGCACGGCGTAGTAGATGGAACGCTGGACCCGCCACGACTGGATGAGTCCGGAACGCTCGAGTACGCCAAGGTGGCTCGACAGGGTTGACGCCGGCACTTCCAGCAGCCGGGCGATTTCACCGGCCGGCAGTCCGTCCTTGCCGGCCGAAATGATCAGGCGAAAGGCCTTGAGGCGCGTCTCGTTGGCCAGGGCCTGGAAGCTGACGGCCGCGTTTTCGATTTCCATATTTCCAGAATAATCGAATTATATAGGATCGCAAACATCCGAATTAGCGACCCACGACGCTTTCTCGTTGGTGAGGGCAGAGGATATCCCCCGACCGTTTCACGAACGTGACACGAAAAAAGCGGGGGCAATGGCCCCCGCCAAATGGGCGGACGGTAACCCCCGACCGCCGCTCTGCGAAGAGATTACTTCTCGAACATCCAGCCGAAGGTTTCCCAGGCCTTCCTGGTGGTCTCCGGTGTCGGCATGTTGACGACGGGGTACTGGTCCTTCCAGTGGAAGGGCCGGCAGGCATCGATGATGGCGCGCGAATTGGTGAAATTGCCCTTGGCCTTGTCCCACGGCGTGATGCAGGGGTCGAGCGGCGTCGACCACGCGTTCTGGATGAAGTCGATGGACTTGATGGGATCGGAGCGCGAGCACACCGCCCACATCAGCTCCTCCAGGTTGGCGACGTCGATGTCGTCGTCGACTACGATCACGTACTTGCCGGCATAGGCGACGGAGCGGCACATCGCCGCCATGTGACCCACCTGCCGCGCATGACCGGGGTAGCGCTGCTTGATGGAGACCGCCGTGAGCTGACGCGAGCCGCCGACCTCATGGCACCAGGTTGCCACCACGTCGGGCACGCCGGACTTGGACAGCTCGTCCTTCAGCAGCGCCGACCGCATCACGGCGCGGTAGCGCGCCTGCTCCTCCGGCGGACGCTGCGGCGGGCAGCCGAGGATGATCGGATCATTGCGATGGTAGATGGCCTTGATGGTGAGGACCGGTTCGGCCCGCATCTTGGAGCCGTAGTACCCCGTCCATTCGCCGAACGGGCCTTCGGGTGCCTTGTCGCCAGGCTCGACGAAGCCCTCGATCACGATTTCGGCGTTGGCGGGGAACGGCAGGCCGGTGTGCTTGCCCTTGACCACCTTCATTGGGCGGCCGCGATAGGCACCGGCGACATCGAATTCGCAGACGCCATAGGGGATCTCGGTGCAGCCCATGAGGAAAGTCAGCGGATCGCCGCCAACGACGATGCAGACCGGCATGGCTTTGCCCTGGGCCTCGTACTTGTCGCGGTGGATGCGCCCGTGCTTGCCCGGCGAGATATAGAAGGCGACGTGGTTCTTGTCCTGGATCATCACCCGGTAGGTGCCGACGTTGACCCAGCCTTCATCGGGATCGATGGTGACGTTGAAGGAACCGGTACCGATATAGCGGCGCCCCTCATCCTGGTCGTGCCAGACCGGGGTCGGGAACTTGGTGACGTCGATGTCGTCCCCTTCCATGACGTTTTCCATCACCGGGCCGGACTTCACGACCTCGTAGGGCATCGGCTTCTTGGCGATCTCACGGTAATGCTGGAGGAACGCTTCCGAGAGCTCCACCTTGCTGAGGTCGGTCGGGAAGCCCAGCGTCATGTTCTTGCGCTTGGCGGCGAAGAAATTGGTCAGCACCCGCCAGCCCTTGGGCACGCCCGGAATGTCGTCGAACAGCGCGACCGGCGCGACATCATCGTGCTGGAGGATTTCGGCCGCCCAGCCGATCTGTTCCTCCCAGTTGTAGCCATTGGCGCGCTTGAGCTCGCCGAGCCGGTCGGCTTCCTCGATCCAGCCGCGCAGGTCGTCGAACGGAACGTTGACTTCGTTACGGCCGCTACCGTCCGCCATGACTTTCCTCTCTGCCCAAACGATTTACGAAATGCGCCGCAATTATAGCGGTGCCCGGCGTCGCGCGCCTAGCCCTCAAGTTCCGTAGCGATTTCAAGCGGATTCGACAGCGTCCGGTGCACCGGGCATTTATTCGCGATTTCAAGGAGTTTCTCCCGCTGTTCAGCATCGAGCGGCCCCGCCACCACGATCCGGCGCGTAATCCGGGAACCTGCCTTCGGATTGTCCCTGTCGATCACCGCAATAGCGAGGGCGACGGAGATGCGGCCGATGTCCCATTCCTTGCGCCGGGCGTACATCCTGAGCGTCATCGAGGTGCAGGCCCCGAGGCCCGCCAGCAGGTACGCATGGGGCCCCGGACCCCGGTCGTTGCCACCAACCCGTTCGGGCTCGTCGGCGGTCAGCAGATGCCGGCCGGCCCGCACCGACTGGGTGAAGGCGCCCGTCCCCGTCTCGGCCACCATGACGGAATAACCTTCCGGTACCGGCGGCGCCGAAACGGGGGCTGGTGCCGTAGCTTCTTCCCCGTCGATATAACGGCCGGCCCAGGCGGCGAGCACGTCGGCGACATAGGTCGCATCCGCCGACCGGGACAGCAGGTGATCGGCATCGTCGAGGGAGACGAAGCTCTTGGGGTGCTTCGCCGCGGCGAAGATGGCGGCGGCGTTGTCGATCCCGACCACGTTGTCGCGCGGCGCGTGAAAGATCAGCAGCGCGCGCTTCAGATTGGCGAGATTGCGGGCGACGTTCTGCACAGCGATGTCGTCGAGGAACTGGCTGGAGATCGTGAATGTGCGCCCGGCGATCTCGATCTCGGCCGAACCGTGGTCGCGGATCGCCTTCTCCTTGTCCGTGCCGCCGACCAGGTGGGCGACATGGGCGGGATCGGCGGGCGCGCCGATGGTGGCCACGGCCTTGACCGAAGGGATGTGCCCCGCAGCCGCCAGCACCGCGGCACCGCCCAGCGAATGGCCGACCAGGATCTGGGGCGGCTGGCCACGGGAACCGAGGAATTCCGCGGCGGCGACAAGATCCTGGACGTTGGAGGTGAAGTTGGTGTTGGCGAACTCGCCCTCCGAAGCACCGAGCCCGGTGAAATCGAAGCGCAGGACGGCGAAGCCGCGCGCCGCCAGGGCGCCGGCGATGCGCGACGCGGCGCGGATATCCTTCGAACAGGTGAAGCAATGGGCAAACAGCGCGACCGCCCTGGCGCCTCCTTCCGGCGTGTCGAGGCGGGCGGCGAGACGGCTCGCACCGTCATGGCCGATGAATTCGACCTTTTCACTTGTGGTGCTCATGATGTGCGTACTCCGGACATGGGGACGACTTTCCGCTTTTCATCATCGAAGCGAGGCGCCTATAAGGACAAGGTTCCGTGACGAAAACCATTCAAAAAAGCGCGAGGGACACGGTCATCCGGACGATGGCTGTCCGCGCGGTTTCGCGCAAAGGCAGAGGATGCCCCGTTACACCGTACCCATAGCGTGGATCGCCGGTCGATGAGCGGCAACCTGTCCCTCGCCGAAACACGCAGGATGCTTACCCAGGGTCCCTACGGGCTCTACATCGGCGGAAATTTCCTGTCCCACGTGGGCGACTGGGCGCAGCGACTCGCGATTGGCTGGATCGCGTGGCAACTCACACAATCGCCGGGCTGGCTCGGGGTCATCCTGTTTTTCGACCTGGCGCCGACGCTGCTGATCTCACCCATCGGCGGCGCTGTTGTCGATCGCCTCGACCGCATGGCGTTGGCACGTCTGACCATCGCGCTGTCCGCCGTCCAGCCGGCGGTTCTCGCGATCCTGTATTTTACCGGACTGCTGAACATCTGGGTTCTCCTCGCCGCGACGATCTATCTTGGCGTCATCAATGCGTTCGGGCAGACGGCACGTCTTGCCCTGGTGCCGCTGCTGGTCGGGGAGAAGGACATCGCCCGCGCCGCCCCGCTCAGTTCGATCAGCTTCAACCTCGCGCGCTTTGCGGGTCCCGCTCTCTTCGGCATCATCGCCTCTCTGTCCGATCCGGGCTACGCGATGATCGCGAACCTTGTCGCCTACCTCGCCTATCTCTGGATCCTCTTCCGCATCACGCCGCGGGAGGAGCCCGTTAACCGCCGCCGGGGCCGCGGGCTGGCCGGCGACATCTGGGACGGCTTCCACTACGCCCTCACCCACGCGGCGGTGGGCCCGCTGCTTATCGTCCTGCTCGCGAGCTCTCTCGGCACCCGCGCCTTCATCGACCTTTTGCCCGGCTTCGTCGGCGGCGTGTTCGGCCGCGGCCCCGAAGCTCTGGCGACCATGACCGGAGCCGTCGCCCTCGGCGCGCTCACCGGCGCCATCTACCTGATGCTGCGTACTTCGGTCGTCGGGCTCGCCACCATTTCGATGTTCGCGTCCATGTGGGTCGGCGCGGCCCTCATCGTGTTCACGCTGCAGACGTCGTTCTGGCCGGCGGTGATCAATCTTTATTTCGTCGGCTGCGGCTTGTCGGTCTCCGCCGTCGGCGTGCTTTCCATCGTCCAGACCGTTGTCAAGGGGGAGATGCGCGGGCGCGCCCTGTCGATCTATGGCATCATTTTCCGCGGCGGTCCGGCGCTGGGCGGCCTGATCATGGGACAGATCGCGGAATTCACCGGCCTCGGCTGGCCGATCGCCGGCGGCGGCGTGATCTGCATCCTGGCCTGGCTGTGGGTGAGCGGCCGCCTCAGAGCCGTCAACCGCAGCATCGAACACGCGATCGAAAGCGGAAACACATGAAGCCCGCCCGCAAGGTCGAGATCATCGAGGCGAAGACCGTCTTCCAGGGATACTTCCGGGTGGACGCCTACCGGCTGCGCCACAGCCTGCATCGCGGCGGCATGAGCGGCGAGATCCGGCGCGAGGTGTTCGAGCGCGGCCATGCGGTCTCGGTCCTGCCCTACGACCCGGCGCGGCGCGAGGTGGTGATGCTGGAGCAGTTCCGTGTCGGCGCCTATGCCGCGGGGACGGACCCGTGGCTGATGGAGGTCGTCGCCGGCATCATCGGCGAGGGCGAAACCGTCGAGGAGGTCGCCCGGCGCGAGGTGAAGGAGGAAACCGGGCTTGAGGTCCGCGACCTGTTCCTGGCGGCCCGCTACCTCGCCAGCCCCGGCGGCACGTCGGAATCGGTGACGCATTTCGTCGCCTGGGTGGATGCGTCGGGCGCCGGCGGCATCCACGGCCTCGACCACGAGGATGAGGACATCCGCGTCGTCCCCATGGCGGTGCCCGACGCGCTGGCGCTGCTCGACGACGGGCGCCCCGACAACGCCCAGGCCCTGATCGCCCTGCAGTGGCTCGCACTCCACGAGAACAGGGCGCGGGCGCGCTGGGGCTTCGAGCCCGTCTAGAGCCGTCCTCTCCCCCGCGTACCGGCCTTGATCCGCGGCAGCCGGGCCGTTAGGTTAGCAGCGACCAAACTGCGCGTTGACATTGTAAAAGCGCGCAAAACAACGATAATTTCGAGTACATTTAGGGACGTCACCGCCGGGCAATGAGCTTTTCCATGGATATTCGTGACGGGTTCGTCGATGCGATCGGACGGACCCCCCTCATCCGCCTGCGCCAGGCGTCGGAGCTGACCGGCTGCGACATCCTGGCCAAGGCGGAGTTCCTCAATCCCGGCGGCTCGGTCAAGGACCGCGCGGCCCTGTTCATCATCGAGGATGCCGAGGCCAGGGGGCAGCTGGAGCCGGGGGGCGTCGTCGTCGAGGGCACCGCCGGCAACACCGGCATCGGCCTCGCCCTCGTCGGCAACGCGCGCGGCTACCGTTCCGTGATCGTCATCCCGGAAACACAGAGCGACGAAAAGAAGCAGATGCTGCGCCTGTGCGGCGCGGAACTGGTCGAGGTGCCGGCGGTGCCCTATGCCGACCCCAACAATTACGTCAAGGTCTCGGAGCGCCTCGCCAAGGAGCTGAACGAGAAGGAGGCTCACGGCGCAGTCTGGGCCAACCAGTTCGACAACGTCGCCAACCGCAGGGCCCATGTCGAGACCACCGGCCCCGAGATCTGGGAACAGACCGGCGGCAAGGTCGACGGATTCATCTGCGCCATCGGCACCGGCGGCACGCTGGCGGGCGTCGGTATGGCGCTCAAGGAGCGCAGGCACGACGTGGTCATCGCCTGCGCCGATCCGGGCGGGGCGGCGATGTACAACTGGATCAAGTCGGGCGAGCTCAAGGCCGAAGGCACGTCCATCACCGAAGGCATCGGCCAGGGCCGCGTCACCAAGAACCTCGAAGGCGCGCCCATCGACGACGCCTTTCGCATTCCCGACGAGGAAGCCCTGCCGGTGGTCTTCGACCTGCTCAAGCACGAGGGGCTGTGCATGGGCGGGTCGACCGGTATCAACGTCGCCGGCGCGATCCGCCTCGCCCAGCAGATGGGACCGGGCCATACCATCGTCACGGTGCTCGCCGACTACGGCCAGCGCTACCAGTCCAAGCTGTTCAATCCGGAGTTCCTGCGCGCCCGTAATCTTCCCGTCCCGGAATGGATGGATCGTAAGTAAATTCATTTACTTATGGGCGATTATTAATGTCTTACAAAAATCAGGGATCGATCGTCGAGACGGCCTGGCTGGAGCCCCGGCTCCGGATGGCCAACGTCAAGGTTCTCGACGCGTCATGGTACCTGCCGGACGCCGGGCGCAACCCCCGCGCCGAATTCCGCGCTGCGCGCATTCCCGGGGCGCAGTTCATCGACATCGACCTGATCTCCGACCGGACCTCGCCCTACCCTCATGCCATCGTCGACCCGATGACCTTTTCCGACGAGGTCACGGCGCTCGGCATCGAGCGTGGCGACCACGTCGTCGTCTATGACGGCATGGGCCTGTTTTCCGCCGCCCGCGTGTGGTGGATGTTCCGCATCTTCGGCTACGACAAGGTCTCCGTTCTCAACGGCGGCTTTCCCAAGTGGAAGGCCGAGGGGCGCGAGATCGAGACCGGCAATCCCGAGATGCCGGTGCCCTCGGTCCCGTTCGAGGTGGGATTCCGCCCGAAGATGATGCGCATCCTGCCCCAGGTCCGCGACAACCTCGCCGCGAGTGAGGAAGTCGTGCTCGACGCCCGCAGTCCCGATCGCTTCAGCGGTGCCGAGCCCGAGCCGCGCGCCGGGCTCCGCTCCGGCCACATCCCCGGCAGCCGCAACCTCCATTACGCGCGGTTGATGGACCCGGAGACGGGGCTGCTCAAGGATGCCGAAGCCCTGGAACGCCTGTACGCGGAAGCCGGTGTCAGCGACGACAAGGGCGTGATCTGCACCTGCGGGTCGGGCCTCACCGCCTGCGCGCTGGCGCTCGGGCTGCACCTGATCGGACGCGACGATGTCGCCGTCTATGACGGGTCGTGGTCGGAATGGGCGGCGCAGGCGGATACGCCGGTCGAGACGGGCTCCTGAATGGCGCCGAAGCGCCCCGGCGGCCCGCCACCACGCCGACACGGCAAGGCCACCCGCGCGACCGAAGCCGGTCGCGATCCCTTTGCCAATTTCGGCATCGTCAACCCGCCGGTCTACCACGCCTCAACCGTCCTGTTCCCGACCGTGGCGGAGATGGAGCGCATCTCCCGCGCCCCCTTCGACCACGTCTATTACGGGCGCCAGGGCACGCCCACCACCTTCGCCTTCGAGAAGGCGGTGGCCGAGCTCGAGGGCGGCCACCGTGCCGTGGCGACGGGCTCCGGCCTCGCCGCCATCGCGGCGACGCTGATGGCCTTCCTGCGGGCGGGGGATCATCTCCTGATGGTCGACAGTGCCTACAGCCCGACGCGCAAGCTGTGCGACGGGCTGCTCCTCGGATTCGGGGTGGAGACCACCTATTACGATCCGCTCATGGGCGCGAAGATCGCCACGCTCATCCGTCCCGACACCCGCGTCGTATTCTGCGAAAGCCCCGGATCGCTGACCTTCGAGGTCCAGGACATCCCGGCCATCGCCAGGATGGCCCACGCCGGCGGCGCGGTGGTGGTGCTCGACAATAGCTGGGCGACGCCGCTCCTGTTCGAGCCCTTCGCCCACGGTGTGGACGTCGTCATCGAAGCTGGCACCAAGTACCTCGTCGGGCATTCCGACGCCATGATCGGCGCCATCATCACCACCGAGGAACACTACCGCCGGGTCAAGACGACGGCGGCGATCCTCGGCGCGGTGCCGGGGCCCGACGACTGCTACCTCGCGCTGCGCGGCATCCGCACCCTGCCCGTCCGCCTGGCACGCCACCAGGAGACCGGGCTGATCCTCGCCAGATGGCTGAAACGGCGCAGGGAGGTGGCCCGCGTCCTGCACCCGGCTTTCGCCGATTGCCCCGGCCACCGCATCTGGAAGCGCGACTTTTCCGGGGCGAGCGGCCTGTTCTCCATCGTGCTCGCCAAGCCCTATACGAAGGACGCGCTGGCGCGCATGCTCGACGGCATGGAGCTGTTCAAGATGGGCTATTCCTGGGGCGGGTACGAAAGCCTGATCCTGCCCGCCGATCCCTCCCATTTCCGCACCGCCGTGCCGTGGGAGGCGCCGGGGCCGCTGATCCGGCTCCACGCCGGGCTCGAGGATCCCGACGACCTGATCGCCGACCTCGAGGCCGGGTTCAGACGCCTCGCCCGCGCCTGAGGGCGCGCGCGCCGGGCACCGCCATCGCCGCCACGAAGACCAGCGCCGCGACGCAGACGATGGCCGCACCCGCGGGCAGGTCGTAGACGAACGACGCGCCGATGCCGCCCAGCACCGCCACCGCGCCGATGACGGCGGCGAAGGCGGCCATGGTTTCCGGGGTGGTCGCGAAGCGGCGCGCGGCGGCGGCGGGAATGACCAGGAGCGCCGTCACCAGCAGGATACCCACGACCTTGAGCGCGATGGCGACGACCACGGCGAGCAGCACCATGAACGCGATCCGCACCGCGACCACCGGCACGCCCTCGACCGCGGCCATTTCCTCGTGCACGGCGATGCGCAGGAGCGGGCGCCAGAGGAACGCGAGGGCGCCGAGGCCGAGCGCGGCGACCGCGCCGATCAGTGCGACGTCGCCCGGGCCCACCGCGAGGATATCGCCAAACAGGTAGCCCATCAGGTCGACGCGCACGCCCTGGACGAAGGCGAGCGCGATGAGGCCCGCGGCCAGCGCGCTGTGGGACAGGATCGACAGCAGCGTATCGGTGGCGATTCCGCGGCGCCCTTCGGCACTCACCAGCAGCACGGCGATGGCGGCGGATACCGCGATCAGGCCGAGGGTCAGATTGACGTCAAGCAGCAGGCCGAGCGCGATGCCGAGCAGCGCCGAATGGGCGAGGGTCGCGCCGAAGAACGCCATGTGCCGCCAGATCACCAGGCAGCCCAGCGGCCCCGACAGCACAGCGACGCCGAGCCCGGCGAGGATCGCGCGCAACAGGAAATCATCCACCGCGAACGCGCTCCTTCGCTTCGCTCTCAGGCACCGGCGTGGCGGGAGCGTGTTCATGGCTGTGATCCGGTACACCATGATCGTCGCCCAGTGCGACGACCCTGCCGGCGCCGTCGTGAACGTGATCGTGATCGTGGGTATAGACGGCGACCGCCGCGCCGAACAGTTGCGTATAGGCAGGATCGCGGCTGACCGCCTCGGGATGTCCCGCACAGCAGACGTGGTGGTTGAGGCAGACGACATTGTCGGTTTCCGCCATCACCAGATGCAGGTCGTGGGAAACCATCAGCACGCCCGCGCCGTAACGCCGGCGCAGCGCGCCGATCAGGTCGTAGAGCTCCGCCTGCCCGGCGACATCGACGCCGGCCAACGGCTCATCCAGGACCAGAAGCTCGGGCGCGCGCAGGATGGCACGGGCCAGCATGACCCGGCGAAACTCGCCACCTGACAGCGCCTGTACCGGCATTTGACCGGCACCGGGCACACCGACCTCGTTCAGGGCCTCGCGGATGCGCGCCGGGTCGCGGCAGCTCAGCCCGAGGAAGCGGGTGACGGTGAGCGGCAGCGCAGCGTCGATTTCCATGCGCTGGGGCACGTAGCCGATGGTGAGCCCGGGCCGGCGCACGACCGTCCCGGCGTCGGCCTTGAGGACACCCATGAGGACGCGCAGCAGTGTGGACTTTCCCGCGCCGTTGGGGCCGATCACGGTGACCACCTCGCCACCGTGAACAGCGATGGACACGTCCGAGAGAACCGGATTCCCGGCGATGGATTTGGCGATGGCGCTGGCCGAAACCAGGACCGTGTTCGCAGAGGGGCCCGGTACCGTCACGACGCGGTCTTCCTGCGTTCGGCGCAGGCCGGGCACAATCCGACCGCCTCGGTCAGCACCGATTCGACAGCAAACCCGTGACCGCGCGCCGCCTTGCCGAGGGCAGTGTTGAGGCCTTCGTCGGTAAGCTCGGCGACGGTGCCGCAGTTGTGGCAGATCAGGTACTGGCCGTCGTGCCGCCGCCCGGGACGGGTGCAGCCGATGAAGGCGTTGAGCGACGGGATGCGGTGGACGAGCCCCTTGGCGACCAGGAAGTCGAGCGCCCGGTATACCGTCGGCGGCATGGGTCGACGTCCTTCCGCCGCCAGCACGTCGAGGATGCCGTAGGCGCCGAGCGGCTTGTGGGACTGCCACACGATCTCCAGCACGCGGCGGCGGAGCGGCGTGAAACGGGCTCCCAGCTCGCGGCACACTTCGGCCGCGGCGGCGAGCGCGTCCGCGATGCAACGGTCGTGGTCGTGGTGGACCTTGAGGGCGGTGGGCGTCGCATCACGCGGCATGAGTAAGCTCCGTCGAAGGACTATTTCGATTCGGCGGCGGTCTTGAGGTTGGCCAGCCCAGCCTCGAAGTCTTTCCCCACCATGCTGTCCATGTCGAAAAACAGGTGCACGATCTTCGCCATGTAGGGCGCGGGACCGTGCATGGCCCAGCGGACCACGGTGGAATCGCCTTCCGGATTCAGTGTGAACTCCACCGTGTTGTGGGCCTCGAATGGTTTGACGAAATCCAGCTTGAGCACGATCTTGGACGGCGGCGCGCTGTCCACGATCTCCATGCGTCCGTGCCCGACGTTCTTGTCGCCTGCCCACGCGTACACGGCGCCCGCGCCGCTCCCGGCACCGCCGTAGGTTCTCTTCATCTCCGGATCCTTTTTCTCGTAGGGGGACCAGGCGCCCCACTTGTGAAAGTCGTTGATCAACGGAAATATCCTGTCCGGCGGCGCCTTGATGGTGGTGGCCCGTGCGACTTGAAAGACGTCGGGCCTGTTTGCCGCGAGGACGAGAACAACGGCGACTGCTACCGCAAGCAGCAATCCCACAATGGCGACGAACTTGAGCATCGATCACTCCTACGGGATGCTGGGACGATGGGCGTAGGCCCACCCGCCAATCTAATAGAAGTGTTATAATGTTGCAAATTAAGTGGGAAGCCGTTGACATCCGGGCGATGCGGCTGGTCTAACCCTTCGGCATGAGAGAGGCGCGGTTCCGCCCTTTCACCACACCGGCACGCACAGGTGACGAGATGGTTTCTGCTGACATCCCGGCCAGGGTCCGGGTCATCCTCGACGCGATCGTCTTCGACGACCGCGGCCTCGTTCCGGCCATTGCCCAGGAAGCCGGCACCGGCGAGGTTCTGATGCTCGCGTGGATGAACCGCGACGCGGTCATCGCCACCGTCGAAAGCGGCGAGGCGCATTACTGGTCGCGCTCGCGCGGCGCCCTGTGGCGCAAGGGCGAGACCTCGGGCCAGGTGCAGAAGCTGCGCGACTTCCGCGTCGATTGCGACGGCGACACCGTCCTGCTCACCGTAGAACAGACCGGCGTCGCCTGCCATACGGGGCGGCACACCTGCTTCTTTCGCGCCCCGCGCGAAGGGGCGCTGGCGGAGATCGTGCCGGTCAGCGTCTCGCCCGAGGCACTCTATGGCGCGGGATCGAACAAGGGAAAGGGCAAATCCTGACGACACATCCGTCGGACCGTCGTCGATCGCGGCGGATGAGATATCCCCGCGTATGGGGTAAAAAACGGAACGACAATCGGGGAGCGGAACGCCATGGCGGCGGTATTGATCAGATCCGGGCGCGAGCCGGTGGAGAACTGGGTTGCGGTATTCAACAAGGTGTTGCCGGACGTCGAGTGCCGCATCTGGCCCGACGTGGGTGACCGCGCCGATATCGAATATGTCGTCGCCAACCAATTGCCCGATGGCCAATTCGCGACCTTTCCCAACCTCAAGCTCGTCGCCGGCACGCGGGTGGGCCTTGAAGGGTTACTCAATGATGAATCCCTGCCGCCGCACATTCCCATCCTGCGCAACACCGACCGGGAACGCGCCGCCACCATGACCGCCTGGGTCCTCTATCAAGTGATCCGCCATCACCGGCATTTCGAGGAATACGCGGTCAACCAGCGCAGCAAGGCATGGGAGCACCTCAAGTATCGTCCGCCCCAAGAGACCCGCGTCGGAATCATGGGGATGGGCAATCTCGGCACCACGGTCGCCCGCGCGCTCAGCGGCCTGATGTACCGGGTCGCCGGCTGGTCGCGGACGCGCAAGGACATTCCGGGGATCGAGAGCTTCGCCGGCGCCGCGGAACTGGAGCCGTTTCTCGCGCGCACGGACATCCTGATTTCCATCCTGCCCAGGACGCCGGAGACGGAGAACGTGCTCGACGCCGGGCGCTTCGCCATGCTGCCGAAGGGTGCCTATGTCATCAACTGCGGACGCGGCACCACCCTGGACGAGGACGCGCTGCTGGCGGCACTGGATTCGGGGCATCTCTCGGGCGCGGCGCTCGACGTGTTCAAGGTCGAGCCGCTGCCCCAGGACAGCTCGCTCTGGAATCATCCGAAGATCGCCATCACGCCGCACTATTCCTGCAGCGGGCGCGCGGTCTTCGGCGCTGAAGGCATCGTCGACGCGATCCGCAAGCTGCGCCGGGGCGAGGCGCTGACCGGCACCGTCGACCGGTCGCAAGGGTATTGAGCGGCCGTCCCCTCATCTTCGGCCATCGCGGCGCGGCCGGCCTCGCACCGGAGAACAGCCTGCCCGGGTTCGAACGTGCCGTGGCGCTCGGCGCGGACGGGGTCGAATGCGACGTGCACCTGAGCGCCGACGGCGTTCCCGTCGTCATCCACGACGCCGCCATCGGCCGCACCACCGACGGCGGCGGCACGGTCGAATCGCTGATGGCGCGTGAGCTGGCGCGCCTCGCGTTGCGCCGCGGTGGCGGCCCGCTTCCGACACTCGACGCGGTCGTTGATCTACTCGCGCCGACCGGTCTGCTGCTCAACGTCGAAATCAAGACGGGGCAGCGCGGGCGACGCTACGACGGGATCGAGGCTGCGGTCGTTCGTAGTCTCGCCAGGGCGGGAATGACCGAACGCGCCATCGTGTCCTCCTTCACCTGGGAGTATGTCGCCAATGTCCTCGCCCTTGCCCGGCCGCGCGCGACGCTCGGTCTCCTCGACCGGCGCGGCCTCGCCGGTGCCGGGGGAGCGACCCGTGCCCTCGCCAGCGCCCGCGCGCTGGGCTTCGACGGGCTCTGCCTTCCGGCGGAGTGCCTGAGGGGCCTGCGCCTTGGCCCCGCCGACCGGGCTGCCGTCTGGGTCTACCGCGCCGATACCCGGGCCGGCCTGCGCCGCGCTTTCGCCGCCGGGATCGGCGCCGTCATCACCGACCGTCCCGACCTCGCTCTCGCGCTCAGGGACGACGACCCGCCGGCCTGAGCCGCTACGCCAACAGTTCCGCGAGCGCGCGGGAAACCGCATCCACGGGAATGCGCGCCGGATCGGTGCCGCCGAAGGATTTCGAATCGACGACCGCGAGCCGTCGCGCCCGCGGCGCGTACTTCTCCGGGTCGTGCTTGGAGAACAGCGACACCAGCGGCGCGCCGCCAGCCGCCAGCATGTGGCCTGCCCCCGAATCATTGGCGACCGCGGCGGCGAGGCGCTCGGCCAGCGCGATGGCGAAGATCGGCCCCGTGGCGCCCCGCCCTTCCCATTCGGGGAATCGGGCGCCGGGCACGGCGGCACGGATATCCTCCAGCAGGCCGCGTTCATCGGGCCCGAGGAAGAACACCGGCACGCGGCCCTGCTCCAGTTGTTCGCGGGCGAGCGCGATGAATCCTGCGAGCGGCCATATCTTTTCCGAATCGCCCGCGCCTGGCGCGAGGCCGACATAGACCGTGCCGTCGGGCAGCGCCGCGCAGGCGGCGGCGCGATACGCGTCGGGGACAGCCAGGGGCGGTGCCGCAACAGCGGCGGGCCGCGGCGTCAGGAGATCGAGCAGCCCCGCGAGGTCATCGATCAGGTGCCGCGGGCGTGGCGCTCCGGCGGGTGGGCGGCGGTCGGAGAAACGGAACCCGGCGGCGCCCGACACGAAGCAACCGTGGGCGACGCGGCGGACGCAGAGCGTGCGCACCAGGGTGTGCTGGGTATCCAGCACCACGTCGAAGCGGCGCCCGCCGAGGGGGCGCGAAAGACGTAACAACTCCGCCGCGCCGGTGCCGATGCCCGCCTCGCCCATCACCTCGTCGAGCAGCCCCGTCGTCAGCGGTGCCAGCGCGCCGGCATAGGACGTTGGGCCGACCCCCGCGCACCAAGTGATCCGCGTGGCGGGCAGGCGCGCGCGGAGGTCCTGGAGGAACGGCAGCTTGACCAGCCCGTCGCCCACCGTGTCCTCGTAGGTGTAGACCAGGAGGCTTTGCGGCGGGGACTCGCCGTGGCAGGATGGATCGGGAGTCATCCGCGTTCCATAGCACGAGCCGGGAAAATTCGCGCGGATTGCGGACGGCATGACCGGCCCGGGCCGCCACCCAGGGGGAGGTTCCATGAACGTGATGCGCTATGTCGCCGCAGCGGCGGCAACTTTCGTATTCATCTTCGTGTTCGAATTCCTGTGGCACGGCCAGTTGCTCGGCGGGCTGTACCAGGCGACACAATCCCTGTGGCGGCCGCAGGCGGAGATGGGAACCTACTTCCCCCTCATCCCGCTCTACCAGGCTCTGCTTGCGCTGGTGATCGTCTTCCTCTTCACCCGCCATTGCGAAGGCAAGGGTATCGGCGAAGGAGTTCGCTTCGGCTGCATGATCGGCGGGCTGCTCGGCATCGTAGCGGCGAGCATGTACGTCTTCATGCCCATCCCCGGCATCCTCGCGCTCGGCTGGTTCGCGGGCTCGTTCATCGTCGGCCTCGGCTCCGGCGTGATCGCGAGCCTGGTCTATCGAAGGTAGTAAAAAAGGGGTTGGCGCGCCGGAGAGAATGAAACTGGGAACTGTTATGTTATTGTGGGGGCGTTGTAATTTCCTCCGTGGCTAAAAGGCAGGGAGGCTATCCTGCACCCAAAACCGCTTTTAGCTTCCCTCTCCCAGCAATCCGGCTCAGGCACTATCAGCCTCGGGATAGAAGGTCACAAGCCATTTCCGCGCCGCCTCTGCAAAGCCAAGCCGTTGGCCGAAGCCTTGCTGCCAGTCGCCGGGAAAGAACGCGACCAGGTGTTGACCGGCTTGCACGGCGAGACGGCCCATTTCAGACAGAACGATCTCAAGGCTCGTCTTCTCGATGAAAGGGCCAATCACGGCGTCACCGTCCTTCTGCGGGCGCATCATCCAGGCGGACTTAATGGTCGGGTGTCCTGCGAGTTCGGAAAAAAGCTTGTAGGTTTCCTCGCGGCGGCGGCTCGTGTGGCCATAGCGGGCGTCGAGCGCCTTGCGCACCGCCGCCGGCGAGAAGTCCGCTTTGAGTGTCTTGCCGTCCGCGAAACGCCACTTCTTGATCAAGTCGCGGTCGCCGCGAAACAGGTCCACGAGAAAGACCGTTTCCAGAACGTCGCGCATCAGAAGGGCGCTGTTCTGCGCATAGCCGGAGAGCGCCAGTTTCAGGCTCGCGCCGAAGGCGTTGAACATCCGCATGCCGAGAATCTGAATGACCTTCATGTCCTCGTCATCGGTCGGACACTGGCGCAGCAGGTCGCCGAGATTCATCGCCTGCTCGATGACGGCAACATGCAGCCGGAGGTTCTGATCCTGCCTGACAAGCTCAAGCGCCTTGCCGCGCAGTTGTTCCTCCTGACTGTGAAGAGACTGAAGATTGTCGGGCAAAGGCATCTGCGGTTTCCTGAAGAAGAAGGCGTTTCATTTTGCCTAGATCAATATCTATGGCTGACTCATCTTAATAATATTGCACTTATTCGTCCGTGAAACGTATCCCCGTCGACGCTCATCACCTCATCCCCAAGGTCGTTACCCAGGAGAAGAGCACCCAGTTTTGTTCCAGAACGGTCGAAATTTGGCGCGCCCTGCAGGATTCGAACCTGCGACCCCGAGCTTAGAAGATATGGATACGTGCTTTCACCGGCTTGCACGGTGTTTCATCCTGCGCCGAATTCCTTGCTTTCCAAGGCTCTTTGATCGTACCTTGTTGCACGGGGTTTCCCATCCCGTGGTAGCGCAGTGGTAGCAGGAGGCGAGATTGCCAAGGATCACAAAAAAGGCCGTTGACGCGCTCAAGGCCAACTCAAGTCCCCTTTGGGACGACCAGCTCAAGGGCTTCGGCGTCCGCGTGTCAGGCACCGGAAAGTCCCTTCGGAAAAACTACGTCGTCGTCTATCGCCCGTTTCCGGGCGGCAGGACCGCTCCCAAGCGATGGTACGGGATAGGCCCCCACGGTTCCCCTTGGACCGCCGACACGGCCCGCACCGAAGCCAAGCGCATCCTTGGGCTGGTGGCCGATGGCGACGATCCCGCCCGCGACAAGGCGACCGAGCGCCAGAAGGACGGCAAGACGGTTTCGGAACTGGTGGACAGTTTCGTTACCCTTCACGCCAAGCGGAAGGCCCCGCGAAGCTGGCAGTCAACCGAACGGCTGCTGAAACAGCGTTTCGTCCCCGTCATAGGCACAAAGCGCCCCTGCGACGTGTCCCGCGCCGACATAGCGGGGATACTGGACGACATGGCCGGGGAGACCCCCATCGCCGCCAACCGCGCCCTGATCTGCGCCAAGATGTTCTTTCGGTGGTGCGTCGAACGCGGACACGCGGAGTCCAACCCCTGCGAAAGCCTGTCACGCCCCGCCGCCCCCTCACAGGGACGCGAGCGCGTGTTGAGCGATGATGAACTGTTGGAAGTATGGAAGGCGGCGGAAGCGGTCGGCACCCCCTGGGCGGCGCTGGTCAAGCTGCTGGTCCTTACCGGCCAGCGTCGAACCGAAGTTGCGGCGATGAAATGGGCCGAGGTCGATAGCGACAAGAAGCTGTGGACCCTGCCGGCCGACAGGACGAAGAACAAGACGGCCCATGAAGTCCCGTTGACGGAAACCGCCCTTGCGGTGATCGAGGCGCAACCCCGGATCAAGTCGGGCAAGACGTTCTGCCCCTACATCCTCACCACGAGCGGCACGTCCCCCGTCTCCGGGTTCTCCAAGGCCAAGAAGGCGATTGATGCCGGGATATTGAAGGCCCGCCGCAAGGAGGTCGAGAAGGCAAAGGAAATGCCGTCATGGACCCTGCACGATTTGCGGAGGACGACGACAACCGGAATGGCGCGGCTCGGTATCTCGCCCCACGTCGCGGACAAGGTGCTTAACCACAAGTCGGGCTCCATCAAGGGCGTGGCGGCGATCTATAACCGCTTTACCTATGCCGACGACATGAGGCGCGCCCTTGAGGCGTGGGAAAGGCACGTCCTCGCGGTCGTCACCGGGACGGCCAAGGCCGATAACGTGGTCAAGCTGGCGGGGTGAGCCGTGGCGATCCTGAATGACGAAGTGAAAATGTGCGGCCTTGCTACCGCCCTTCTCATCCTCAAGTCCAACGGCGGCGACGAAAGGGAAAACGACACCCTCGGGCGGATCAAATCGGCCATCAGACTCTTGGATGATCTGGAGCGCGACGAGAAAACGATGACCAACCGCGCCGCCTACGACGCGATGATAAAGATTGCGGACCAGGCCGAAGGCTTCGCCGCCGATCTCAAGAAATACATGGCGGGACGCGCCCCTGCGTTATGGCTCGGCTCGGCCACCGATGTTCCGTTCCAGAACAACGGAGGCGACCCGGAGCGACGGGAGATTCAGAGCCTTTCGGAAAACCTCCGCCCCTCCCTGTTGCAATATGCCGCGAAGGTCAGGGACCGGGCCGAGATAGGACGGGAAACCTACACCGAGGGCGCGGCAAAGAGCGTGTCGGCCAACACGCGCGGGCCATCGCATATAAAATTCACCGAGGCCCTTTACGATCTCTATCGCAGCCGCGTGAGGGGGAAGAAACCTACCCATGCCCCTAAAGGCGAATTCTGCCGCCTAATCGCCGCCGTCATCCAATATCGCGATGGGGTGGAATCCCCGCCAAAGTCGTTCCGGCGCTGGGCGCAATCGGTGATCCAGCGGGCGAAGATAGCCGGGGAATACTAGTTGAGCCTGTAGTCCTCGGGGACCGGGGACAGCCTCGGGGCTATGGATTTGACCTGTTCCCCCGCAAGGGCTTGTTCCATGAGCGTGTCGGCCAGCGCCCCGTCAGCGGGGAGGCCGAGCAGCCTTTCGATTTCCATGAGGATTTCGCGTTCGCGCCGGATGGTAGATTCCAACAAGGAAGTATCCCCGCCCTTGCGGCATTCCGCCATCGCGCGGGCGTAGATCATGAACCGGCTGATGGATTGATCGAATTTTTCCAACAGGAATTTGTCGGCGCGGTTCATTCTTCGGTGTCTTCGCCGCCCGCGTCACGGATGACAGCAACCGCCCACGCATTGAGCTTGCGCCGTGCGAATTCCTGCTGTTTCGGGTCCGTGGTTTTCGCAATCAGCGCCTTGAACAAATCTTCATCCTGCACCGCGTCGATCAACAACCGGCGGGCCGGGTCTTGAATGCGGCTCGCGGTCAGGCGGCGGAATATCCCGGCCATGATGCCCGGCGTCTGCACCGTGCCCCCTCCGGTGGCTTCGGCAACCTTGCGCCCGAGTTGCGCGCCCGTCACTCCGGCAATCACATTGGTTAGCATCGCGGGACGGTCGGCAATGATCCCCTCGGGGCGCGGACGGACAGCGACGGCCTTCTCGACCTTTTCCGCCGTGTTGGCGACGATTTGCAGGAAGCGCCGTTCGTCGGGGGAAAACAGCGCATCGGCCATCTTCCTGGTTGGACCGCTTTCGAGCAACCGGCGAAGCGCGAAGCCGGATATTACGGATTGGCCCTCGGCGGTCATGGTCTTGGTTGACGCCTGATTCATCAGGTAATCGGTGAATGTCGTCTTGATCCCCTTCAAGGCGTCCCCGGTTGTGTCGCGATCCGCCAGCTTGACCAGTTCCTTCATGGCGTCGCCGGGACGGCGCACCTTGGCAATCTGCTGGATCACCTGTTCCGGGGGGTGCTGAATGAAGATGGCCGATCTCGATACCTTCGGATCGTTCAACCGCGCGGCAACACCTTCGGCCCGTTTCCGTGCAACGGTCTCCGCGTTGCCCGATTCGATGGCCTGATCGAATTGCCGCCGAAGGTCGGGGAAGTCCTCAAGGGTATCCTGATACTTGTTGACGAACACCCTTGCCGCCGCCGGGCTGATCTCGCCGTTCCGAACCGCGTTGCGCTGGAATTCGTCTTTCAGGAAATCCTCTACCGAACCCCGAAGGGCGGGAAGGTCGCCCGTTCTGGAAACCGCGTCTTGAAGGGCTTGGGATTCGACACGGCCCACGGGACCGCCGCGCCCTACCGTGCGTTCCAGGGTGAGTTCAAGGGGTGTCGCCGCCCCGCCCTGCCGTGCGGTGCCGAGAAGCCTTCCCACTGGGCCGCGCGTGAAGCGTCCGTTGAGGTCGGCCGAATAGTTGAGCGCCGCCCGCAGGGTTTCCCCTGTCTCGCCCTTCACGTTCCCCGCCGCCGCGCCCAGGTCATCAAGGATGGCGTCGGCAATCTCATCGGCAATACGGGCCTTGTTGCGCTGCCCTGTCGAACGGGCGTTGCGGGCGTCCTCAAGCAGCTTGCTTCGGAGGCCGTGCAACTCCCGCACCCTGTCAACGTCGCCAAGGGCGGTATTCGATTCGGCCTCAAGCAACTCTCTCGCAACGGCGGGAATATCGCTTTGCTGCGCCCGAGGCGTTTCTTTCAAAAGACGCTGGTAGGCGGACTTTGCTTTCCGGGTCGAGGTTTCGGCCTCCATCGGGACCGCCCGCCACAGTTCCCGTTCCTGCGTCCGCGCGTCGGTCAGGGCCTTGGTCAGTTCGTCCCGTGCAATCAGGTTGGCGTCGGCCCGCGTCGCATTGGGACCGAGCGCCGCAATCTTCTCATCCGCGATGCGGGCGGCAACCCTCAAGCGGGTATCCAGCAGGCCCCGCAAGTGCCCCTGCGCGGCTTCCATTGCCTGCGCCGTCCGTTCCGGGGACACGCCCTCGCCGGGACGGGAAAGCGATTCGCGAATTACCTGTGTCATGTTGGCGATCTGCTCGTCCGACTGCCCTTTAAGCTGTTCGCTCGATTCGATCACCGATCTTTCAAGGGACAACAATCCCTCGTCGCCGGTTTTCTGCGCGGGAGTGAGACCGGGAAGGGTTTCGTCCGTGGTCAATCCCCGCATGGCCGCTTCCGGGTCGCGGGTCACGTCGGCAACCCGTCCCTCGGCCCGTCCCCTCGCCCCCGTGCGCGTGAAGGGACGTACCATGCGCCGGGCGAACCTCGCCCCGGTGACGGTCAGGGAAACCCGCGCGGCCGCGCCCGCCGCTGCCGGTGACAACCCCCCGATGATTTCTCCGATGGTCTGCGCCGCGCGACTGTCGGGGAATCTTTCGCGCGCGATATGCCCACCCGTCGCTGCCGTCGCCGCCGCCGTCACTTCCCCGGCGATGAACCGTCCGGGTGCCTTGACGGCGGTACGTGCCACGTCCTGCACGAAATTGGTAAGGGCGTTGCCGGGGCCTGCCGTCGCCTTGACAGCCGTAGCCCCCTTCGCCGCCGCTCCAACGGGCAGCACCGCCGCCGCCGTCGAGCCAGTGAAGCGCCCGATCTCGAACGGGAGCGTATCGGGTTCCTTCCCCGGTTCCGGAGCAAGCCCGATCTTGGAGAACAGCGTTTGCACGTCCTGGCTGCCGCCGGGGATCTTCACGTTGATCCCGGTTGAGGGGATACCAACGGCTTCCCGGCCCGCGTCGAGAATTCCGCCGAGGAGGTTCACAAGGTCAACGGGTGCCCCGGCGACTTCGGAGATACCGACATTCGCGCCCTGCCCGAATTCCCCCACGACACCGGGACGCGCCGCAACCTTCCGCTTCGCTTCGGCAAGCGCGAGCGCCTTCTGTTGCTCTACGGTGAAGGTGTCTGCCATAGCTTCTGTTGCTCGGGCGTCAGGAATTTCCACAACTCGGGATCAACACCCTCGGGCACGTTTTCGCCGGCGGGGGCCGTCCCTATCGTGTCGAGGACTTCCATCTGCTTGAGAACGCGGTTGATCCTTCGGACGCGCTCGAAGGCTTCCAGACGGAGCTTGTCGGGCTGGTTGGCGTCGTCGGAAAACACCTCGTCGTCGGCCTTGACCTGTTCCAGAAGTCCCCGCGTCGTCTTGAGCGCGACAACCGCGCCGCCGATGGACTCCACGGGGCCGAGGCTCGGCAGGGTTTCGAGGATGCGGGCCTGTTCCACAACGGGGGGACGGCCCGACTTTGACAACGCATTGATGATTTCTTCCCGAAGGAATTTCATTTGCGTCCGCGCCGCCCGCACCTCGGGGAATTGCATTTCCTCGAATACCTGTCCCAGCGTGTCGGTGGAAATATCCTTCAGCCAGTTCAGCGCCCCGAAAGCCTGTCCCGGCCCCGGCTGCTGTTCGGTCGGCGGGGGTGTCGTCTGCTCACCGGCTGCCGGAGTTTCCTTTGCACCCCCGATGGGAATTTCCGTCACCTGTTGCGTCAGCTTATTGACCAACCTGGCCCTGCCGGTCGTCGGCACGATTTCGATGTCAATGTTGCCGTCAACGATGTCCTCGGCGGTGGTCTGATCCAGCCCCCTTCCGGTCAGGGAGGCGATTTTCTGCGCCCGCAGGGTCGGGGTGTTCTCCGGCGCGAACTGGATCGAAAAATCGCCGTTGCCCTTGCGCTGGACAACCGTGTTTGTCGGCAGGCCGAGGCCCTTCACTTCATCGGGCGAGAGAATGCGGGCCTCGTTCGCGGAAACGACTTCTTTCCCGGTGAACGGGTCGACAAGGCGCGAGGTCGAGGGGACCGCAACGGGCTTCGCCGGGATGTTCGCTCTTGAGCGCGCCCATGCCGCCGCCGCTTGCGCCGCGTTGGGGTCATAGCCCACCAGCGGCGCGATTTTCGCGAGGATGTTCTTTTCGCGGTCGATGGCTTTGTCCAGGGGGGAGCCGGTCTTGAAGTTCGGCCCCATCGCCTGCGCGGCCTCGCCGTACTTTCCCATGCGCTCGAAGGAGGCTTTCAGTTCATTGAACGCCGCTTCCTGCCGCTTGAGTCCAAATGTCCGGTTCTGGTCCGCGACCTTGGCGTCCAGCGCCATGCCCTCAAGCGTGATGCGCTGGGTGTCGTTCCGCTGCTTGCGCTGGGCGGTCAGCATGGCCTCGCCAAGCGCGAGACCGGAGGCGGCGGAAGGAATGGAGTCAGCCATCAGAAAATATCCGGTCGTGAGGCAACGTCGATGCGCGCCTGCTGTTGCAAGGTGTTACCGAATGCGGCCCCGAGCCCTTCGATGCTTCCCTGAATGCTTTTGAGCCCGGCGGTGAAATTCTGATCCCCCAAGCCGGAGGAAAGAAGCTGCAACCTTGCTTCCGCCATGCCCTGATTGGCAACCGCCGAAGCAACCCCGTTGGCGACCGAGCCCGCGATATTGAGTTCCTGCAACTGGCGGGTCAGTTCGTTGATGATGAGGTTCGATTGGGTGATGGCGTTCGAGATGTCCTGCTGGTGCAGGCTTGCGTCGAATTCCGTCAGGCCAAGCTCCTGCGCGTAGGTGTTAAGCTCGTCGCTGATAAGCTGTTGCGTCGCGCCGATTTCGGCAACCTTGGCCTCGGCACGGACGTTGGATTCCTCCTGCGCGAAAGCGAGGCGCGTGCGCGATTCGGTATCCGTCGCGAAGCTCGATCCAAGGACATTCCGGCGGGCCATCGTCTCCCGAAGGTTCCCGATGCTCTCCGACGCCGCATCCCTGATCGACTTCACGCGGGCCTCGGTCAACGCACCGAAGCCGGGGACGACCTGGGCGCGGAGATTGGAGAAATCACCCCTCAGGCCCTGTATTCCTGCGCGGAGCGCGGGGATATTCCCGCCAAGCGCCGCCTGTTTTGCCCGGAGGCTGGCGAGGCTGCCGGGAACGCCAGTACCCCCGGCGCTGAATAGTTCAAGGAGGTTACGAAGGTCGATGCCCGATCCGGTGGGGGTCAGGGTGCCCTTCTCGAACATCAAACCGGGGGTGGAAAGGCCGCGATTGAACCCTATCCCGAGGACCGATCCGGGGTTGGCTCCCGCAGAAACGGACGGGGCCTTCGGCTTGCTCGTCAGGGTCTTGAGCCCACCGGCAATACCAACGCCGGCAGCGGCTATGGTCGCACCGGCGGCGATGGAACTGAGTGCGGCCATCACAGCACCTTCAGGAAGCTGCGCTCGTAGAGGCGATAGCCCCGGCGCTGGTAAAGCTTTGTCAAAAGGTCGCCACGCATGTCCTGTACGAGGCTCATCGCCCCGAGCCTTGCACCGCGCAATTTTGCTTCATCCTCGAACGCTTCAAGCAACGGGAACCCAACTCTCCGCGCCGCTGGCGTGACCCACCAGAACATTTCAGAAGCGACGATGGTGTTTTTATCGTAGGGAAATGGGGTCAGCAGGCCGCCGATGACGCCGGAAACCTCTCCATCATGCTCGGAAACAATCAGGATTCCGGCAATCCTCATGTGCCTCAAAAGTTCGATGCAGGTCGCATCGTCCCACGGGAATTCAGGGGTATTCGACGCCTCGTAGAACTGCCTGCCAAGAGCCATGATCCGTGGCAAGTCCGCGTCCGTGGCGGGCCGGATATGTACTTCGGAGTCAATGGCTTCGATGGCGTGTGTCAACCCGATTCTCCGTCATGGCCGATAGTACCATGACCCTGCCGGAAACTCCGAATTTGGCCCGTCTCCAAAAGACGGCTCATCTGTCGGTGCTGCCGGTCATGTTCCCGGCCCTCGCGGACAACCGGCCAGTCCTTCAGCCACCAGTCCGACCGCAGAAGGTACTCGATAAGTTTTTTATACTCGTGGCTGCCTTTACGGGTGTTGCCGTAGACGATGCACCCGGCGATATCGTCAACGTAGATGAAGGCGGCCATTATTCCTCACCCCGAAGCGCGCCGCCTTCGCCTTCCCACCGGATCGCCTCCTGCTCGGAAAGGTCGATATTTTCTTCTTCCGGGCCGATGGACGGTTTTCGATCGGTTACACCGACACAACCCAACAAATCCGCCGTTTTTTGCTCTTTTCTATCCGCCACAACCTCCCCCTTGTGGCGGATCGAAAACTGGTCGAAAGCCTTGATTTCCGCGACTTGTGTCGGTGTAACTGATCCATCCGGCGGATTCAGGTAGCGGGAGAAAGAATCCGTGAAGGCTTCGAGGTGGTAGCCCTTGGGGGTGGAGCCGTCCGGCATCCGAACCGAGCCGGGCGAGATACCGAAACCGCTCAGGAGATTGGCGATCTGACGGGGGGTGATGGCCTTCTCGTTTTTCCATTCGCACCAGGGCGACGTTTCGATCTGCGCGAGGTCTTCCGCGAGCGCCTTCGATGAAATGCGGTCCCTCGTCCCGAACACGATCTGAATGTCGGCAAGCAGCTTGATCTGGATGCTCTGCGCCGCTTCGATGTCCTCAAGCACCATTGCCGCATGATGGGCTCTCTCCACCCAGCCGCCGCCGACAAGCTCCGCGATGGCGCAAAGCGGGGTCCAGTTGTCCTCGTCGCGGTCGCTCAGTGTGCCGGGGGTGGCCGGGGTGATTGCGCGCAGGGCGTCGATGTTGTCCAAAGCCCACCGCATGGCCCTGGCTTTCGTCTCGTTCAGATACCCTCGCCGGTTCAGGCGCAGCTTTTCTGTTTTCTGGTTCGGTCCCTTGCGCTGCAATTTGATGGTGATGGCGCGGCTGCTGATAGTCGCATGGACCCCTCCAATTCCACCAAGAGCCTTCGGGCTGAAGGTGCCAAAGGCTCTTGGGGCGTTATCCTCCCCGTCGCATCGAAGGAATTTCCCGTTCAGTGCGTGGCCGCTGTCGATCAGGCCGCGCAGGTCTTTATCCTCCGGAAGGTAGGTATCGCACTCGTCCAGAATGACGGTCGGGCGGTGTTCCTCGACCAGACGGAACAGGGCGGCGGTGGTGGCATGAGCGGCATATATCGCCTTGCGGGACAGGGATTCGACGAGCGCGAGGACCGTTGTTTTTCCGCACGCCGGCGCCGGGCTGGTCACGAACAGGATCGGGGCAATATCGCTCGCGTCTATGGCATGCGTGTGCAGGAGCCACAGGGCAATTCCATCGGCAGCGGCGCTGGGCAACACAACGTATTTTCTGATTTCCGCAACGATTTCATTCAGGACTTCCGCGCCGCCCACCTCAAAGGGCCAGGGTTCAGGCTCGCTGAATAACGAGTTCTTCTGTCCGTCGCTTTCGTCTTGCGGCCGGCGCCTGAACACCTCCCGGTCAAGAGCCGACACGGGAATCCTGAATTCCTTTGCTGCGTCTCTCCGCGCTATGTCGTATTGAAGCGGCGTCAGCTTCGCCAGTACCTCGGCCCTGGTTTCAACATCGGTGGCGGTCGTTCCCTTCAAGACGGGGAAGATGTTTTCACGCGGCATGGAGCGGCTCCCTCATTCTGGAAATGATGGGGAAGTCACGCCGGCAATTCGATTCGAGGCGCTTCTCCATGATGTCGGCAACGCGCGGATCAAGGTGGCCGGTGTCGAGCGTCACCCCTTCGAGAAACGGAAGAAGTTTTACGCGCCAGTTGATGATGCAGATTCCCCACCCGTGACCCTGAAACCAGCTTTCGGGGGTGGGGAAAATGGGAACGCTGATGCCGCTGGCTCCCATGAGCTGCCGGATGCCGAGGAATATTCCTTTGTCGCGCTGGAGATACCAAGTGTGAGGGTCGTCGTCGGCATAGGCGACGGAATCGACGAATCTGCCTTCGCCATCCTCGACCGGGAGCACCCGCGCCAGGACGGTTCCACCCTCTAATTCAAACAGTTCCGGCTTCGGGCTGTCGGGCTTGATCTTCGCCACGACCGAAACGGCAAGGCTGAAGTTGACGGTTTTCAAGTAGTTTGCTACGGTGGTCATTGCTATCACCTTCGATGATGGCTGTTCCTGCGAAAGTAAGATTGCCGCCCATCGGGTTCCCTTCCCCGGTGGGCGGTTTCCGTTTGTCAGGCTGCCGGGGCCTGTTCGGGGTCGGTGTATTCGGATGTCGAGCGGTGGGCCTGCCGGGCAAGCCATTCCTCAACGTCCGCGAGCCGGTAAATCACTTTCCGGCCAATCTTGTGGTATTTTGGGCCGTCCCCCCGCACCCTCATCTGGTTCAGGTAGCTTTCCGACAGGCTCAGGTATTCCGCCAGTCCTTCGGTGTCGAAAAATGTGCCGGTGCCAGGGGCGGCGGTGTCGCGGTTGGGCATATCAATATCTCCTGTTCCGGCCTATGCCGGGATGAGTTGATATGCTCAGTGTTTCACAGGCGTTTTCGTCCCGTCCAATTTCCCCCGGCAAATAGTGAACGGTTCTACAGAATGTGCGGACGGGTTGCGTTCATAGGCGCGCCGAGATGCGGATGAAATCGACAGGAGGCAGGAAAGCGGGGAGGTTCGCACCCGCGCCGACAATCAGCATGTCCAGGCTCCGGACAAGCTTGCTTCATACGAAGACTTGGGCATTTCCAGCCAGCGCGTTTCCGAATGGCGCGAGGTACGGGACGCTGGGCCGGAGGTTGTCGAGGCGGCGATACTCGAAAGATCGCGGCCTCATAAAAGCCGCACAGGACGGTCTATTTGGTGAGTCGCAGACCTACACGGTGGCCGCATGACCGAACACGACCTCCATCGCTCAGTAGCCGAATACCTCACCGTCGCCCTGCCGGATGACGTGTATTGGTTCCACCCCGCGAACGAGGGCAAGCGCACGAAATGGGAGCGCGGCCAGTTCATCAAGTACGGCGGCAAGGCCGGGGTGCCGGATTTGGTCTTTGTGGTCGGCGGTCAGGCAAGGTTCATCGAACTGAAGGCCGAAGGTGGATACCTGAGCCCCGCACAGAAGCTCACCATCGAACAGATAGCTGACGCCGGGGCCGCAGTAGAGGTTTGCCGCTCGATCCTCGACGTTCAGGAAACCCTTGAGGCCTGGGGTGTGAAGATTCGAGCGAGGGCGGCATGAGCCAACTGGTCAAATACGATGCGGCCTGCCGCGCCATAGCCGAGGCCAAATCGGTGGACGAAGTGAAGGACGTTCGCGACAAGGCGGACGCTATGCGCTGCTACGCCCACCAGGCGAAGAACCGGCAACTGGAAATCGACGCGGCCGAGATTCGCATGCGAGCCGAGCGCAAGCTGGGGGAGCTTATAACCGCGCAGAAAGAAACCGTTGGACTAAATACCGGTGCGCGGGGCATAGGCACAAGTGCGGTTCCAAAAGAGAACCGCACTCCCACCCTTGCCGAAGCGGGTATCGACAAGAAGCTGTCGAGCCGCGCCCAAAAGATGGCCGCCGTCCCAGAGGACAAATTCGAGGGCATGCTGGGAGTGTGGCGCGACGTAGTCCGTCTAGGAGCCCTGAAGGCAATATCAGGGCAAATGGCCGTAATCAAGTTCGATGTCGCCGCGGATGAGGCGGCAAAGAATCCGCAATTTCGTAAAGTATTTGAGATTATCGGTAAGGTTCTACCCGCCGGTAAGTTGCCGGACATTGCGGCTAGAGAGGAACGACCGTTTCTGTCGCCAATGGCATGGGCGTACTTTTCAGCGTACCTGGCAGTGCTGCTCCACGCTTACACGAGGTTGAAGGCGCTTGAAATGGGGCTCGAGGATTCCAAAAACCTGCTCAATGACAAGTACGCGAATGACCTGCTGAAAACGGCGCTCCCACACCAGGCAAGCTATATCGACCAGCATGGGGCAGTCGGCCATCACTACCTGCTGGACGAGTTAGAGGACAACATCCTCCGAGAGTTGCGAGAAATGCTTGAAGGCGCCAGCGCGGATGACGAGGCATTGAATCACGCTGCATCGATTATTGACCGTGCCAAGACCCTAACTGACAGAAACGAGACACAGCTCGCCAAGGCAGGGGGCGAGTCAGGAGCCGCTCCGTCGTGAGAAAGAGGCTAGTCGCGCTTCTAATCCCGCTCGGCGTGACGCTGGCAAATCCGTCTTGGGCGCTTGTGGGCCAAGCCTCCATCATCGACGGCGATACCCCCGAAAGCCGGCAGACGTGCGACCGGGGCGGGAAGGCGTGGCGATGCGGCCAGCAGGCGGCGCTTGCCCTAGCCGACAAGATCAGGCGCCGGCCAATCCACTGCCAGGAGCGTGACCGGGACCGTTACCGCCGGATCGTGGCTGTCTGTTACCTCGGCGGCGAAGACCTGAACGGCTGGCTGGTGCGCCAGGGCTGGGCCCTGGACTACCGCCAGTATTCCAAGGGGCGCTATGCTGCCGAGGAAGCCGAGGCTCGGGCGGCGATCCGCGGGGTGTGGGCCGGAACGTTTCAGAAGCCGTGGGAGTGGCGGCAGGACCAAGCCTCTACGAAAAAGCGGGCCACCGAGTCTGAAAGTGCTTCCACGGCATGCCGGATTAAGGGCAATATCAGCTCACGCGGGGACCGAATCTACCACCTGCCCAGCGGTCAATTTTATAGTCAAACTCGCATCGACCCATCGAAGGGCGAGCGGTGGTTTTGCACAGAGGCCGACGCCCAGGCTGCGGGGTGGAGGCGATCAAGGCGGTAAAGGATCAACCAGTATGGAATCCGCGTCCGAATTGAATGGTGATCGGGCCGAGATCGTCACCATCGTAGAGTTCGCCCTGCGTCACAAAGCGAAAGTCTCACTACCGAATCGCGGCCCCAATGGTGAGCGTTACAGCAACCTGGCGTACCGTGCTGCGGCCGAGAAGATCGTTGAGCACATGCACCGTACAGGCGTGACCTTCCGGCGCAACCATCCGCCCCCGCTGCACTCCGCTCCTGATAAATAAGCGCGTGCGGCGTCATGACCTCTTGCTCACGATGGTTTGTTGATGCCTAGTCCTGTTGATACTTACCGCACAGCCAACGAGCTGATTAAGCAGCACGGCGGCGACGCCAAGATCGTTGCGGCCCTGCGGGCCTTCCGAACGTGATCCTGAATGACCCCATAGCCGCCGCCCCGCGGGGCGGCGGGGGCAGGGGCGCGACAGCACCCCAAGCCGCGGACAGGGAATCCGCACGACCGCAACCGGCCAAGTCACAGTCATCCCGCCGCCGGCGCGCCGGCACGGGACAGTATCGCCGCGAGTCGTTAATGGAATCTCTGCGCTGTGCCTGCGGCCGGCTCTTGTGCCGCGCCGTAGGCTTGTCTTTAATTCGAATTTTAGTTGCTTGGATCCCAAAGGTCACTTGCTGATCGCATCAGGCGGAGTTTGTGCCAACCAATAATCGGCTAGTAACCCAATTTTAGTGAAATGAGGCTTTGCTGGTCTTCATGGGCGTTCGGCGGCGCCTGCACGGATGAGGTCACTTGATGCACTGGACCAAGGTATCCCCTACCAAGTCTTTGATTCTCGGAATGGCGTTCGTCTTCGGATTCTCCATGAACCAAGCTATGGCTCAAGCGGATGGGCTCATCTTTGCGCAACGCACTGCCGACAATGCAATCAAAGAGCTAACTGATAAGGGCTTAGCAGCCCCCCAGCGCGTCGAGCATATGCAGAAGATGATCGATACGACATTCGACGTTAACGCTGTCAGCAGATTTGTTCTCGGCCCTTATGCATCACGGGCCACAGCCGAAGAATTTAGAGAGTTCAAGCGTATATACCGGGTCTATGTCGCCCATAACTACGCCGGCCTTTTCATGCGTTACAGTAGCGTCCAAGTGAAGATGACCAAGCAGACAAAACGCCCTAACGGGGACACCATCGTTGATGGCGTGATCCGACAGTCCGATGGAACTCAAGTCGCATTACAAATGCAGTTGCGGCCTACCGACGACAGTTTCAAGGCTGTGGACCTCCACGTCGAAGGTGTGAGTATGCCACTCACTCACCGCAAACAATTCAGTTCGATCATCCGGCAACAGGGCGGCAGTGTTAAAGAGCTTATTAGCGCTTTGCGACGCCTCGTTGATAAGCTCCAACAGGCGCCATCGTCTGAGTAGGAAAATCTTCCTTTACGTTTCCCAAACATAGAGCCGGGGGTTTCCGTGTGGAAGATGGTTCTGGTAGCAGCCGCGGTGCTATCTGGCTGCGCAATCCCCGGGGCTCCAGTCGGTTGGGGCGGAACCCACCGCGTCATTGCGTCCAATGAGAAGTCCGTGACTATCGAATACGATAGCGTAGTGAGTGGCTACGAACATGCAGTCGCCGAAGCGAACCGAATCTGTGGGCAAGGTGGGAAATCCGCCGTCCCTACAGCCAACCATCATGAAGGCGTCTTACGGGTCCAGGTCTTCGAGTGCCGATAATCCAATAAGCGCGAAGTCTGTGAAAAAGCCCCGCCGGCGTGGCGGGGCGAGAATCCTAGTCTTTGCGCGTCCGTTCCAGAGACGCCCGGAGGCGTGGCGTCAGGTCCACCTCCGAAAGAGTACCGTTCTCCACAAGGGCCGCGACAAGGGCGTCCATCATGCCCTGCCGTTGCCGTGCCTGAGCAAGCAGGATTTCAGGCTCGTGCCTAGCCATCATCGGCCGCCCCTTCCGCCATCGGCCATCCCCAACCCGAGCCCTGGCGCACATATCCTGCACGAGCATGGGCCTCGCGGTTGGCGGCGTCCCATGCCTTTCTCACCCTCTCGTATTCCTTGAAGGCGACCGCCAGGGCCATTTCGTCCGGGCCGAAGTTCGGGACCGCGTTCCAGATGACCTTGCGGGCCTCGGTGGCGCTGATCCCGGCATAGGGCTTGGCGGCATACTGGAATTTCGGCAGCAGGCCGAACTTGGCGCGTTCTCTGGCCAGCACCTCGTGCGCTTTCATCCAGGGGTCGTCGTTTTCTTCGAGCGCTTGCGGAGCGTCGGGAACGTCTCGCCTCGGGAACGGAATGACGTTGTTCATGGTCATGCTCCCCATCTGGGCCTTTCGGCCTGCCAGCAATGGCGCTGGCACCGGGAGCTAGTAACGAGGCTTACGTCTCGCCCGCCTTCTTTCCCCGAAGGGTGTTGTATCCGGCGGACTCCCGGCATGAAGCGGGCATGACAAACCCGCACTGTCGGGGCGGGGTCCGCGTAAGCTACGGTGTTACTAGCACCTGGAGGAAGCCTACCTCCTTCGGCCGCCGCCGTCTAGCCTTGGAATTCGGGCACGGACAGGCCACCTGTGGGCCAAGGAGGGACCATGTTCAACCGCCGCTTTCTCATCGCTGCCGTCATCGTCGCTATTGTGGCCGTAGTGCTCGTGCTGCTGACCCAGGGCGGCGTGCCGCTCTTGTCCTTCTACTAGGGTCACTCCGCCGTCTAGTGACCAGGAACGGCCACGGCGGCCAGCACGGCCAGGACCAGGGCGAAAGCGATCCATCCGGCAAGAGCCCTGTCGATCATTCGGCCACGATAGCCGCCCTCACGGCATCCTGTGGCGACCTGATACCCCCCAAATGCAGCACGGCGAAGAAACGGCGTTTGGTGCTGCCCTCGATAGGTGACGACCACGCATAGGCGCGGGTGGATTGGGTGTTGCCGTCCAGGTCGAAGACGTGGACCATGCCTTCCCAAACCGTCTTGCCCTGAAATTCCTCTTTCACAGACACTACGTCGGCAAGCATCGCCGTGCCGCCGTGCTGTTGCTCGACGGCCTGTTTCAACTGGTCCGGGCTCACCTCGACCACGTTGTTAGACCTTTCAAAATGAGACACTACCCGAAAATCGCCCCACAGAGCGCGGTCATGCCTGGAACGCGCGCGTTGTCCTAGCTCGGCACGCATGACAGCCCAGCTCACCACGTTGCCGATGGTGATCTGGCCGTTGATGCGGATGTGGCGGTCCACGGTCATGGTCCTCCTACCCCCGTCCGGTTTTATGGACGGGCAAGTCGCACATCGTCACGGTCCGCTGGCATGAGGGGGCCTTCGGGGGTAGCCTTCGGTCAGCCATGCGCATCTCCCGTTCACGTTAGGTGCGTAGGGTCAGCCTCCGCTCGCTACCCTCTCACTAGCGGGCGGGGGCGCTGCACAGGGATTATCGGGAATTGACTGGAATAAACGTCCAATTTGGCCGGTAGAATGCGATATGGACGGCTTCCGCAGGGTACTCGGGGAACACGGGTTTACATGGGCGCACATCGCGCTTGTGGTGATGTGCCTGCCGTGGCTTGCGTTCAGGAGCGTTTCAGAGCGGTGGGCAAAGAAGATTTGAGTTCGTCAATGTTCTTCGCGTTGCGTACCGATAGAGGATCAACGGCCTGCACCTGTGCCTTCTCTGCGGTCACGTCCTCTCCGCCTGCCTCGCGCACCAGCAACTCTTTTTCCTTCGCTGCCTTGGCTTCGCTGATTCGGATGGCCTGTATCCCCGCCGCCTTGGAAAGATTTTCGACAACATCGCCGTTGACGTGTTCCCAAGCGTCGCGGAACTCCTTGTCGGACGGAAGATTGGAAATCGTTTCAACCGTTGCCGGGAGCCATTCGGGGTTTGCGATGACCGCTGACGTTTTCCACTTCTCGAACTCGACACGGCCCATGTCCATGTCCGTGACTTCGGTGATGCTCACCCCGCCATCGGCGCGCTTGAATGCAACCTTCATCAGATATCTCCCATGACAACCAGAGAGCAGATAGAGGCGTCCGTCGTCGTAACTCCGGTGGTGCCATGATTGGTTGAAACGCTTGTCGTTCCAATGGCCGAAACCCTGCCGGCTTGGCTAGCCGCGCTGTGCGAATACACCGCGCAAGCATTGCTGCTACTGAGCGTGATGGACAGGTTGACAGTTGTTGCCCCGGTCCCGTTATCGGTCACGGAAGTAACCCCGTAGCTATCTGCCAAGGCCGTGGTGGTTACTTCGGTCCACCTGGCCCATGCCTTCACCACGCCGGGGTGATATTTGAGCCCGGCCGCGTCGGGAAATTTTTCCTCGGTTTCCGCCTCGATTTCCGCTTGCGTTGCGGGTTTGAGAGATTTCGGGTTTATGTTCCCCATAAGGTTTCTATCCACGGAACGGCCTCCTACTGCCGGAATTCATCTTCGCCCGGCCCCAAGATAAACTTGATCCGGGCCGCTAATTCCTCATCCCCGCCCGCGATCCTCGTAATGAGTTGGGCGTCCGTCATGTCGGCGGTTGGCGACAGGATCATGCCCTTGTCGAGAATCATCCCGTGGCACTGGACCCGAAGGCGGGACATTTGCGCCACCGCCGTCCAGTTCTTTGCCTGACGCGCCTCTTCGATGTCCTTGAGGATGTCCTTGAATGCCTGACCGACCGAATCGAGGTCCGAAACTTTTGCCTGACGGAGAAGGGCGCGGACTCTTGCCTTGATTGGCCCCCTCGCCGCCAGTTTCGAGGCGCGCTCGCCTATGCGCTGGTTGGTCAGACCGTCGCAGTTGTGGCTCCCGCGGTAGGCGTCCGCTTGGTTGAGGCCCTTCGCGAGAAGGACGGCGAATTTCTCGTGGGCGGGCTTTAGCCCTTCATCGGTCAGCGTTTTCATGCGTAAAATCTAGGCGGTTTGGGCGCTTTACTTCCAATTTCGGCACGGTCGGGGGGCTTCACGATGCGGGGATTTCGTCGCTGGCCGGTTTTTCTGCTGATCGGCCTTGCGGCCTGTTCGGGGGCCATGAAGGGCGGGCTTCATACCCCGGACGGCAAGCCGCTGGGTGTCATGGAACTGGCGTTCCAGTCGAACGGGTTCGGGGGCGGGACGCTCACCGGCACCCTGCCCGATGGCGAGCGCGTGACGGGCAACTTTGCCGAAATCCGGAGATCCGGCCTGACCACCGGGTATGCCACCACCGGACAGGAAACCGTCTGGCTCCAGGGCACAACCTCCGAAAGCTCGCAGCAGTTCGAGGGTGTCCTGAACGGCGACCGCGGGACCTCCATGCACTGTCTATTCCGGGGCACCGCTTCCAACGGGGTAGGCCGGTGTCTCGCGGAAGATGGCCGAAGGGCGCTGTTAAGCTGGTAGGTCGCAACCCGTGCCATCATGGTACAGGTTGCGAGCGGATCAACACTCACGATGAGTTTTGAAACCCAACGCTGTTGCACCATGCAACCGCGTGCAACCCCAATGTTTTCGGCTGGAGCACTGTCGGGGATAGGGCCGGCCGGCGGGCGGTCGAAGGGGGTCCCCCCGGGGGGGCCAGGCCGAGGCCCAGGGCGGCAGGGGGCGCGGCAAAAGGAAGGGGACGGCCCCCGAAGGAACCGCCCCCAAGTCAGGGCGTAAGGCGCTAGGGCAGTCTGTTGTGACTGTAGGGCACCGAGGACAGGGACGCGGCAGCGAGCCTCCCCACGTCGCCCATGACGGCCCCCAGCACGTTGACAGGCCCGAGGGTGGACAGGTCACGGCCGTCGCAGGACTCATCCCCGGCCAGCATGTACCAGCCGACATTGGCCTTGAGCCATAGCCCCTCGATGGTGCGCGCTCGGCAGCGGAGGACACGGCGGGCACGGTAGGGCGTCCGGTCCTCAAGCCATCGGTCGTAGTGGCAGAACAGGCCCTTGTCGGGATGCCCCTTGAGCCGGTTCATTGCCGCCCGCTTCATGCCGCGTCCCTCCGCCACTCGCGCCACCTAGACTCTTTCTTCGATGCCCTACGGTCGTCCTCGAACTGCCCCCAGTCCGGATTCCACGGGCCCGCAATGAGTTTGAGCGGCTCGAAAACAGGCCCACCGACATTCCTCCGACTGTACGCCCGCCGCTTGCTCGCGCCTGCCTGGTCACGGTTGCAGACGGTGCACCTCCCGCTCTTGACGTAGCGTAATGTCGGTTCATGGTTCTTCGGACAGGGCCTGTCGGATACGTAGGTCAGCCTGCCGTCCTCCCTGGCCTTGTGCAGCGCCAGGAGATCGTGCGGGGACCGCCGGTGACCCATGTTGTGGTTCGTGCGCCTCATGCCGCCCTCCGCTCGTTCGGAATTGGTATGCCAGTAGAGCACGGGGGCAACGAGTGAAGGAAATTCCACACGGTGGTAGCCCGGTGGTAGAAAAGCAATCATCCCGGTTCAGACCGTTTTGGCTAAGTACTTGGAAAAGCTGGCGCGCCCTACAGGATTCGAACCTGCGACCCCGAGCTTAGAAGGCTCGTGCTCTATCCAACTGAGCTAAGGGCGCCTTGGCCAACGAGCGGACGGGTCTAGTTGACCCGGTCGAAACGGAAGTTGTCGGCGTAGCTCTTGATCCTCGGTCTTCGGGCCTGGGGCTCGATGACCTCGTAGGCGAGCCCCTTGCGTTCGGCGTAGGCGACGGCGTCCTCGCGGCTCGGGAAGCGGAGGCACAACTGGGCGCGCGTATCGGCGGACGACGTCCAGCCCATCAACGGATCGCGGGTGCGCCGCGCCGACGGCTCGTACTCGACGATCCAGTCGCGGGTCCCGGCATTGCCCTGCTGCATGGCGGTGCGGCTGGGCTGATAGATGCGAACCTTGGTCATCGTTATCTCTGGGGCCGTCTCCGATGTGCGGCCTATGGGTATAGCCGGAGACCTCTCCCGTCAAGCCGCCCGTGACGCCGGAGCCACCATCCTTTGTGCGCCCGGCTCCCTGTGACATCATCGGGACATGCTGCGCCTCGAACAGGCCGCCCGCCATTACGGCGTCGTTGCCGCCCTCGCCCCCATCGATCTCGAGCTCGAACCCGGCCACACCCTCGTCGTCATCGGGCCTTCGGGCTGCGGCAAGACGACGCTGCTCGGCCTCATGAACGGCCTCGTGCAGCCGGACCGGGGCCGGGTGCTGTTCGACGGCGTGCCCCTCTCCCCGGCGACGATCAAGGCCGCGCGCCAGCGCATGGGCTACGTCATCCAGGACGGCGGCCTGTTCCCGCACCTGACCGCCGGCGGCAACGTCGCCCTCCTGGCCCGGGTCCTGGGCTGGCCGCGTAACCGAATCGATTCGCGGCTGCGCGAGCTCGCCCGCCTCACCCATTTTCCCGAGGACGGCCTCGACCGCTATCCGCTGGAACTGTCCGGCGGCCAGTGCCAGCGCGTCGGCCTGATGCGCGCCCTGATGCTGGACCCCGATATCCTGCTGCTGGACGAGCCCCTGGGCGCGCTCGACCCGCTGGTCCGGTTCGATCTGCAGAACGAGCTGCGCGACATCTTCCGCAGCCTGGGCAAGACCGTCGTCCTCGTCACCCACGACATGAGCGAGGCGGCGTTCTTCGCCGACAGCATCATCCTGTTGCGTGACGGGAGCGTGGTGCAGCGCGGCAGCACAGCCGACCTGATGGAGCGGCCGGCCGATCCCTTCGTTACCCGTTTCATCAACGCCCAGCGCGCGCGCTGGCACGACGGCACGGCGCCATGAGGATCATCGTCCCTCTCGCCCTCGCGGCCGCGCTGGTTGTCGTCGCGTCACCGCCGGCGCCCGCGGCCGAGGTCACGGTCGGCTCCAAGAAGTTCACCGAATCGGTGATCCTGGGGGAGATGGCGGCGCTGCTGGCGCGGTCGGCCGGGGCCGAGGTCCGCCACCGGCGCGAGCTCGGCGGCACGCGGATCCTGTGGAACGCGCTGGTGCGCGGCGATATCGACGTCTATCCCGAGTACACGGGCACGCTACGGGCGGAAATCCTCGCCCGGGAGAACATTCCCGACGACCGGGCCCTGGCGGCGGTACTGGCCCGCCGCGGTCTCGTCATGGGTCCGCCGCTCGGCTTCAACAATAGCTACGCCATCGGCATGCTCGAGCGCACCGCCCGGGAGCGCGGGATCGCGACGGTCTCCGACCTCAGGCGCCATCCGGACCTCGTCCTCGGGTTCGGCAGCGAGTTCCTGAATCGCGCCGACGGCTGGCCGGGGTTGAAAGCGCGCTACGGACTGACGCAAGGCAACGTGCGCGGCCTCGACCACGACCTCGCCTACCGCGGCCTCGTCGCCGGCGATATCGAGGTCATGGACCTCTATGCCACCGACGCGGAGATCGACTACTACGGCATCCGGGTCCTCAGGGACGACCTCGGGTATTTCCCCACCTATGACGCGGTCCTGCTCTACCGCGCCGATCTCGTCCGGCGAGCGCCCGCCGTGGTCCATGCCTTCGAACGCCTTGCCGGACGTATCGATTCGACCGCGATGGCGAAGCTCAACGCGCAGGTGAAGAAGGAAGGAAAGTCCGACCGCGACGTCGCCGCCACGTTCCTGCGCGCTGCGTTGACCGTCGGTACGGTGCCCGATCATGACGCCGATCCGATGCAGCTCTGGCGCCGCCTCGGACCGGCGACGCTCGAGCACCTGGTCCTTGTCGGCATCAGCCTGGCCGCGGCAATCGTCGTGGCGATCCCGCTCGGCATCGCCGCCTACCTGTTCCGCGGCGTCGGCCATGGGGTGCTGGCCGTGGTCGGCATCGTCCAGACCATCCCCGCCCTCGCGTTGCTGGTGTTCATGATCCCGTTGCTCGGCATCGGGGCGGTGCCGGCGATGGCGGCGCTGTTTCTTTATTCGCTGTTGCCGATCACGCGGAACACCCATGCCGGGCTCGTCGGCATAGCGGAACCGATCCGGCAGTCGGCGCTGGCGCTGGGGCTCGGCACCGGGGACCGGCTCCTGCGGATCGAACTGCCGCTGGCGGCGCCACTGATCCTCGCCGGGATCAAGACGGCGGCCGTCATCAACGTCGGCACGGCGACGCTGGGTGCGCTGATCGGCGCCGGCGGCTACGGCCAGGCGATCCTCACCGGCATCCGGCTCGACGACGTCGGGCTGATCCTCGAAGGCGCAATCCCGGCCGCCGTGCTGGCGCTCGTCGTGCAATACGGATTCGAATGGGCGGAGCGGTCGGTGGTCCCGCGCGGGCTCCGACTCGGCAAGGGCACCGCCCGCCCCTAGAGGTATGAGTGGTCGGCCTTAATGGGCAATTTGATCGAGATTTATTGGCCCTCCTTCGCTAAAGCTTCGGAGCGCACTCCTTCGGCCTAACGGTTCCGGCTGCCTTACACCATCTCCGCTTACGCTCCGACGGCGTAAGCCACCCGAAGCCCGTAAGGGCGAAGGGTGGTCGGGGAGAGAGGATTCGAACCTCCGGCCCCCTGCTCCCAAAGCAGGTGCGCTACCAGACTGCGCTACTCCCCGTGCGCGGGAACCTAATCGCCTTCGCGCCGCCGCACAACGGCCTTCGGTCCGGGAAATGGACGTTGCGAGGATAAAGTCTAGTTCGAAAGACCGAGTCCATGCCTCTGAAAATACGTCAAAAAACTTATTTTCATTTGCCTGTTTCGACGTATGATCTGCCTGCATACGTTCATAATCTGCGCAGGGACGGAACTTATGGCCAGATCTACGACGCCGATGTCCGGCGCGCTATACAATTATATGATGGCCGTCGGCCTGCGGGAATCTCCCTTCCTCCAGGCCCTGCGCGAAGAAACCCTCAAACTCCCCAACAGCCACTGGGCCACCTGCCCGGAGCAGATTGCCCTGCTTCAACTGCTGGTCCGCCTCCTCGGCGCCAAGCGCGTCCTGGAAATCGGGACCTATACCGGATACGGGACCCTCGCCCTGGCGCTCGCGCTGCCGGAGGACGGCCGCATCGTGACCTGCGACGTGGCCTCGGGCTGGAGCGAAATGGGGATCCATTACTGGCGCGACGCCGGGGTCGAGGCCAGGATCGAGCGGCGCCTCGGCCTTGCCGAGGATGTCATGACGGAGCTCCTCGAGACCGACGCGGGTAGTTTCGACCTGATCTACCTCGACGCCGACAAGCGGAGCTACACAAGGTATCTCGAGCTCGCGACCGGCCTGCTACGCCCGGGCGGATTGCTGATCGCCGATGACGTCTTCTGTCGCGGCGACGTGCTTGAACCGGACACCACCGACCAGAGGGTGGACGGGGTGAAGGCTTTCAATGCGCAACTGCACGACGACGAGCGTTTCGATATCGCCATGATACCCATCGCCGACGGCATGACCCTGGCGATCAAGAAGTAGGGCGCCGGCCGCCACGGGTTCGGAGGGTCAGGGATTCCCCTGCCGCGCCGTCCCGAGCGGCGCGCTGATCACCCGGTCGCCGACGCGGATACCGAGCCGGGCCACGGTGCCGCCCGCGAACTCGACCACGGCGCGGGCCGGCACGCGCGAAGCGATGGAGCGCAGGGAGCGGGGCACGGCGCGTTCGTGAATGCCGACAATGGCGCCATCGGAGGCGACAAAAAGCATATCGAGCGGAATCAGCGTATTTTTCATCCACATCGACAGGCGGCGCTCGGCGGGGTAGATGAACAGCATGCCCGCATCGGGCGCGAGGCGCGAGCGGAACATCAGACCCTGGGCGCGCTGTTCTTCGGTTTCGGCGATCTCGACCGTGAAGGAATGGCGCCCGGAACGGGTCACGACGTCGAGTGGAGCCGTCGAAAAGGTCTGAAGGGGCGCGGATTGTGCCGCGGCGGCGGGAAGGCGCAAGCTCCCGGTTCCATGCGCCGTGCACAGCGCGACGAGCACGCAACCAATCAACCGAAACACGGCATACCGCATGACGACGACCCGACGGTACGGACAATGGGACTCGCGTAACCTTCCCCTCAGCACGGTGGACTGCCGTACTCCTTCGATCATCACGCGGACCTGCAACCTCGTCTAGGTGCAGATTTCCGTCGCCTGCGGTCCTTTCGGCCCTTCGGCTATGCGCACTTTCACGGTCTGGCCCGCTTCCAGTTCGCGTACGCCCGATCGACGCAACGTTACCATGTGGATGAACACGTCACGTTCCTTGTCCACCTGGCAAACGAAGCCGTATCCCTTGTCGGCGTTGAACCACTTGACGGTGGCGTCGACAAAGTCGCTGGCCGGTCCGACCGGCTCGGCAACTTGGGATGCGTTACGGCTGGATGGCTGCGGCGCCGGTTCGGCCGTACTTTCGTCGACCTGCAGGATGCGCGTGACCTGCAGGCCCTTCGACCGCGACGACACCATGCAACTGATCGTGACTCCCGGCTGAAGCGTGGAATATCCCGCATCCCGAAGCACCGAAAGATGCAGGAAGGCATCGTTCGATCCATCGGAGGGTGTCACGAATCCAAAGCCCTTGACCGTATTGAACCATTTGACGACCCCCTCGATTTCACGGAGATCACCCGGTTCGTCATCTATCCCGTTGTAACTCATGACAGATGTAAGCCCCCTGTACGTTTTTTTTATCGCAGGATGTTAGCACCTTTCCGGATTTCTTACAAACCCGCTTGTGTTTTTGAATTCCGCACGATTTCAAAGGCTTGATTCCCGCTCGCCGGGGCGCGTCAAGGGGTTGACGGCCCTTCGACGGCCCTGTATCCAATTTTTTCAAGAATAGTTTCAAAGGCATCGGGCTCGGGCTCGCCTTACGGAGACCGGCCGCAGCAGGCGAGATCACCCGGTTCATGAAATTCAAGACCGTGACGCACACCATCGGCCTTGGCTTGGCGATGTATGCGCTGTGGCTGCTGCTGTCCGGTCATTACACGCCGCTTCTGCTCGCCTTCGGCGCCGCATCATGCATCCTGGTCGTCGTGATCGCCGCCCGTCTCGACGTCATCGACCACGAAGCGGTCCCTCTGCAACTGTCCTTCGGCTGGTTCGGCTATATCGCCTGGCTGGGGAAGGAGATCACCAAGTCGAACTGGGATGTCGCCATGATCGTGCTCGATCCGAAGCTTCCCATCAGCCCGACCATGGTCTGGGTTCCGGCGACGCAACGCACTGACGTCGGCAAGGTGATCTACGCCAATTCGATCACACTGACGCCCGGCACCGTTTCGGTCGAGATCGAGAGCGACCGGATCCTCGTGCACGCCATCACCCGCGCGGCAGCGGAAGGACTGGAATCGGGCAACATGGACCGGCGCGTCGACCGGATCGAGGGCCGCTGACCATGTTCACCGTGACCGCCGCCGCACTTCTCGTCGCCATGGCGCTGGCCCTGTTCCGCCTCTATGCGGGCCCGAGCCTGTATGACCGCGTCCTCGCCGCCAATTCCTTCGGCACCAAGACCGTCCTGATGATCGGCGTCATGGGATTCCTGGCCGGACGCCCGGATTTCCTCGACATCGCCCTGTTGTATGCCTTGCTCAATTTCATCGCCACCATCGCCGTCCTGAAGTTCTTCCGTTACCGCACGCTCGGCGATGAGATCGAGCATGGCAAGGGAAGCGGCGAGTCATGATCCAGGTGCTCCTCGACGCCACGAGTTGGGCGCTCCTCGCCACGGGTTCATTCCTGGTGATCGTTGGATCACTCGGCCTCGTCCGCATGCCCGATTTCTATACCCGGCTGCATCCCGCCGGGGTAACGGATACGCTCGGCATCGACCTGATCCTCATGGGATTGATGCT
>WHSO01000156.1 GCA_009380075.1 Alphaproteobacteria bacterium | reverse complement strand
CGTCTATTGCGACAACACGCTGGAAGCCGCGCGCATCGCGAAGATGGCCGAGGCGCACGGCGCGTCGGCGCTACTCGTCTTCCCGCCGCATTCGATCGGCATGGGCGGCGGGCAGTCGCGGCCCGAAATGGCGCGGGCGCACCTGTCGGCCATTGCGGACGCCACCAACCTGCCGCTGATCGTCTTCCAGTACGACGGGCTCTATGCCTACCGGGTCGACGACCTGATCGCCCATTGCCTGGCGATCCCGTCGATCCGCGCCGTCAAGGACAAGTCGCCGCCGCCGCTGCACGAGCGCACGATTATGGAGCTCCAGTCGCTCGACCGGCCGGTCAACGTGCTGACCACCTGCTCGGCGTGGCTGATGTCGTCGCTGGTGATGGGCGCCGCCGGCTTGCTGTCGGGTTCGGGCTCGATCGTCGCCGACCTCCACGTCGCGCTGTGGCGCGCGGTGCAGGCGGACGACCTCAAGCGGGCGAAGAAGATCAGCGCGCGCATCTACCCGACCGCCCAGTGCTTCTACGGCCAGCCGGTCTGCGACCAGCACAACCGCATGAAGGAGGCGCTGGTGATGCTCGGCCGCCTCGACGGCCCTGCGGTCGTGCGCCCGCCCCTGCAGAAGCTCGGTGATGCCGAACTCGCCCGCATCCGCGCCGCAATCGACGAAGCCGGGCTCGACGAGCACGGCGCGACCGGCCTCGACGGGCTGGCGGTGGCGGCGGAGTAGCGCCTATCGCCTGACACGGCGGGTCAGACAGCCCGGCGGGGGCGCCGAGGCCTCCTCGGCCATATGAGGCCGGGCTTCGCCTTCTGCGAAGGGCGGTTTCCCTCTCCCTCCCTGAGCGGCAGCTGCGCAAGGTCGGAGATCGGACGGTTATAGTCCGGATGGTCGAACAGGTGGGCCGCGAAGATCTGCTCGTGCCACAGGCGCGGAATCCGGCCGCCATAGAACCGGATGCCATTGACGGGAACGATCTTCGCGCGCTCATGCGACGCGTTGAATTCCTTGAGGGCAAGAAGCTCGCCTGTAAACTCGTTGTAGGCATAAGCGATGTCGCCGACCATGTCGTCCAGATAGCACGCAACGCGGGGCAGGAAGCGCGACAACTCGGCGTCGAAGATGCGCAAGGCGGCCATCGTCGACGAATAGTAATCAAGGTCGAAGGCGATGAAACCGATAGGAGGTGGGCTCTCCTCGCGGAGAAATCGCGGCAAGGTCTCCTCCACCGGCCCCAGCCTGAGCTCCGCGCGGGAGAGCCGCGTCCGAAGCGCATCCACGTCCATCTTGAAATAGCCGGGCTGCCAGAGATAGGGCATGTCCCGGTAGTCGACGGGATCGGGCATGCCGCTGCCCGAATCGAAACCGTAGAGCGCCACCGCGATCCCGACCTCCCTTTCGACGTGTTCAGCATGACGCTCGAGCGCGACGAGACCGTTGCCCCCGGCTACGCCGAACTCGATCGCCGTGATGGCCGGATAGCCCAGCTTGCGGGCGATCAGCGCCGCCTGCAGCAGGCAATGCCCGTAGTGCGGCCGCTCTACGACGCCGTAGTTGAGCTTGCTGGCGTAGCTGAGAAAGTTCAGACGGCGGTCGAGGGCGCGGAGGGCGACAAATCTGAGGGGAACGGCCTCGGCGAGAGGGGCCACGAAGCGTGCAAGACCTCCCCTGCCCATGGCGCACTCCTCCCCCGCGAGTAAATGCCCCGATACGGATGATCGAAATTCATTCAGAATTTAAACGTTATCCTCGGTTGCGGCAACAGCTATCGCCACGGAGAGCGCCGCGGAACGCGGAGAAACGAAGCTGCCTCCCCCCGTCTCCAACCCTGCCCCTATCCGCCCCTATCCGCCCAGGAACTCCTTCATCCAGCCCGCATAGT
>WHSO01000077.1 GCA_009380075.1 Alphaproteobacteria bacterium | reverse complement strand
GGGGCGGACGCGATGCCGGCGCCGGACAACAGCCCGTCCGCGCCGAAGCGGAACCAGCGCCCTTCGGACCCGTCCGCGGTCTGCATCTGGGCGGTGAAGTCCTTCTCGCGCAGACGGGCGGCGAAGGCGGGATAGCGCCAGGCGCAGTACCGGAAAAGAAGGTTCAGCCCGAACAGAATCAGGGAAAATCGCGAAAATTTCATGGCCTGCCTCGTTCACGTGCGGGGCAGCCCGAGGCCGCGCCGCCCTTGCCTGTTCGAACGATCATTCGGCGACGATCTTGTTGACCAGCTTGCCGATCCTGGTGATCTCGATCTCGCAGGTATCGCCCGCCTTCATGAAAACCGGCGGGTTGCGCTTGAAGCCGACGCCGCCCGGCGTGCCGGTCGAGATCACGTCCCCGGCGCGCAGTTCGGTGAAGGTGGTGATGTACTCGATGGTGGTCGGGATGTCGAAAATCATCAGGTCCGTGGTGGTGTTCTGCATGACCTGGCCGTTGAGCCGCGTCGTCAGCTCGAGCTGGGTCGGGTCGCCGAGCTCGTCCGCCGTCACCATCCACGGGCCGAAGCCGCCGGTCTTGGGGAAGTTCTTTCCCGGGGCCCATTGCGGCGTGTGGTTCTGCCAGTCGCGCACCGAACCGTCGTTGTAGATCGAATAGCCGGCGACGATGGAAAGCGCGTCCCTGGCCTTCACATGGCGCCCGCCCTTGCCGATGATGACCGCGAGTTCGCCTTCGTAATCGAGCTTGCTTGACGCCTTGGGCAGGACGATCGGCTGGTCGTGGCCGGTCTGGGTATCGGCGAAGCGGATGAACAGGGCCGGGTTGTCGGTCGGTGCTCGGCCGATTTCCTCGCGGTGGGTCTTGTAGTTGAGGCCGACGCAGATGACTTTGTCCGGGTTAGGAATGACCGGACCGAAGGTGACGGCGCCGAGCGCGTGATCGGCCTTCTGCCCGGCGACGGCCTTGCCCGCCTCGGCGAAGGCATTGGCCGCGATCAGCGCCTTGAGGTCGGGATACTTCGGACCCAGCCGCGCCGAGAGGTCGACGATGCCGCCGTCCACAACGGCGCCGTAGAGATGTTTGCCGTTGGCGGCGTAACTCACTAGTTTCATGCTTGTGTCCTGCCTCTCTCGTTCTCTGTTGCTTTTATTAGGTACGCCGGGCTTTGCCTCAGCTGCGCATCCAGGCGCCGCCCCACAGGTTGAGGGTGTGCGCCTCGTGCGGCCACTGGCGCGCCGGCATGTCGCGCGGCATCACTTCGATTTCCGACGACCATTCCATCATGTTGCCGTCGGGATCGGCCAGCATGAAGAACAGGTTGTTCCCGGGGCCGTGGCGTCCCGGACCCCAGCCCAGGTTGACGCGCATGGAGCCGAGGAAATCGGCCCAGTCCCGGATATCGTTCCACGACCGCGTTTCCATGGAGAAATGGTCGAAGCGGGGGTCCTTGGTGCGGAACGCAGCCTGGGTATGGTGTTCCTCGTCGGAGCGCACGAAGGCTGCGGTCAGCGCGCCCTTGTCGTCCATGACCTCGTCCGACAGGACGAAACCAAGCGCCTGCCAGAAGGCGACGACCTTCTCCAGGTTGGGCGTTCCCTTCACCGCATGCTGGAGGCGGCCGGACAGGCGGTCCTGTCGTGCCGGGGCCTCGGCGGGAGTTCCGAAGGTAAGTATCTGGCCGTCGGGATCGGCAACGGAAAAAGCGCCCTCAGCGCGGAACAGCGGGCTCGTCCCGGCGGTCGTGGCGATGCCCTGGCCCTCTATATAGGACTTGAGCGCGGCGAGGCGGGACGCCTCGGGAATGGCGAAAGCCGAAAAGGCAAGGCCGTTACGCTTGCCGCGCCCGATCAGGAAGCGGCGCTCGCCGCCCCTCAGGTCCCAGACCCCGTCGGTCACCTCCCGCGTCTCCAGTTCAAGCACGCGCTGGTAGAAGTCGAGCAGCACCGGCGGCTGATCCGACGTGATCTTGATATGGTGCAGCCGCGCGGGCCACAGGGGAGACGGGGTCGTCATCAGAACATAAGGTCCTTACTGGATGCGTCCTGCCGGGGGCAACCCGCCGCAAGAAATTGTCCATCCCCCACGGCGGTGGCGCAACCCACCGAATCTCCGGAAGGGGTGCGGCCTGCCAGGAAAGCCGACCGCGTGCCCACACGCCTTATATACGGAGTCTTTTTGCAACCGCGACGCCGTTTTCTATAAATCCCATAATATGGGATTGAATGCAATCCCCTTCTCGCCGATAATCTCGTCCTCCGCCACACGGCGGCTGACGGGAGGGAGGCCACCCTGTCCAGTCTGGAGCGCATGCTCAACGTACTCGATGTGTTTTCCGAGGCGGAGCCGGTATGGACCGTGGACGCCCTGGGGAAAAGCCTCGCCCTGAGCCGGTCCACGGCCTACCGCTACGTCAAGGAATTGTGCGAAGCCGGGCTGCTCGCGTCGGTCGGCGACGGCGGCTACAGCCTGGGCCCCCGGATCATCGAACTGGACCGCCAGATCCGGCAGTCCGACCCGCTGCTGACGGCGGCCGGCGAGGTCCTAGCACCGCTCCTGCCGCGCTGCGGCGAGGGCATACTCTTTATATGTGCGCCGCGGGGGGATTCGGTGCTGTCGGTCTTCCTCGCCGAAAACCCCAACCGCCTCGATATCAGCTATTCCCGGGGCCGTCCGATGCCCCTGTTCCGGGGATCGGCCTCGGTCATCATCCTCGCCCACCTTCCGGAGGGCCGCCTGCGCCGCCTGTACCGGGACCACCGCGATGCCGTCGCCGCCGCCGGCCTCGGCGGGGACTGGCCATCGTTCCGGACCGCGATGCGCGATATCCGGGCGAAGCCCTACCTGACGGGGCGGGCCCAGCTCGATGCCGGCGTCTTCGCCATCTCGGCGCCGGTCTTCGATGTCGACGGCAATATCCTCGCCAGCCTGACACTCGCCATGCCGGAGCACCGCGCCGACAGCGAGGCGATCCAGCCGCTCGCCGACCTGGTGGTCGAGGGGGCCAGGCGCATCACCGCCACCATCGGCGCGCAGGTACATGCGCGCTCGGCGCTCCGCGTCGAGGGCATATGACGCGGTCACGTCACTTGTCCGCAGCGTCGTTCGAACCGCATCCGTCTCCGTCATCCTGAACGTCCTCGCGGTGGTCATCCGTCCGTCCCGCGTTCGGCGATTCGATAGCCGGAACGTCATCGGTCGCCCGCCGGGAACGCGACTCGCCTATGCCTTTTCGATGTCGCCGCGCGATGCCACGCCAAGGGGCCAGAATCGGGTTTGGAGGTCGGTCGGGGACGCTACGGCCAAAAAAAGTGGCTCCGCGACAATTTTTTTTTGGGGGGCGTCGATCGGTTGCGAATGGATTGCGAAGCCGAAAATCGGAATCCGTCGAGCGGCGTTTCAGACCATCAGAACCCTCCGACGTGACACGCCGGAAGGACCGCAGGGATGTCCGCACGCATGCCATGCCGGATCCGGATGCGTGGCCATCGCGTCATGGCGAAGGCGTGCACGGCGATGGTTCGGTGCGGTTCCGCGCGCTTCGTGCGGCGGGCCGGCAGTGCCGGGCCGGATCTTCCGAAACACAAGGATTTCCAAGCCTTTCAGGGCCTACGATGGGGCCGGTCTGGACCGCGTGTAGATCCCGTTTCGCATCGTCGTGCGCCGCGTCGCGCGACACCGGAGCACAGGTAATGACGTGCAAGATGTCTCGTCGAAGTTGATGGATGTGCATCGAACGGGAGTATTGACGGAGTGAATTGCGGGTCGCGATGTTTTCGTCCGCACGTGTGCGTCATCATGCAAATCGATTCGGAATGGCGACGTGATCTGATTCGGAATCGGGAAAAGACCCCGAGTCGGCATTGCAAGTGTTTTCTTGCAAAACCCCGCGTTAATAGTTAATTATCTTTTTCGCGCCGATTATTCGGCCGTCGTAAGAGTACGCGTACCGCGTTTGTAACAGATGTTTTGGTTCAATGCTTTTGTCACCGCATGTGTTGCGGAAACCCTCGAAGGAGGAGAGACAGCATGAAGAAGCCTGCGAAGAGAAAGTCTGCAAAGAAGAAGTCCGCCAAGAAGAAGTCCGCGAAGCGGAAGACCGCGAAGCGGAAGTCTGCCCGCAAGAAGGCCCCTGCGAAGCGGAAGAAGGCCGCGAAGCGGAAGGCCTCGGCTCGTCGCGCTCCCGCGAAGCGGAAGCGTCCGGCGAAGCGTAAGTCAAAGGCGCGCAAGTAACCAACCGTGACGAGGGCGCCTTCCGCCAAGGTCCCCAGGTCCGCAGCCCGGCGAAAGGCCGGGGTTGCGAGGACGGGGGTTTCCGGGAAGGGGCCTGAACGGTTGAAACGAGTAAACGAACGGGCGTCGGCACCCAAGGTGCCGGCGCCCGTTGCGTCTCTGAACCGGCCCAGCTTCGGCATCCCGCTCGCGCGCGAGCAATGCTACGTCTGCTGGATGTCGGCCCCCGACAATCCACCGCCCCCGCCGAAATCGCCCGAGAAGATGCGGATGGACCACCACCGCTACCTGGTGGATCTGGAGCGCAAGGGCATCCTGTTCGCAGCCGGGCCGTTCGTGAATGAAAAGGGCGTGCGGGTGGGGGTGGGCATGCTTCTCATCCGCGCCCGGACCACGGCCGAGGCGACACGGATCGCCATGCGAGAGCCCTATACCCGGGCGGGACAGCGGGTCATGACCGTGACGCCCTGGCAGCGCAACGAGGGAACCCTGCGCCTTTCCCTCAAACTCGCCGACGGTGAACTCAGGATCGATTCCCGCACCTATACGATCACGCCCAAGGGCCGCTGACGCGGTCGGGCCCTTACCAGCACCCCAGACTCAGATTTCGGAAAAACTGTTGTGTTCGGGCGGTGGGGAAGGCACGATTCCCAACCGAGCGAGCGGCCGCCAGGCCCGGGACGCTATATATATGTCCCGAGGGAATGTGGCGGCGGCCGCCTCACAATGTCGAAACGGCCCCAAAGAATCGGGCCGACGGGGACGGGCTGAATGGCGGGAACACTTGAGGTCCGTGACCTCTCCAAGCATTACCGGCGCGACGACGGCGGGTCCGTCCATGCGCTCGACCGGGTCTCCCTGTCGGTCGAGGAGGGCGAGTTCGTCTCGGTCATCGGGCCTTCGGGCTGCGGCAAGTCCACCCTGTTTTCCATCATCGGCGGCCTCGTCGGCGATTATGAAGGCGAGGTCCGGGTCGACGGGCGCACCATCCGCGGCACCCACCGGGACATCGGCATGGTGTTCCAGGAGGAATCCACTTTTCCCTGGCGCACGACGCTGGAGAATGTCGCCTTTCCGCTCGAGATCGCGGGCGTAAGCCGCGCCGAGCGTGAGGCGATGGCGCTCCGCTTCATCCGCCTCGTCGGCCTCGAGGGATTCCAGGACCGCTATCCGGCCGAGCTTTCGGGCGGCATGAAACAGCGCACCGCCATCGCCCGCGCGCTGGCGTTCAGCCCCAAGATCATGCTGATGGACGAGCCCTTCGGGGCGCTGGATGAGCAGACGCGCATGCTGCTCGGCGACAAGATCCTGCAGATCTGGCGCGAGCTGAAGCAGACCACTCTCCTTATCACCCACAACATCACCGAGGCGGTTCAACTGTCGGACCGCGTCGTGGTGATGTCGTTCCGTCCCGGCCGCATCAAGGAAATCATCGACATCGACCTGCCGCGGCCGCGTTCGTCCGAAAGCATCTCGACCGAGCGGTTCGGCCGCTACGTCGGCGCGATCTGGCAACTGCTGCGCGAGGAGGCCTCGCTCGGGATGATCGAAAGTGAAAACGTTTAGTTAATATATTTCAATAGCTTATGATAACTTCTTCGAGAACGAACCAAAGGAGAGGCACATGAAGGCAACAACGATGACACGCTTCGCCGCCGCCGCGGCGGCGGCCGTCCTGGCGCTCGGCGCCGGCACCGCGAGCGCCGCCGACAAGGTCAAGGTCGCTGCCAGCCAGAAAGGCAACTGGTCCACCGCCATGCCGGTGCTGGCTGAGCAGCAGGGCTACTTCAAGGCCGAAAATCTCGACGTCGAAATCGTGTGGACCTCGGGCGGTTCGGACGCCCAGCAGGCGGTGATCTCCGGCGCCGCGCAGATCGCGCCGCAGACGGGGACCCTCGGCATCATTTCGGCCTTCGCCAAGGGGGCGCCGGTGCGCGTCATCGGTGCTTCGATGACCGGGTCGGGTGGCCTTTACTGGTACGTGCGCAAGGACAGCAAGCTCAAGACCCTGAAGGATGTGCCGGCGGGAACAACTATCGGGTTTTCGCGTCCCGGCTCGTCCACCAATCTGGTTGCCGCGGCGCTGGTCAAGCATTTCGGGTCCAAGGCCAAGCTGGTCTCCGCCGGTTCCGCCACCGCGACCATGACCCAGCTCATGTCGGGGCAGATCGACATCGGCTGGGCCTCGCCGCCGGTCGGCCTCGACAAGATCAAGAAGGGCGAAATCCGCGTGCTGGTCCGGGGCGACGACGCGCCCACGGTCCAGGAGCAGACCATCCGCGTTCACGCTGTCAACGCCGACTGGCTCAAGGCCAACCGGGATGTTGCCACGCGCTTCATGCGCGCCATGTGGAAGGCCCATGAATTCGCCTATACGCCCGAAGGCATGAAGGCCTATTCCAAGTTCTCCAAGCTGCCCCTCGACATCGTCCAGGAGGTGACCAAGTACTCGACCCTGAAGAACCACGCCTACTGGCCGGTCGGGGGACTCGACCAGACGATCAAGGACGCCATCGCCAACAAGCGCCTGAAGACGCCGCTGACCAAGGCCCAGATCGACGAGCTGGTGCAGGTCGTCTACAAGGGCATGCCCAAGTAGGCGCGCGGGCAGGGATGTAAAGGCGGACGCGACGCGATGATGACCGCGATGCGATTACGCAGCCTGGGGGTCCTGGCGGTTGGCCTGGGTTCCCTGGCGGCACTCGCTGGTCTCGCCGAATATTCGGTGACGTCAGGCTGGGTCAGCAAGTTCGTGCTGTCGCCGCCGAGCGAGGTCTGGGTCGCCGCGGTCGAGATCTACCACGACGAAAAACCCTTCGGGGCGCTGCTCTCCACCCTCGGCATCACGCTCGCGGCGATCTTCCTCGCGGTCGGCTTCGGGCTTCCCTGCGGCTGGGCGCTGTGGCGCTACCAGACCTTTGGGCGGGCCTACGAAGGCTGGCTCGGGGCGCTCTTCGCCTCGCCCAAGCTCCTTCTTTATCCGCTGTTCCTGGTGCTGTTCGGTCGCAATCTCGGCACGCTGCTGATCATGGGCTGGGTGACGGCGACGATCCCGATCATGCTCAAGACCCGTGAAGGGCTGATGACCGTCTCTCCGGTCCTGCTCAACGTCGGCCGGAGCTTCAACCTGACCGAACGCCAGATGCTGTGGAAGATCATGCTGCCGTCCGCCATTCCGGTGATCTTCACGGGCATTCGGCTCAGCATGATCTATACGCTGATCGCCATCGTCGCGCTCGAGTTCCTGCTCAACTTCGGCGGGCTCGGCGGCATGGTGGGTGAGATGTACGATCGCTACAACATCCCGGGCATGTACGCGGCGATCGTCTTCGTGGTGCTGCTGAGCCTCGTTTATTTCCGCATCGTCCAGGGGATCCAGACATGGCTGAGATCGGTCTAGCCCGCTCCGCCGCGGCGGGAACCCCGCTGGTCGGGCCCGAGGCGCGCATCCAGATCGCCACCGTGCTCGGCGTCTGGGGGATGTGGGAGGCGCTGGCGCGCTCCGGCCTGTTCTACCGCGACATCGTGCCGTCGTCGCTCAAGGTCTTCGCCGCGCTCTACGCGCACCTGGCCGAGGCCGAGTTCTATCATCACCTCTGGACCACGACGTACGAGGTTTTGACCGGCTTCACCATCGGTTCGCTGGCGGGGATCGGGCTCGGCATCCTGTTCGGGGTGCGCCGGTTCCTCGGCCGGGTGATGGACGGCTATATCCTCGCTCTGGCACCGGCGCCCAAGGTGGTGTTCCTGCCGATCCTGATGGTCGTCTTCGGCATCGGCGTCGGCTCCAAGATCGCCATGGCGGCGATGTCGGCCTTCTTTCCGGTGGTGCTGTCGACGGTGGCGGGGATGCTGCTGATCAATCCGACCTTCATCAAGGTCGGCAGGAGCTTCAACGCCGGCCCGTGGCAGATGGTTTCCAAGGTCTACCTGCCGTCGCTGGTGCTGCCGGTGATCACCGGGCTCCGTCTCGGTCTCGGCGTCGCCATCATCGGCACCCTGATCGCCGAGATCAAGCTGTCGAACGCCGGGCTCGGTTTCCTCGCCATCCAGTACTACGAGATGTTCCGCATCCCCGAAATGTACGCCGTCATCATCGTCATCTTCGCCCTGGCGATGGGGGCGAACGCGCTGATGACCAAGGTCAACGACCGTCTCGGCCGGCGCGGCATGCCCAACGCCTCCGATATCTCCGGCGCCGCCTGAGCGGCATCTAGCGATCCTTCAAGGGACTCAGTCGCAGGCGACCGAGGCCGCCGTCGTCCCGTCGCCGAGATACGCGATGGCGCAGGTCATCCCCGGTTTGAGCGCCCTGGCATCAGCCTTCTTGCCGCCGACGGTCACCTTCGTGCGGGAGCGGTTGACGACGACCGTCTCCGTCTTGCCGCCGTCGGCCAGCACCATGGCGAAGCGGCCCTTCTTGCCGGGCTTGCCGAGCGTTGCGCGCACCGTCTTGAACTTGACCCGGATCGGCGCGCCGGGAGGCTTCTGCAGCTCGTTAATGCGCGCCACCAGTTCGGGAGGCAACTCGTAGGCACGCTTCACCAGGGCCGCCAGGCGCTCCGGCGTCACCGGATTGACCTCGAGCCGGCTCTTGGCGGCGTCGTCGATGAAGGCCGGGTCCCTCATGGTCGCCATGAAGGCCCTCCGCAGTGCGGCGAGGCGGGGCGCCGGAACCTCCGGCGTGGTGATGTAGGGCCGGCCGAATTCGTAGCTCAGGAATACCGTTTCGAGGATGCGGCGTTCGTCCTGGCTGCGGGCGAGATCGAGCGCCAGCGGCACGTCGGGCAGGTCGTCCGCCTTGCGCAGGCCCATCTGGAACAGGATGTTGATCTTCTTGTCGCGGAGCCAGTCGGAGTGGCCTTCCTTGAGGCCGAACCAGGTGTAGTCGATGCGGCCCTTGACCTCGCCCCGCTCCATCGCGAGGTCCACTTCGCTGCCGCTCAGGTAGCCGACGACGACCTTGAAGCGCATGCCGAGGAGATTTCGGAACAGGTACGGATGGGTGACCATCGGCGTGGTGGTGCCGACGCCGCCGACCACGAGGTCATGAGTGGCGAGGTCCTTGTAGGACTTGACCGCCGCGTCGTGCCAGGCGACTCCGACCGACGTCGTGCTGGCGATGGAGCCGAGCCAGTTGAACCTGCGGGCGTCGAACCTGGCCTTGGTGGCAGTGCCCTCGAACAGGGGATCGAAGGAAATGAAGCTGTGGATCGCCGCCACCAGCGTCCCGTCCTTCGGCGCGACGTTATAGACGTAGTTGACCGCGCGCTTGCCGCCGGCGCCGGGCATGTTCTGGACGATGATCCCAGGCTTGCCCGGAATGTGCCGGTTGTAGTGCCGGGCCAAGGCTCGGGCCGGCACGTCGTAGCCGCCGCCGGCTGCGGTCGGCACGATCAGCGTCACGCGCTTGCTCTTGTAGAAATCGGCGACCTCATCGGCCTGCGCCGGCAGGCTGCCGGCGAGACCGGCGATGCCAAGGGTGATAACCCCTGTGACGAAAAAGCGACGAGACTTGAGCATGTGTCGATCCCCTGACAGCGTGATACTGCGGCGCCTGTCGATAGCGCTTCTTGACGATACCGATGATAGCCCGTTCCGCGTTCCCCGGCCGGAATTTTTTGAATATCAGAAGCTGTTTTGGAGTAATAGGATGATGGTCCCGGCCGTAGCCTGCGCCGGGTAGAACCGGAATCGGAAGGACATCGTTGGTCATGAGTTTGCGGGAACAGGTGCCCGGTTCCGGGATCGCCAAGGCCACGCCGATAAACCGCAACGAAATTCTTGCCCGCGCCCGCGCACTGGTGCCGCGCCTGCGCGAACGGGCGGAGGAAGCGCGCCGGCTGCGGCGCGTGCCCGACGCGACCATGGCCGATTACGATGCGGCCGGGTTCATCCGCCTGGCCCAACCGGCGCGTTTCGGTGGTTACGAGCTGGGCTGGGACATCCTGTGCGAGGTCAGCGAGATCCTGGCGGCCGCCGACGGCTCCCAAGCCTGGATTGCGCGCATCATGGCCGACCACGCGCAGATGGTCGCGACATTTCCCGCCGAGGCCCAGGATGACGTCTGGGCGGACAACCATCTCGCCCACGTCGCCGCCGCCTTCGATCCGGTGGGCCGTGCCAAGCCGGTCAAGGACGGGTTCCTGTTTTCGGGCCGGCACGGGTTCTCGTCCGGCATCGACCACGCCCAGTGGATGATCTGCGGCGGCTTCATCACCCGCGGCGTCGAACTCGACGGACCGCATTTCTTCCTCGTGCCCCGCAAGGACGCCACCGTGATCGACGACTGGCATACCATCGGGCTTGAAGGCACCGGTTCCAAGAGCTTCGAGGTCAAGGACGTGTTCATCCCGGCCCACCGCTTTCTCGACGGCGCTCGCGCCCGGGTAGGCGAGGGGCCCGGCACCGCCGTCAACCGCACCGCGGTCTACCGTACCCCGCGCGGCGGCATCACCTCGACCGGCTTCGCCGCGCTCGCCGTCGGCATGGCCCGGGGCGTGCTGGAGGAGTGGCTCGCCTACACCGCGCCGCGCAAGTCGCGCGGCATCCCGATCGCGGCGCAGCCCGGCACCCAGATGACGGCGGCACGCGCGTCGGCGGAAATCGATGCCGCGGCGGCGCTCTATCTCGGCACCATCCGCAGGGCGATGGCTGTGCTCGAGGCCGGCGACAAGCTTACGGAAATGGACCTGGTGACGTCGCGGCGCAATGTCGCCTTTGCCTGCAAGCTCGCCCTCAAGGCGGGAACGCGCCTGTTCAACGCCGCGGGCGGGCGGGCGCTCTATCAGGGCAACGGCATCGAGCGCCAGTACCGCAATCTGCTCGGCGCGGTGTCGCATCACGGCGTCGTCTGGGACGTTGCCGCGACCGGCTACGGTAAGATGCTGCTTGAGGAATGGGCGTCCGGTCCGCCCGCGGCGGCTGGCAAGGCATAGGGATTGGTGTAGAATGCCCGCAAATCCGCCGCCCGGTCAGGATTGCGGCTTCACGGAATAACAAGCGTTTCAGAGGAGGAACTCATGGCAAGCGCATCCGAACTTTCCGGCATGATGGGCATGATGCCGGCCTTCGCCACCGACGACGCGGCCAGCATGGACGCCACCGACACGGTCGACCTCAAGCGGCTGGAAGCCGGCGTCAACCGCATGGTCGGGGACGGCGTCGGGGTGATCTCCACCTGCGGCTCGTTCGGCGAATTCCACACCCTGCTGTTCGAGGAATTCCAGAAGCTCAACGCCGCGACGGTCGAGATCGTCAACAAGCGCGTGCCGGTTTTCGTCGGCTGTACCGCGCTGAATTCGCGCGAGGCGATCAGGAAGATGGCCTATGCCGAGAAGATCGGCGCTTACGGCGTCCTCGTCGGCGTGCCATTCTACTTCCCGTCGTCGATCGAGAACGCGTTGCGGTTCTACAGGGAAATCTCGGCCCGCTTCCCCAAGCTGGGCATCATGATCTACCACAACCCGGCGCTGCATAACGTCACCATTCCGGTTCCCGCCTTCGCCGAGCTGGTCAAGCTGCCCAACCTGATCGCCATGAAGGACAGTCACCGCGATACCAGCCAGTTCATCAAGCTGCAGGAAATCATCAAGGGCAAGATTTCGGTGTTCTGCAACTGGATCCAGTTCCACCCCTATTACGAACTGGGCGCGGCCGGTTTTTGGTCCATCGATGCCTGGATGGGGCCGCAGGTGCTGCTGGCCTATCACGAGGCGGTGACGTCGGGCGATATCGCACGGGCCAAGGAAATATTGCTGGCGATATCGCCGGTCATGGCCGACCCGAAGGTCAACCTGTCGTGGCGTGAGACCGCTTCCAAGATCGGCATCCGTTACGCGGGCTACGTGGACCCGGGGCCGTTGCGGCCGCCGTTCATCGAGATTCCCGAAGAGGTGGACAAGGCCCAGAAGGCGCGCGCCGAAAAATGGCGGAAGCTGTGCGAGACCTATCGTCCCGCCCGCGTCCGTTCGGCGGCGGAATAGGGCGCCGGACGACACACCATGGCGGTCAACCTGCTCGGGGAGTGGCAGGCGCTCGACAGCGCGCTTGCCGACAGGGTTCCTTGCCTGCTCGGCACCGCCGACAAGCTCGGCCAGGCGCAGATCAGCCCCAAGGGCTCGATGATGGTGTTCGACGCGAGCAGGCTCGCGTATTGGGAGCGGGCGCGTCGCACGGCCATCGCCAACATCAAGGCGAATCCGAAGGTCATCGTCTTCTACCGTAACCCGGCGCTGAAGCTGGCGCTGCGGTTCTACGGCATCGCGTCGGCGGTCACCGACGGCGCCCTGTTCGAGGCGGTATGGTCACGCACGATCCCGGCTGAACAGGAAAAGGACCCGGAGCGCAAGGGCATGGCCGTGGTGATCGACGTGCACATGGTCAACGACCTGTCCGGGAAAATCCTGCAGCAGGCGTGATGTCGCGGGTCAGTACGAGGGCTTGAGAAGGCATGGCGGCAGCGAAGAATGAGAAGTTCGATGTCGGCGGGGTTCTCATGAACCAGCCGTTCAAGATTCGGCGCCTAGGGCATTTCGGCATCAATACCCAGGACCAGGCGGCGATGATCCGCTTCTACCTCGATTTTCTCGGCTTCAAGGTCGTCGACCTGCGCGACCCGTTCAAGGGCAAGGGTAATCCGCCCGAATACGCCGACCTGGGCGACTGCACGGCGTATTTCACCCGCTACGCGTCGGACCATCACGCGCTGGTGTTCTACAACCATCGCTACCGCATGGGCAACGATCCGCAGCGCAAGCGGTTCTGGCCGGGCAATACCATCAACCAGCTGACCTGGCAGGTCGGCAGCCTCCGAGAGGTGGTGGAAGGCCACAAGTGGCTGACCGCCGGGGGCCTTCCCATGGTGCGCACCGGCCGCGACATGCCGGGCTCCAACTGGCATACCTACGTCAAGGATCCGGACGGCCATATCAACGAGCTCTATTACGGGATCGAGCAGATCGGCTGGACCGGCCGGTCGAAGCCCGCGCCGATGTATGCCCGCGAGTTTCACGACATTCCGCCGTTGCCGCAGATCAACGAATTCCAGGAGGTCGAGGACGCGATCAAGCAGGGCGTCGACCTGATATCGGGATACCGCTACACCGAGGACCGTCTGCCGTTCGACTTCGACGTGCAGGGAATCCGGATGCCGCGCCCGTTCCGGGTGGTGAAGATGGGGCCGGTCGGGCTATACGCGGCGGATATCGGGGCATCGCTCGCGTTTTATCGCGACCGCCTCGGCTTCATCCCCACCGAAAAGCGAAAGGTCTACGGTCACTCGGTCCATTTCCTGCGCAACAACACCGAACACCATTCGCTGGTCCTGGCGCCGATCGAATTGCGCGCCGTCCTGCGCGACAAGCACGGTTTTTCCGACCGCACGACGACCATGAGCTTCGGCCTGCAGCTCGCCAATTACGAGCAGCTCCGCGACGCCCGCGACTTCTTCCGCAAGAAGGGCTACCGGCTCAAGGAGGTTCCGGGCGGGCTGACGCCGGGCATGGACCGCAACATCATGCTGTTCGACCCCGACGGGCATGCGCTGCAACTGTACTACTACATGGAGCAGGTCGGCTGGGACGGAAAGCCCTGTCCGGCGCGGGACCGGCCCAGGGTGACGCGCGGCAAATGGCCCGACACCCGGCCCGAGCTGCCCGACAGCTACCGCGGCGAGCCCTTCCTGGGTCCCTGGAACTGATTCCCCGACTCCCGGATCGCCGCATCAGCGCCGCCGGCCGCCCAGGTTGGCGCCGGCGTCGCAGACAAGGACCTGGCCGGTGACCAGGTCCGGGCCGGTGATGAAACCCATGATGACGCCGGCGACCTCTTCGGGTGTCGCCGCCTTGCGCAACGGGGAACGTTCCTGCCATTCGCGGACGTGTTCCTCGTAATGCGCCGCGTCGAGGTTCTGCAGGTGCCAGCGGCTCTGCACGAAGCCCGGACACACGGCGTTGACGCGGATTTCCGGCGCCAGCACGCGCGCCAGCGCCACCGTCAGCGTGTTGAGCGCGCCCTTCGACAGCGCGTAGGCGATGGACGAGCCGGAGCCGAAGATTCCGGCCGTGGACGACACGTTGACGATGGCGCCCCGCCCCGCCGCCTTCATGTGCGGGGCGCACGCGCGGGCCATCTGGAACGGGCCGATGGTGTTGACGGCGTAGATGCGCTGGAAGTCCTCGGCCGAGAGGCCATCGAGGTCGCTCGCGGGGACGAACTTCGTCGTTCCGGCGGAGTTCACCAGCACGTCGAGGCGTCCGAAGGCGGCCACCGTTTCCTGCGCAAGGCGTCGGCAGTCGGCGTCGCTCGCGACGTCGGCGCGCACGGTGATGGCGTCGGCGTCCGCCTTCCGGCAGGCTTCCGCCGTCGCCTCCGCTTCGTCGCGGCTGCGGGTGTAGTTGATGGCGACGCGGCAGCCTGATTCCGCGAGTCGCCGCGCCGTCGCCGCGCCGATGCCGGTGGCCGATCCCGTGACGATGGCCGCCGCGCCGGTGATATCCATAAGGCTTCCCCTTCGTGTCGGGGCATTGTAGCGGGACGGGTGAGCCCGTACCATCGCTCCAAAGCGATCGAGTGGGGAGGTTGTGCCATGAAACCGGGCGCCTATGGGCCGTTTCCGTATTCGGCGATCATCGACCGGCCGAAGCTCGCCTGGCCCGGCGGCGCGCGCGTCGCGGTCTGGGTCAACGTCAACCTGGAATTCTTTCCCTACAACGAAAAGGTTCCCCAGACTTCGGGACATGTGCCGGACGTGCCCGGCTGGTCGCGCACCGACTATGGCAACCGCGTCGGCGTGTTCCGGGTGATGGAGGTGATGGCGCGCCTCGGCGTGCGCGGCACGGCGGCGCTGAACGCCGACATCTGCGACCATCACCCGCGCATCGTCGAACGGGCGCGGGAACTCGGCTGGGGCGTCATCGGCCACTGCCAGTCCAATGCGCGCCCTCTCAACGAGGTGCCGCCGGAAACCGAGCGCGACGTCATCGGCGCGACGCTCGATACGATCGAGCGGACTTGGGGTGCGCGGCCCACCGGCTGGCTCGGCGCCTCCATGGCGGAAACCGCCGACACGCTGGAGCACCTGGCGGCGCTCGGCATCGTCTATACGGCCGACTGGCTCAACGACGACCAG
>WHSO01000131.1 GCA_009380075.1 Alphaproteobacteria bacterium | reverse complement strand
CCGGCGACTCATCGATTCCCGTCTCGCCGTTCATGGAAACGATGCTGGACGACCCGGATGCGGCGACGGCAAGGGCCACACTGGGACTTGGCGCCGCCGCGGTGCTGGACGTGGCCGTCGGTGGCAGCGGCGGGCTGCTGCGCGCGGACGGCGATGCCTCGTCGCTGGTCGGCGTCTGGACGACCGGGGACATCAAGGCGACGCTGCGGGCTGCGGCGCCAGGCGGCTGGCTGATGCTCAACGGCGACAGCATCGGCAGCGCCGCCAGCGCCGCCGATCAGGCGGACGATGCGCTGGAGCCGCTGTTCCTGGCGCTCTGGGACGACCTCGCCGACACGGAAGCCCCGGTCTCCGGCGGCCGCGGCGCCAGCGCCGCCGCCGACTGGGCGGCAAACAAGACGCTGACCCTGCCCGACGCCCGCGGCCGCGCCCTCATCGGCGCCGGCACCGGCGCCGGGCTCACCGCGCGCACCCTGGGCGACGGCACGATCGGCGAGGAGGAGCACACGCTCACCGTGGCGGAGATGCCGGCGCATACGCATGGGATTCGGTCGGTCCAAGCTCAGCGGGCGGGCAATCCGCAGTCGCCGCCCCCTTACCAAGTAAACAACGACACCGCGGGCACGTCGGGCTCCACCGGCAGTGACGAGGCTCACAACAACATGCAGCCGTCGCTGGTCGCCAATTGGATGATCAAGATGTGATCGTGACGCTGGGGAGCGATGGAGTACGGGCGGCGGCTATCGCACGGCGAGGTCGGCTATCAGCCCTTCATGCCGGTTGAAGACCGCCAGGTAGTTAGGGCCGAGAAAGTCTTCCTGATCCATCGTATAGGGTCTGAAATCGACGTGGTTCGGGTAGATCTTACCAATCGCGTAGCCGAGCGGGGCGAGGAGGTCGTAGAAGTCGCCCAGCAGAAAGCGGGCCGCGATGTTCGCACGGCCGTACTCGAACTGGATGATTCCGATCTTGCCACGCGAAAGCATCCCTTCTAGCCCGCTGAGGACGATGCCCTCGGCGCCTTCGGCATCGATCTTGAGGAGGTCAATGAGGTCGATGCCGTTCTCGGCGCAGTAGCCGTCACCCCGACGGATATGTACTGCCAGCGTCGTACCGCTTTCTCCCTTTAGCTCGGCGCGAGCCAGCAGCGTGGCGCGAGTGTCGTCACCGGCGACGGTGCGCATACGTTGCTCGCTATCGGCCGCGCCGAGCCCGAAGGGGTTGGGCGTGATGAAAGGATCCCCTTCCATTGCCCGCGACAGGCGGGCGAAGGTTTCAGGCACAGGTTCGAACGCGTGAATGTGCGCCGATGGCATGGCGGCCCGCGCCGCCGCCGACCACTCTCCCGCGTTCGCGCCAACGTCGAACAGAACCGAGTCGGGCGGCAGGTGCGCCGCTGCCTGCCGAAGAAAATGCGCCTCGCCGTTATGGGCAGGATCGTAATCGAAGTTCTTCCAGCCTCGGACATACCCTTCCAGTTTCTCCATCAGGATGGGGATCGCCGCCCGGTGACGGTTGCGTGCGAGGTAACGGCGGACGCTCTTGGACATGAACGAACCGTAGATCAAAAGTGGAGGAGACGACAACGATGAAACTCACCATTCATGGCGGCCGCATCCGTGTTGACGGTGTGTGGAGCGATTTTAAGAGCTTCGTCGACTTCGACGCCCACGGCCCGGGTGGGGAAGCACTGTCACGTCTGCGCCGCCCGCAACGCGGTTCGAATCATGACCGATAACCGCTGGCATCTCGACCGGCGCGTGTCGGTCGGGCACATCGTGACGACCGTGGTCGTCGCGACCTCGGCCATCGTCTGGATGCTGCGCTTGGAAAGCCGGGTCCTGCTCAACGAGCAGGCCATCGTCGCGCAGGCCGACCGCATCGGCTGGGTCGAGCGCGCGGTGAAGGAGGACCAGGCGGAAATCCGCGCTGCGCTGGACCGGATATGGAACGGGCTGCAGCGCGTGGAGGACAAGCTCGACCGCAAGGCCGACAAACCCTGAGTTCCGGCCGTTCCGGCCGCTCCCTTTTCAACTTTATCTCAATAAGGAGCATGAAATGCGTGCACGAAAGACCACGACCGTCGCCTGCCTTGCCTGTGCGTTCCTTGCGGCCGGATGCGAGCAGGTGGCGGATACGATTCTCACCGTGAAGCAGACGGCCGCGGAATATTCGGAACAGGCCGTAAGGCAGTCCGTCGAGGGCGCCCGCGCCTATTGCGGCACCGTCCATGAAGCGCGACGCATGGAGTACCGCGCCGTCGCCGATGTCGCCGGCAAGGGACCGGTGGTCGAGGTGCATTGCGAGCGGTTCTGACGCCGACCCTTGACCTCTCCGCGCCGAAGGTTTCATTAGGCGGCTGACAGAGGGAAAGGCCGACTCACATGGATCTGGGACTGAAGGACAGGCGCGCGGTCGTGCTGGGCTCGACGCGCGGGCTGGGGCGGGGCATCGCCGAGCTTCTCGCCGCGGAGGGCGCGGCGCTTGCGGTCTGCGGGCGGGGCGAAGGCGACGCCGATAGCGTTGCCAAAGAGTTGAAAACGGCGGGCGCGGCGAATGCGCACGGGTTCGGCGTCGATCTCGGCGATGCGGACTCCGTCGCCGCGCTGTGCGATGCCGTCGAGCAACGGCTCGGCGGCGCGGATATCCTCGTGCTGAACGGCGGCGGCCCGCCGCCTGGTGCGGCCGCGGACATCACCTCCGAGCAGTGGGCGCGGCATTTCCAGTCGATGTTCCTGTGTCATTGCCAGATCGCGGGCCGGTTCCTGCCCGGCATGCGGGAGCGCGGCTGGGGGCGTATCCTCGTCTGTTCCAGCTCGGGGATGGTCCAGCCCATTCCGGCGCTGGCCATGTCCAACACCTATCGCGCCGGGCTCATCGCCTGGGCCAAGACGCTGTCCAACGAAGTCGCGGCGGACGGGGTGACGGTGAACACCATCCTGCCCGGGCGCATCAAGACCGAACGGCTCGACGAGATCGACGCGGCGACGGCGAAGCGGCTCGGGAAGAGCGTGGAGGAGGTGGTCGCAGCATCGCGCACGACCATACCGGCCGGCCGCTACGGCACGGTCGCGGAATTCGCCGCGATGGCGGTCTTCCTGGTCAGCGCCCAGGCGTCCTATGTCACCGGGTCGGTGGTGCGGGTCGACGGCGGCTTTATCCGCGCCGTCTGAGCCGCGATCCGTCAGCGTTCCGGATCGCCGTCGGTCATGAACTCCCACAGCCGCTCGTAGATCCGGCCGGTGCCGGTCGCCCGCATCTTCGCCTGTTCGGCGGTAAAGGTGACGGCGTCGGCCGGTTCTCCGGCCGCCAGAACGGCGAGCTCGGTCGCGGCCGACTCTTCCAGGTAGAACGCCATCACCACGCTTTCCTCGATGGTCGCGCCGGTGCACACCGCGCCGTTGCCGCGCATGACGATCGCCCGGGCGACGCCGAGCGT
>WHSO01000026.1 GCA_009380075.1 Alphaproteobacteria bacterium | reverse complement strand
GAGAAGGACCATATTCCCACGGCGATCTATTACCACACGGCGCTGCACCAGCATGCGCCCTACACCGGCTATCCGCGCGCCGACGGCGGCCTGCCGGTCGCCGAGGAGTTGGCGGCAACGGTCCTGAGCCTGCCGTTCCATCCCTATCTGGAGGAACCGCTGCAGGACCGCATCGTCGACAGCCTGCGCGGGGCGATCGCGGCGGTACGCGCCGCATAGACGAAGCCCAATGCAGTTTCGCGGGCAGTATAAAAAACCAATTTAACCAACAAGTATTGATATTAAGAGGATGTGGCTGTGTATTTTATACAGCCATCTAACACTTATATTTGTTATGGATGACACGATTTTGTCACTGGTTTACTGTATTATTTCAAGTATATTCCAAAATTCTCAATATGTCGTTGACATAACACCGATTTTTGTATAAGAATATTCTTCATACTTATCCACAGCCCCATGAATTACTGAAGGCAACAGCGGCGCCGCCGGCACGGCGGCAGACCCATTCCGTTTCCGCCCCTCGCACCACGGTGGCGGTGCGAGAGCCGGGCGCGCCACCTCTCCGGCGCACGGACCCAGTTGAAACGCGACATGTGCGGAATTTGCGGTGAGATCCGGACCGATGGCGGCACGCCCGACCTTGCGGCCATGGCGCGCATGGTGGCTGCGCTCGTCCGACGCGGTCCCGATGCCGGCGGCGTGCTGGCGCAGGGGGCGGCGGCCCTCGGTCACCGCCGGCTCAAGATCATCGATACCAGCGAGATGTCGTCCCAGCCGATGGTGGATCCCGAACTGGGTCTCGCCATCGTCTTCAACGGCGCCATCTACAATTACCGCGAATTGCGCACCGAGCTGGAGGGCAAGGGCTACCGCTTCTTCTCCTCCGGCGACACCGAAGTCCTGATCAAGGCCTATCACGCCTGGGGCACGCGTTTCGTCGAGCGGCTCAACGGCATGTTCGCCTTCGCCATCCGCGAACGCGATTCCGGGCGCGTCGTTCTCGCGCGCGACCGGCTCGGCATCAAGCCGCTCTACCTCGCCCGCGCGCCGAACCGCCTGCGCTTCGCTTCCACCCTGCCCGCCCTGCTCGCGGCCGGCGAGGTCGACACCTCGATCAACCCCCGCGCCCTCAACTTCTACATGACCTTCCACGCCGTCGTGCCGGCGCCCGACACGATCCTGACCGGGGTCGAGAAGCTTCCGCCCGCCACGGTGATGACGGTCGAAGCCGACGGCACGGCCCGTCAGGAAAAATTCTGGGCGCTCGCCTTCGGGCCGCATCCGGAGGAACGCGTTTACGATGCCGATGACTGGGAGGAAGCGGTTTTCGACGGCCTTCGGCGGGCCGTGAAACGCCGCCTCGTCGCCGACGTGCCGGTCGGCGCACTCCTGTCGGGCGGCCTCGATTCGAGCCTGATCGTCGCCCTTCTCGCCGAGGCGGGCGCGCATCTCAGGACCTTTTCCATCGGTTTCGATTCCGTCGATGCGGAACGCGGCGACGAATTCCAGTATTCCGATGCCATCGTGCAGCGTTTCGGGACCGACCACACGCGCATGAAGGTGGATACGGCGCGCGTCCTGCCCGCCCTCGACGGCTGCATCGCGGCGATGTCCGAACCGATGATGAGCCACGATGCGGTGGCCTTCTACCTGCTGTCCGAGGAAGTCTCCCGCCACGTCAAGGTGGTGCAGTCCGGACAGGGCGCCGACGAGGTCTTCGCGGGCTATCACTGGTATCCGCCGCTAGCGCGCTCCAACGATCCGGCGACGGACTACGCCCGCGTGTTCTTCGACCGCGATCACGCGGGATACCGCGACGCGGTGGCACCGGCCTATCGGGACGGCGACGCGGCCGGCGAATTCGTTGCCCGGCACTTCGACACCCCCGGCGCCGACGATCCCGTCGACAAGGCGCTCCGGCTCGATGCCACGGTCATGCTGGTGGACGATCCGGTCAAGCGGGTGGACAACATGACCATGGCCTTCGGGCTCGAGGCGCGCGTGCCCTTCCTCGATCACGAGCTGGTGGAACTGGCGGCGCGGATTCCCGTTGATCTCAAGATCGCCGAGGGTGGCAAGGGCATCCTCAAGCGCGGCGCACGACGGATTCTTCCGAATGAAGTCATCGACCGGCCCAAGGGTTATTTCCCGGTGCCCGCTCTCAAGTACCTGCGCGGGCCCTATTTCGAAATGGTCGGTGACCTCCTGTCGCCCGACGCGGTGCGCCGGCGCGGCCTGTTCGCGCCCGGCTACGTCGCCCGCGCGCTCAACGCACCGGATGAACACATCTCTCCACTGAACGGATCGCATCTCTGGCAAATGGCGGTGCTGGAAAAATGGCTGCAAGAACACGGAATCCCATGAAGCCGGTGGCTTCGAGAACGCCCCGGGGTACAACCCAGGCCCGGCTGGAACGCCGGTCCGGCGCTTCACTCGGTGGCGGACACTATGCGGTGAAGCCGGCGCCGGGTGCCGTGCTCGACTGCGGCTGGGGCCGCCTTATCTTCGCCCACACGTTTTCGAGCCCCGACGCCATCGCCCAGGAACTGTCGCGCGAGGGCGCGGGCCGGCGCGACATCGCCTTCTACGTCGCCGACCCGCATGTGGTGCTGTCGCGCGCACCGCTCGACCTGTTTCTCGATCCATCGGATACCTATCGTCTCTGGCTTTCGGACTACCGGGCGGGGAAGCGCCGCAACGGCGGATTCTTCATTACGCCGGCCCGCCTGCCCGATGACATCGAAGCCATCAACCGCATCTACCTGGCACGGCGCATGATGCCTCTCGACCCGGGTCCACTGATGCAGGACCGCCGTGGGAGACGTCGCCTCATCCTCGTCGCCCGCGACGAAGAAACCAGCGCCGTCGTCGGCGTAGTCATGGGGGTCGATCACGTCGCCACCTTCGACGACCGGGAGGGAGGCTCCAGCCTGTGGAGCCTCGCCGTGGATCCGCAGTGCCGCCATCCCGGCATCGGCGAGGCGCTCTCGCGCCGGCTGGGCGAACGGTTCAAGGCGCGGGGGCGGGCGTTCATGGACCTTTCCGTCCTGCACGACAACACGGACGCCATCACGCTGTACGAAAAGCTCGGCTTCCAGCGCGTCACCACCTTCGCCATCAAGAACCGCAACCCGATCAACGAGCAACTGTTCACCGGCCCGAAGCCCGAGGAGAAGCTCAATCCCTATGCCTCGATCATCGTCGACGAGGCCCGGCGCCGCGGCATGGGAGTCGCGATCGAGGACGCCGCCCGGGGGTTTTTCGCCCTCGAATTCGGCGGCCGTTCCATCCGGTGCCGCGAATCCCTGTCGGACCTGACATCCGCCGTCGCCATGTCGCTGTGCGACGACAAGGCCGCCACCCGGCGGGTGCTGGCCGATGCCGGGCTCAACGTTCCCGATCAGGCCCGCGCGGGTGACGATGAGGAGGCCGACGCCACGTTTCTCGCTCGCCACGGCGAGGTCGTGATCAAGCCCGCCCGCGGTGAGCAAGGCCGCGGAATCACCGTCGGCATTACCGACCGGTACGGCCTTTCGCCGGCGATCGAGGCGGCGCGGCGGGTCTGCGACACGGTCCTGATCGAGGAATTCGTCGCCGGGACCGACCTCCGGCTCGTCGTGATCGGCGATGACGTGGTCGCCGCCGCGGTGCGGCGCCCGCCCGAAATCACCGGCAACGGCACCGATACGGTGGCGGAACTGATCGAGCACCTGAGCCGCCGCCGTGCGGCGGCGACGCGCGGTGAAAGCTGCATACCGCTCGACGACACGACGCGGACATGCATCGCCGCCCATGGTCATTCCCTCGACGAGGTTCTTCCCTATGGCGAAAAGCTTCTCGTGCGCCGCACCGCCAACCTGCATACGGGCGGCACCATCAACGACGTCACGGCGCGGCTCAACCCGGCGCTGGCCGAGGCCGCCCTCAGCGCCACGCGCGCCATCCGCATTCCGGTCGCCGGGATCGACATGCTCGTTCCTTCCGTCGAGGGAAAGGACTACGTTATCGTCGAGGTGAACGAGCGGCCGGGTCTGGCCAATCACGAGCCACAGCCGACGGCGGAGCGGTTCATCGACCTCCTGTTCCCCCAGACCGTCTCCCGCCTGGCCAGGAACCGACAGCAGAGCGGGAGTGCCACGCCGTGACCACGCTGGATTCCGACTATTTGCGCGATATGCTGCTGCGCCTGCTCGAGATTCCGAGCCCGAGCGGCTATACCGATGGCATCGTCCGGTTTGTCACCGATGAACTGGAACGCATCGGTGCGCATGTCGAGTTGACGCGGCGCGGCGCCATTCGCGCCACCCTCAAGGGCCGCCAACCGAGTCCCGACCGCGCCGTGGTCAGTCACATCGACACCCTGGGCGCGCTGGTCAAGGAGCTGAAGGGCAACGGACGCCTGCGCATCGCCCCCATCGGCCACTGGTCAGCGCGCTTCGCCGAAGGCGCGCGGGTGACGCTGTTCACCGACGAGACCACCTATCGCGGCACGATCCTGCCACTCAAGGCGTCCGGCCACACCTTCAACAAGGAGGTGGATTCCCAGCCGGTGGGCTGGGAATACGTCGAGCTCCGCATCGATGCGGATGTGAGCCGGGCCTCGGACCTCTCGCGCCTCGGCATCAACATCGGCGACATCATCGCCTTCGATACCAGCGTCGAGATCTCGCCCGACGGATACATCAATTCCCGCCACCTCGACGACAAGGCGGGCGCGGCGGCCGTGCTGACGGCGGCCCAGGGCCTCGTGACCTCGAAGGCGGACCTGCCGGTCGATTGCCATCTTCTGTTCACCATCTCGGAGGAGGTCGGCTCCGGCGCGTCCGCCGTCCTGCACGGCGACGTGGCCGAAATGGTATCCGTGGACAACGGCACCGTCGCGCCCGGGCAGGCCTCCCGGGAGTTCGGCGTGACCATCGCCATGGCGGATTCGACGGGACCCTTCGACTATCACCTCACGCGGCACCTGATCGATATCTGCCGGCGCGAGGCCATCGTCCACCAGCGCGACGTCTTCCGCTATTACCGTTCGGACAGCGCGACGGCGGTCGAGGCCGGCAATGATATTCGCACCGCATTGGTCACCTTCGGCATCGATGCGTCCCACGGCTACGAGCGCACCAATATTGATTCCATCGAATCGGTCGCGCGGCTGCTGGTGCATTACCTGAAAAGCGCTCCCCTGTTCTCACGGGAGAAGAAGGCGCTGGCGCCGATCGAGGGATTTCCCTACCAGCCGGTCGTTCCGACCGAGGTCGATCAGGGCTGACCGTTCGCGAACGCAGGAGCCTATCGTGATCGTGCCTGGGCGACGGCGGCCCGGATCTCGTCGATTCCTGCGAACCCCGCAATCAGTTCGTCGCCGATGATGAAGGTCGGCGTGCCGGTGATCAGCAGGCGACGCGCGAGCGCATGGGATTCATCGATCATTGCGGAAATTTCGGGCTTCGTCATGTCGGCCCTGAGCCGTTCCACATCAAGGCCCGTGGCGCGGGCGACTTCGAGGACCGCCGGCGGGGTGAGCTCACCCCCCTGCGTCATGAGCGCATCGTGAAAGGCGAGGTATTTTCCCTGCAGGGATGCGGCGATCGCCGCCTGCGACGCGAAGACGGACCCGGGGCCAAGCACGGGGAATTCCTTGAACACCACTCGAACGTTGGCGTCCGTTGCCAGCAGAGACGCGATCTGGGGGAATGCCTGGCGGCAGTAGGGACAGTTGTAGTCGAAGAACTCCACCACGGTGACGTCGCCGTCGGGGTTTCCCGCCACCGGCAGGGGCCCGCTGGAGAGGACGGCCGCGCGGTTGGCGCGGACGGCCTCGCGCCGGGCCGCGGAGGCGGCGGTCGCCTCGCGCCGCTGGAGCACGGCGGCCGCATCGGCGATGATTTCCGGATGAGCCATCAGATACACGCGCACCCGGCGGTCGAATCCGCCGGTGTCGGGTCCGGTACCCCTGGGCAGGGTCACAGCCACCAGCCCCGCCGCAAGCGCTGCCGCCAGGGCCAGAAAAACGAACAGGGTGATCGGGCGTAACGGCATGACGGCGGGTTCCTCGACCCGAATATTCCGCGTATTTGAACGAAATTGTTCCGGCAGGGTCGAAACGATACTACCGCACCGCCGTCCAAGACACTAATATGCCGCCCCGGGGCCGGCCCCAACCGCCCCAACACGCGGCCCGAATAGTGCGAGGGGGCGGACGGTCGTATGAGGCGTATGATTTCGGCGTTGCTGTGGCCCGGACTGATGGCCACGTGCATCGCCCTCAATGCATGGGCCATGGCGAGCAGCCGGCCGATGCTCTATTTTAACATGATCTATTTCGGTCTGGCGGCGGCGCTGTTTTCACTCGAACGGCTCATGCCCCATGAGCGGACGTGGCTCGAAAGCGACGGACAGGTCGCGCCCGACCTGCTGCATACGTTCCTCAACAAGGGCGTGATCCAGGCCTTCGCCACCGCCATCACGTCCATGGGCATTGCCCGGGCGGTGGATCCGATGCCGGGTGATCTGTGGCCCGATACGTGGCCGCTGGCGGCCCAGGTCGCTCTCGGCCTCATCGTCGCCGAGGCCGGATTCTACGCCGCCCACCGTCTCGCCCATCAGTGGCGCCGGCTGTGGCGGTTCCACGCCGTGCACCACAGCGTGCGCCGGCTGTGGATCATCAACACCGGACGGTTTCATTTCGTCGATACGATCGTTTCCGTAGCACTGAGCCAGCCGCTGCTCTACGTCGCCGGCGCGCCGCAGGTCGTGTTCCTGTGGGTTGCCGCGGTCACCGCCTTCATCGGCATCCTCACCCATTGCAACGTGGACATGCGGTGGCGCCTGCTCGGGTACGTTTTCAACACGCCGGAGCTTCACCGCTGGCATCATTCCCGCAAGGCCGCGGAAGGCAATGCCAACTACGGCGAGAACCTGATGATTTTCGACCACCTGTTCGCTACATTCCTCTTTCCGGCACGGCGCCCGCCCGCCAATATCGGCATCGACGAACCGATGGCGGAGGACTTCCTCGGCCAATTGCGCCAGCCTTTCGTGCCGGAAACGAACGCGGTGGCGGCCCGCAGCTAGACGGGACCGGGCGCCGCCGACAGGAGGCCACCATGGGTCAACGTGCCCACACGATCGCCGAAGTCCGCATCGACCCCTGCATCCTGCCCAAGGACGATCCGGAGTGGAAATTCGCCCTTGCGGCCAATCCCAATTCGGAAGGCTGGATCGTCACCCTGGTGACCGACGCAGGCGACTGCGGCTACGGTTACGCCTCTGCCATGCCCCACTACGGCGCGCCGCTGGAAGCGGTGCGGGCCAATATCGAGGGATTTTCCAGGATCCTGGTGGGCGCCGATTCGGCCGCCATCGCCGCCATCCTGCAGCGGCTCGACCAGAAGGTGCTCGGCAACAACCAGGCGAAGGCGGCCATCGACTGCGCCCTGCACGACCTGCAGGCGCGGCGATTCGGCGTGCCGCTCTGCGACCTGTTCGGCGGCGCCGTCCGCACCGAGTTCGAATCCCTGCGCATCCTGCCGATCAAGACGCCCGCCGACATGGCAGCCAACGCCCGCAGGCTGATGAACAAGGGCGTGCGCCATTTCAAGATCAAGGTGCACGGCGATGTCGCCGAAGACGTCGCCTGCGTCGCCGCGATCCGGGAGGAATGCGGTCCCGACGCCGGGCTGACGATCGACGCCAACCAGTCGTACTCGCCCAAGGATGCCATCCGCGCCATCACCGAGATGGCGAAATTCGGCATTGCGCTGGCAGAACAGCCGGTGGCGGCGGGCGACCTGCGCGGGCTCAAGCTCGTCACCGATTCGGTGCCGGTGGTCGTTGAGGCGGACGAGGCCGCGGATTCCCTCGATCAGGTCTTCACCCTGGTGCAGGGCCGCATGGTGGACGCGGTCAGCCTCAAGATCACCAAGCTTGGCGGTCTGCGCAATACCATCGCCGCGGCGCGCATCTGCGAGGCGGGCGGCGTGCGCTACCGCATCGGTGCCCATGTCGGCTCACGCCTGCTCGCGGCCAATGCAGTACATATGGCGGCGACCCTGCCGGGCATCTGGTACGCCTGCGAACTGACGGAGTTCGACCGCCTGCTCGACGACCCGTTCGAAGGGCTTGAGGTCGACAACGGCATGGTCCGCCTGCCCGAGACGCCCGGCTGCGGCGTACGCCCGCGCCCCGGCAGCCTCGGTGCCCGCGCCGCCGAATAGCCTTCTGACGCCGCCGGTGGCTATTGCCAAGGTCCGCCCGGCGTACCATGCTCGTACCGCACAATAAGCCGAAGGGAGGCGTCATCATGTGGAACCGGCGTATCAATCGGGCAGTGATCGGCCTGCTGGCGGGCGTCGTCTGTGCCGCGCCCGTCGCGGTTTCGGCCGCCACGGTCCAGGAGATCCTCAACTACCGCGGCGCCGACCGCCAAGCAATGCTGGAGGCCGGCGCCAAGAAGGAGGGGAGCCTCAACCTCTATTCGGCGCTGACCATCAACCAGGCGCTGCGGCCTCTCGCCGAGGGGTTCCGGAAGAAGTACCCCTACCTCAAGGTCGAGTTCTGGCGCGCCGAATCGCGCAAGATCGCGCAAAAGTCGCTGGCCGAAATCCGCGCCGGGACCATGGTGGGCGACGTGCTCGAAGGTTCGGGCCTCGCCGAGATCATGGTCAAGGCCAAGGCGATCGAGAAATTCCACACCCCGGCGATCGACGCCATCGCCCCCGAATACCGCGACAAGGAAAGCCAGTGGGTGCCGAGCCGGTTTTCCTACTTCGGCATCGCCTACAACACCAAGCTGGTCCCGCCGGGGAGCCAGCCCAAGACCTATGAAGACCTGCTCGATCCCAAGTGGAAGGGCAAGATCGCCTGGCGCGCGGAATCGGAAAGCGGCGCGCTCCTGATGGTGACGACGCTGCGCCTCCTCATGGGCGACGCCAAGGCCGATGCCTATTTCAGGAAGCTCAAGGAGCAGGGAATCATCGGCTTCACCGGCTCGGCCCGCACCCTGGTCAACCGCGTCATCGAGGGCGAGTACCCCATCGCCGTCAATATCTTCATGCACCACGCCACCATCAGCGCACAAAAGGGCGCACCGGTGGCGCCTCACCCGCTCGAACCGGTGCCGTCCATCAACGGCACCATGATGATTCCGAAGGGCGTCGCCCGTCCCCACGCGGCCATGCTGTTCGTGGACTACTACCTGTCCAGGGAAGGCCAGGACGTGCTGAAGAAGGCGCGCTACTTCCCGGTGCGGAGCGACGTGAAGCCGCGCAAGGAACTGGAACCGCTGGTGCCGAAGGTCACCGGCGTCAAGGAGATGTTCATCTCGCCGGAAGTTCTGTTCGACAACCGCAAGAAGTCCGAAGCGCTCTACCGGAAGTATTTCCGCTGAGACCGTTCCCCCGCCCTCCACGATCGGCGGGCGGGGGCAACAGGACCCCACCACAAGAAGAACCGGAACGAACGCCTTGGCCGTCATTGACCACGTGAAACCGGCGCCCCTCGGCCGAGGCGCGCGGCTGCGCGCCCGGCTCGCGCTGTCGTCGGTAGGGGCGACGCTGGCTGTCGCCCTTGCCGCCCTGATCGTGCCCGCGGCGGTGTTCCTGGTGCAGTCGAGCCTGTACGAAACCAACTTCGACGGCTCCTTCGGCGACTTCACCTGGCGCTACTACGCCGAGGTCTTCGCCAACGACCGCTTCCTGCAGAACCTGATCAACGCCACGCTCTATGCCTGCGGTTCGGCCGCGGTGGCGATCACGCTGGGCATCACCCAGGCGTGGATCGTCGAGCGCACCAACACGCCAGGCCGGAACCTCGTCTTCATTATCTCGATCATCTCGCTCGGCATACCCAGCGTGCTCTATACCGTGTCCTTCCTTCTGCTGCTCGGCAAGACCGGGCCGCTGAACCAGTTCCTGATGTGGGCGACGGGCGCGTCCACGCCGCTTTTCAACATCTATTCCCTGTGGGGCATGGTGATCGTCGAGGGTATCGAGTTCGCGCCGCTCTCGTTCCTGCTCCTGTCCTCGGTTTTCCGCTCGAACGATGCCGCCTTCGAGGAAGCCTCGATGATGTCAGGCGCCGGCATCGCCACCACCTTCCGCCGCATCACGCTGCGGCTTGCCATGCCGGGAATCCTGGCGCTCCTCATCCTCATCTTCATCCGCGCCTTCGAATCCTTCGAAACCCCGGCGCTTGTCGGCCGGCCGGGGGGAGTCAGCGTGCTGACCACCGACATCTATGCCGCCGTGGCGCTGGAAATTCCAGCCAACTACGGCCAGGCGGGCGCGTTTTCGGTCATGCTCCTGTTCATCGTCGTCGGACTGCTCTATGGCTACAACCGCCTGTCGCGTCACGCGGAAAAGTTCCAGACCATCACCGGCAAGGGCTTCCGGCCGCGGGTGATGGACCTCGGCCGGTGGCGGTGGCTGACGGCGGGGGTGCTGGTGCTGTTCTTCTTCATCATCATCGGCTTTCCCGTCGGGATCGTGATGTGGGTCTCGTTCCTGCCCTACTACGACGGTATCCACGCGGGCGCGCTCAAGCTGATGTCGCTCGCTAATTACCGCACCGTCATCCACGGCGGTCTGTTCCAGGATTCACTGGCCAACACGCTGATCCTGGGCGCCGCCTGCGCCAGCATCGTCGCGCCCGTTACCGCGCTGTGTGCCTGGCTCGCCGTGCGCCGCCAGCGCGGCGGCCAGCTCCTCGACCAGCTCGCCTCGGCGCCGCTGATCTTCCCCGCCATCGTCATGGGCGTCGCCTACCTGCAGGTGTTCCTCCAGGTGCCGCTGATCTACGGCACGTTGCTGTCCATCATCATCGCCTCCATGGTGCGCTACCTGCCCTACGGCATGCGCTATTCCTACGCGGGCATTCTCCAGATCCACAAGGAGCTGGAGGAGGCCTCGGCCCTGTCGGGCGCACGCCAGGCGACCACCTTCCGCCGGGTGGTCATGCCGCTGGTGGCCCCGGCCTTGGCGACGTGCTGGCTGTTCGTCTTTCTGGTGGCGGTCAAGGCGGTATCCATCCCCATCCTGCTGGCCGGACCCAAGTCGCGGGTCATCGCGGTGACGATCTTCGATCTCTGGGAAAACGGCGTCGTCGGCGAGCTCTCGGCCATGGGCATCATCTGGACCGCGATGATGACCGTGGTCAGTATCCTGTTCTCGCTGCTGGCGCGACGCTACGGCCTCAACCTCAGATAGGGATTAAGCGTGCTCGACGTCACCGACCTGTTCAAGCAGTACCAGAGCGCCGACGGCACCCCGGGCGGCGGCGTCTTCGGCGTAAGCTTCGACATCCGCGAGGGCGAGCTGTTCACCCTGCTGGGCCCGTCGGGCTGCGGCAAGACGACGACGCTACGGGCCATCGCCGGGCTCGAAAAGCCGGAGGGCGGGCGCATCGCGCTGGCCGGGCGCGACATCTACAACGCCGCGACCGGCCTCAACGTGCCGATGTACGAGCGCGACATCGGCATGGTGTTCCAGTCCTACGCCATCTGGCCGCACATGACGGTGATCGAGAACGCGGCCTATCCGCTCACCGTCGGGCGAAAACGCATGAACCGGCGCGAGGTGCGGGAAAAGGTCATGGCCGCGCTCGATCTCGTCGGGCTGGCGAGCTTCGCCGAACGCCCCGCGCCACTGCTCTCGGGTGGCCAGCAGCAGCGCCTCGCGCTCGCTCGCGCACTGTGCCGCGAACCGGCGCTTCTGCTGCTGGACGAACCGCTGTCCAACCTGGATGCGCAGCTACGCGAGCAGATGCGCGCCGAACTCAAGCGCTTGCAGAAAGAGACCGGCGTCACCGCCATCTACGTCACCCACGACCAGTCCGAGGCGCTGGCCATTTCGGACCGCGTCGCCGTGATGAAGGACGGCCTGATCATGCAGCTCGGCACACCCCGCGATATCTACGGCCGCCCGACATCGGAATTCGTCGCCCAGTTCATCGGTCGCACCAACCTGTTGCGGGGTCGGCTCGCGACCGACATCGCAGCCGGAGCCGGAGCCCGGGTCGAGACCGAGATCGGGCCCGTCGCCTGCACCTTCGCCGCCGCCATGCGTGCGACGCCTCGGCTCGGCGTCGTCATTAGGCCGGAGAACATCCTGATTGCGAAAGCAGGCGGCCCAGCGGCAGCGTCCTTGCCGGCGGAGAACCGTTTCGAAGGCCGGGTGACGAGCGAAACTTTCCTTGGCGAGATTTCGGAATACGAGGTCAAGGTCGGCGGTACCCTGATTTTGGTACGCACCCGTCCCGACACCGACGTCGGGCCGGGTAATACGGCCACCCTGGTCTTTCCGGTTGCCCATAGCCTGGCGTTGATCGAGGATTGATGTCCGGACGCACCGCATGCCCGTTTCGAAGGAGACCGAGATGTCGAGCCAGACCGAACCCGCCAGCACCCCCGCCCCCTGGGACGGCGACAGCGCCGTCAAGCCGAGCTTCTTCCGCATGCACGCCCAACTGCTCGATGCGGGCAACACGGAAACGCCGCTCGCCGTCGGCGAACACCTGTGGCTCAAGATCAAGGTTTACGCCAGGGGCGGCGAGAACAAGCTGCACGCGCATCCGTACCAGGACCACAGCTTCATCGTGCTGGCGGGGCGCGCGCGCTTCCACGGCCCCCGGGGCGAGGAACGCGAGCTCGGCGTCAATGACGGCATCTTCCTGCCCAAGGGCTGTTTCTACTGGTTCCAGACCGTAAGCGAAGAACCCCTGGTCCTTCTGCGCGTCGGCGCCACCGTCGCCGCCGACAAACACCCCGACACACGCATCATGGACGACAACGACTGGAAAGTACGCCGCGGCCGCGATGAGACCTTCGTGTCCCGCGACGTCAAATATAAGGACGGCGCCTACTACGGCCAGGGTTAAAGGCCTAATCCGCCGCCCGGATCGGCCGGAATAAGGCGCCGCCAAACGCCGTCTTTCCGGTATGACGTCTGAAAACGACCGGTACGGGCGGAGTCCGCCCGCGATGTGCCGCGCGACCACCTGGCCCCGATATCGCCATGCCCTCACCTGCATGGTGGCGTTGGGCATGCTGGCATCCCTTGCAGGCTGTTCCAGCGACGACCGCAGCCGCGACCTGTCCAAATCCCTTGGCGAAATGCGGTTCGCGGTGGACGTCGCACGGTCTTCGGAAACTCAGACTTACGCCCAGAGCGAATTGTCCGTCGCGGCGGAGAAACTCGCCGAATGCCGCAATGCGCTCGACCGTGATGACGTCGTGCTGGCCGAGCGTCTTCTGGCCGAGGCCGAGGTCAATCTCGTCCTCGCCCGCGCCAAGGTAGATGCGGCCCGCGCCAAGGCGAAGCTCGAGGAGGCAACCATGGCCGCACCCGTACCGCCGGCGTCCCCGCCGGGGGGTTCTCCGGCACCGGCGCGGTAACCAATCATGAAAGGGAGCGACGATGCATGATGGCGCATTGCACCCAGGGTCGGGCGGGCTGTTGATCGTCCTCGCCCTGTCCGTCGCCGCCTGCGCCGGGATCGAGCCTGCCAAGGACGAGGTCTACGTCGACGCCAGCCGGCACCTCGCGGAATCGCGTGCCGATCCGGACGTGTCGCGCCATGCCCGGGTTCCGCTGAACGCTGCTGCAAGGACGCTGGCCCAGGCACAGGAGGCGGAAGACCTCGCGCAACTGCGCCATCTGTCCTACCTGGGCCGCAAGCAGGTCGATATCGCCCGCGCCGTCGCAGAGACACGCGGGGCCGAAGCACGGCTGGAAATCCTGACCAGACAGGCGAGGGCTGCCGCGGCGAAGGCGCGGCGCGCGACCGCGGCCCCGCCGCCCCAAATCCAGCCGATGGCGCCCCCGCCGCAGGCCGAAGGCAGGGGCGGCACCGCCACGCCAGCGGGTCCCGACGACGACGCGCCGCGCGCCGCGGTTGCGGCGGCGGCGGCGGCCGCTGAACGGGATACGGCCCAGGTGCGCCGGCTCGAACAGACCCTGCCCGACTTCAAGGTGCAGGTGGACAAGCGCAATACCGTCATTACTCTGCCGGAAACCAGCTTTCCTCCCGGCACGACAACGCTCGACCCCAAGGTCAGCGACCGTCTCAGTCCGCTCGTCGAAGTCCTCAAGGAAAACTTGGACCGCAAGGTCGTCGTCAACGGCCATACCGACGATAGCGGCGACCCCCAGCAAAATATCCGGATATCGAACGCCCGTGCTGAATCGGTCAAGGCTCGTCTCGTGGACATGGGCATCGCCGAAACCCGCATCCTGACCATCGGTTACGGCCACAACAGTCCCATCGCCAGCAATGACACCGCCGCTGGCCGCCGCGCGAACCGCCGCGTGGAAATCGTGCTGATGCGTTCGGATCCGCGGTCCGAAACGATCCCGCCCGCATCGGTCGGCATGGGCCCGGCCTATCCACACAGGCCATCGCCCGGGATCGGCACGTCCCCCTGACCGCGGTTGTTCCCGCGCGGCACCCGTTCAGGCAGCGCGAGCGGGCGCCGCCGGAACCTCGCCCAATCCCCGCCCGCTACCGGCGCGCCTCAGAGTCCGTAGAGAGCGCGCGCGTTGGAATCGAGGATCCTGTCGGCGACGTGGGCCGGAATCTTGCCGTCGTCCTTGATCTTGCGCAGCGCCTCGATCTCGGTCGAGGTATCGGCATGACCGTAGTCGGTACCGACGACAAGCTGCCCTTCACCCGCGTATTTGAGAACGTATTCGAGGTCGTCGGTGACCTGGCAGGCGACGTAGAAATTGTTCTCCGCCAGGATATCGGGCGACATGCGCTTGCCCTTGCGGCGCATGCGGATCATCAGGTCGTTGAGGACATAGGGAATCCACTGGGAGCTGACTTCGATGAAGCCCCAGCGCAGTTTGGGGAACTTCGCCGGTATGCCCGCCATCAGCAGGGAATGAAAGGCCGACACCACCGGCAGCTTGGAGCGGCCGAAGCCGGCCTCCGTCGCATAGATGTCGCGTACATTGAAGGAATTGTTGCCCGAGTGCAGGCACATCGGCAAGTCGAGGTCCTGGCATTTTTCGTACAGCGGGAAGAAATAGGGGTTGTCGAGCCGGCGTTCGCATTCGAGCCCGCGCAGGAACACGCCCACCGCGCCGTTTTCCTTGGCGAACTCGATCTCCTCCATGGTCTTTTCGAGCGACAGCAGCGGCGGCATGACCACCCACTTGAGGCGGTCAGGCGCGCTCTTCCAGATATCGACCAGCCAGCGGTTGTAGGACTTGCACAAGGCGTATTCGACCGTTGGATCCTGGGTCCAGGCGCGCAGGAACACGGTCGGGTACAGGACCTGGACGTCGATCTTGAGTTCGTCCATGTGGGCGAGACGGCCTTTCACGTCCGCCATCTCGCGCGATTCCTTGGTGGTGTTGTGACCGATGTTGCCTTCCTTGGGCTGGATGCGCCCGTCGATCACCCAGTATTCCTTCTGGGCGTAGCCTTCGTTGTCGAGCTGCACATTGTCCGAGGTCTTCTGCACCATCACCCGCGGCTTGAGGTCGTAGAATTCCGGGTCGATGTAGTCAAAAGTCCTTTCGCATTCGACGACGTGGGCGTCGGAATCGATAGCTCCCATAACTCTGCCTTTCTCGTTCTTGATTCGCCTGCCGGACGGGAACGGTGCCGTACCTCGCCCGCGTGAACGCATGGTAATCCCGGGCCCCGGCCCGTCACAAGGCCCGTCCCGCCTATTGTCGGGAGCGCGGCGCGGCGATAACCTCGGACCGGCTTGGGTACCGGCCCGGGCGGGAGGCACCCAACCAACGGCGGGCCGCCCAGGAACCGCCGCACCGCGCCACAAGGAGGCGTTTCATGCCCCATGCACTCGACGGCATGACCGTTCTGGAACTCGCCAGCTACGTGTCCGGCCCCTATGCCGGCATGCTGCTCGGCGATCTCGGGGCCGAGGTCATCAAGATCGAGGACCCGAAGACCGGCGACCCGTTCCGCGGCTGGGGCGCGGCGGATTATTCCGCCACTTTCGGCTCGGTCAACCGCAACAAGAAAAGCGTGATCCTCGACCTCAAGACCAGTGAGGGCATCGCCGCGGCGCGCGCGCTCGCCGAAAAGGCCGATGTCATCATCGAAAACTACCGCACCGGAACGATGGACCGGCTCGGACTCGGCTGGGACGAGCTGTCGAAGGCGAATCCGCGCCTGATCTACTGTTCCATCACCGGCTTCGGCGGCACAGGCCCCTACGCCCAGCGGCCGGCTACGACACCGTCGGCCAGGCCATGGGGGCGCTGCTGTCGGTGCTGACCGACCTCGACGACCCCAAGCCGATGGGCGTGTCGCTGTCGGACCACCTGACCGGGATCATGGCCGCCTATGGCGTGCTCGGCGCGCTGATGGCGCGTGAGCGCACGGGCAAGGGTCAGCGGGTCGAGACGTCGCTTCTCGCCGCCACGCTCGCCTTCCTCGGCGAGAACGCGGCGCGCTATTTCGAGGAAGGCGACGTGCCCAAGCGCAAGACCCGGACCCAGACAGCGCAGGTCTATGCCTTCGTCGGCGGCGACGGCAAGGCCTTCGTCGTGCACCTGTCGTCGCCGCCCAAGTTCTGGGAAGGGTTGTGCCGGGTCGCCGGCCATCCCGAATGGATCGAGGATGCGCGCTTCAAGGCCAAGGCCGACCGGCGCAAGGCCTACGACACCCTGCACCAGGGCTTTCAGGCGGTGTTTTCCACCAGGCCGCGGCAGCACTGGCTCGACCTGTTGCTCGCCGCCGATGTCCCCTCGGCACCGATCTACACTCTCGACGAGGCGCTGGCCGACCCGCAGGTCGAGCACCTCGGCATGGTCAAGGAACTGCCCCATCCCAAGGTCGGCAAGGTCAAGCTGCTTGGCGGGGCGGTCACGTTCTCCGACACGCCGTCGGAGATCGTCAGCCCCGCCCCCACCCACGGCCAGCACACCGCGGAAATCCTCGCGCGCTATGGCATCCGGGCGGGAAAGGCGGCGGAATGAACATCGAGCCCAACACCGCCTACCGCGACAAATACGCCATCGTCGGCGTCGGCAACTCGCCGCTCGGCAAGGTTCCGCACATGAGCGCCATCGGGCTGGTGGAACAGGCCTGCGTCAACGCGCTGGACGATGCCGGGCTCAGGGCCCGCGACATCGACAGCCTCCTGGTCCGCGGGCCCGACGACATCTACACCTTCCACCAGCTGATCGGCGAACGGCTCGGCATCAACGCCAACTTCTCCACCACGGCGACCAACGGCGGCGCCAGCCAGATCCTCTCGGTCATCCTCGCCGTCATGGCGATCGAGGCCGGTTTGTGCACTACCGTGCTGTGCGGCTACGGCCGCGATTCCTGGTCGCGCACCCACCGCAGCGAGGAGGCGCGGATGCGCTCCGCTACCCGCTCGGAGGAAATGGAATCGTCGGAGTTTGGCCCCGAATACGGCCTGTTCGGCGCCCCGGCCATGCACGGGTTCGGCGCCCGTCGGCACATGCACCTCTACGGCACCACGCGCGACCAGTTCGGCGCCATCGCCGTGGCCTTCCGCGAGCACGCGCTGCGCAATCCCGAAGCCATGATGAAAAAGCCGCTGACGCTGGAGGACTACCGCGAAGCGCGCATGATCGTGGAGCCGTTCGGCCTGCTCGATTGTTCGCTCCGTTCCGACGGCGCCGGCGCCATGATCGTGACGACGCGCGAGCGGGCGAAGGACCTGCGCCGGCGGCCGGTGCTGATCAAGGGGTTCGGCACCCACAACAACCTCACCGGCTGGTTCGCCGACGACAACATGGTCAATACCGCGGCGGGGCCGTCGAGCGCGCGAGCCTACGCCATGGCCGGCCTGGGCCCCGACGACATCGACTGCGCCCAGATCTACGACTGCTTCACCTACATGGTGATGACGCAGATCGAGGATTACGGCTTCTGCAGGAAGGGCGAGGGCGGCCCCTTCGTCGCTTCCGGCGCGCTCAAGCTCGACGGCCGGCTGCCAACCAACACCTCGGGCGGCCAGCTGTCGGAGGCCCACTGCGAAGGGGTGCTGCAGATCGTCGAGGGCGTGCGCCAGTTGCAGGGCATCTATGGCAACGACCGGCAGGTCAAGGATGCCAAAACCTGCATCGTCTCCGGCCACGGCGGCAATACCGTATGCCATTCCACCCTGATCCTCGGAACCGCCACATGAGCGCCGAAACGCAAGACACCTACCTCAAGCCCCTGCCCCGGCCGTCCGCCGAATCGCAGCCGTTCTGGGACGCCGCCCGCGACCACCGACTGGTCCTGCAAAAATGCCGCGCCTGCGGGAAGTTCTGGTTCCCGCCATCGCAGCGCTGCGTGCACTGCCTGTCGGGCGATCACGACTGGACCGAGGTGACAGGCACCGGCCGGGTGTTCAGCTTCGTCACTTACCAACGGCTCTACCACAAGGGCTGGGAGGGAGAGATACCCTACGTGGTCGCGGTGATCGAGCTCGACGAGGGGCCGCGGCTGCTGTCCAACATCGTCGGGATTCCGGCAGACCAGGTTACCTGCGACCTGAAAGTCAGGGTCACCTTCGACGACGTCAGCCCCGGGGTCAGCCTGCCGAAATTCACCCCGGCTTGAGATTTGGTACGGCCCGCGAATCCGCGGGAAGCGGGATAGACCGGCTCCTGACGGACGGCAGAGCCCACCTTGATTGTCGGCAGCACACAACGATTACCCTTCCAAAAATACGTAATATTGGTCTATTATCCCCTTTCCAAGCCAATATTTGCCGGTGGAAAGGGCCCCGATTTGGACGATCTCAATGAGATTGCGATTTATGCGCGTGTCGTGGAACGCAAGAGCTTTTCCGCCGCCGCCAAGGAACTGCATCTGTCGCCCTCGGTGGTCTCCAAGCGCGTCACGGCGTTGGAGGAGCGGCTCGGAGTTCAGTTGCTCAACCGCTCCACGCGCCGGTTGTCGTTGACCGAAGCGGGCACCCAGTTCTACCGCCGTTGCTCCAAGGCTCTGTCGGATATGGCCCAGGCGGCGGGGGAAGCTGCGTCCTTCGCCGACAGGCTCTCCGGGCAGATCAAGGTCTATTCGACCTTCGGCGTCGGCCTGCGAATCATTTCGGGAGGGATTCTTGCCTTCGCCCAACGTTATCCCGAAGTCTCGGTCGACCTGATGATCGGCACCGAGCCGGTGAACCTGATCGAGCACGGCATCGACGTCGTGATCCGCAGCGCCGATCTCAAGGACGCCAGCATCGAATCGCGCATCCTGATGCCGGTCGATTACCACATCGTCGGCACGCCGGAGTACTTCGATAAACACGGGTACCCGGAAAAACCGGTGGATCTCCCTGAACACAACTGCCTCGTGCACAAGGGACGGCGCACGCCCCATGAATGGTCGTTCAACGGCCCGGACGGCCCCTACGTCGTGCGCGTCCACGGCAGTTTCGCGACCAATTCCGGTGCCGTCCTCCAGAAGGCGGTGCTTCTGGGGATCGGCATTTGCCCGCTGCCGAGCTACACGGCGCTGCGGCACCTGAAGGAAGGCCGGCTGATTTCCATCTTCGACGGCCAGCACACGTCCGACCGCTGCATCCGCGCGTTCTACACCCGGACCCGCTATCCACAGCCCAAGGTCGCTCTGCTGCTCGATTTCCTTCAACGTTACCTGAACTCGTCCAAACCCGAGGGGCGGAAGGTGGCGGGCGCGGCGTGAACCCGATGGATGGGGCTGCGAAATAGGCCATGTCCGGCAAATAGAGAATTTCACAAATAGCAGGTACCGGGCCGCGGCAAGGCGACGCTATCCTGTTCAAAAGGCGCGAAACAGGCGCACGATCTGACAGGCACGCAACGGCGGGGAGGCCGGCAATGGCCATGATCGACGGATTTTCGCACATCGTCCTCCATGTGACGAATCTCGACCGGTCGGAGAAGTTCTACCGCGACGTGTTCGGCCTCGATGTCATCGGCCGCGACCTTGTGACCGACGAAGGGCCCAACTCGCTGCTCGCCATGAACACGCGCCAGCGCGTCCTCCTGGTCGAGGCGCCCGAGGTCGTCGCCATCCGCCCCAATTCGTCGTCCATTCACCATGCCTGGCTGCTGACCATCGACGAATTCGCACGCGCCAAGGAACGGCTGGCCAAGGCGGGCTTCGATATCTCCGACAGCCGGGCGCAATTCCGCGCGACCGGCGAGAACTCCCTCGACGTTTTCGACCCGGACGGCCACCGCTTCCAGATTCAGGCCTACGGCCCCGAGGCCACGGCGATCGTGAACGAGCACGTCGGTCCCATCGCCTGCGGCCACATGGATGATTTCCCGGTCGGTACGGTCAAGCCCTACGTCAAGGGCAAGTTCTTCCTCGTCCGCCTGGATGACGGGTTCCTCGCCGTGTCACGCTGGTGCACGCACATGAACGGGCTCCTGTCCTGGAAGAAGGAGCATTGGCACTTCTACTGCCCGATGCACGGAGCGATGTTCAACCGCAAGGGCGAATCCCTGCCCTGTTCGCGGCACTGCCCGACGCTGCGCCTGCACCCCCTGTCCATCGGGGCCGACGGCCGCATCACCGTCGATCCCGACACCGCCATCGAGCGCGACGGCTATCATCCCGACCAGGCGGTGCCCGCGCACGCCGGCGCATCCAGCCGTTACGCCGAACCCCAGACCGCCTGAACCGGAGAAACCGCCATGGCCGACGTCGAAACCCTGTCCCATTCCGGCATTTCGGTGCATGACCTCAAGGAGGCGGAGAGCTTCTATTGCGGCATCCTCGGCGCCGAGGTGCACGGCGCCGTCAACTTCGTCACCGAGGACACGCTGAAGGGCCGTTCCGTCCATCAGAGCTATACCCTCGGCGACTTCCTGTTCGCGCTCGTGCTGGCGCCCGACTTCATGCCCATGCCGCCCGGGGACAAGTTGATGGGTGTCAACGGATTCCGGCATTCCTTTGCCATCCGCCGTGCGGATTTCGACGCCGCGCTCGCTCGGCTCGGCGAACACCACGTGCCGTTCAAGGGCCCGGTCGACCACCCGGAAAAGGGCCCGTTCGGCCAGTCGGTTTACTTCAAGGATCCGAGCGGCAATTTCCTCGAGCTCCTGTGGCGGCGCGATGAAGGTGTCGCCTACGCCAAAGCGCCCGATCTGGACGTCGGCTGAGGGAGCGCGGTGTTGCCCGTCAATGGTCACGGACTGAAGGCGGCCGGTCTGTCGCATCTCGTCGTCGAGGTGGACGACCTCGCGGTCGCGGATTTCTACCGCGACACCTTGGGCTTCACCGCCGCGGGCACCGATATGATCGGCGATTGCGGCAGCTCGGTTGCGCTGGGCGGGGCGGATGGCACGTTTCTCGTGCTGAGCGAAAGGAAAGACCGCCCCGACCTGAGCGCCACCGGCGTCCATCAGGCCTACGCCGTCGGGCACGACGCGCGCCGGCGCATCGAAGAGAGGCTTGCGGTCCAGGGCATCGAAGTCAGGACCTACAAGGAAGACCGCCCGGCCGAAGAGAGGGACAATTTCTATTTCTTCGATCCCGCGGGCAACCGGGTCCAGCTCGTCGCCTCTGCCGCCCGCAACGGCGGCGCGCCTGCCCTCGACCACGCGGCGATCCAGGTCGCCAATATGTGGTGGGCGGAAACCTTCTATATCGGGACGCTCGCCTGTGCGGTCGAGCACCGCGTCGGCTGGAAGACCGAGGATTACGCCCGCGCCCAGCTCTGGGCCGACGGCAAGGAGGACATGGCGCCCGGCACGCGGCGCATGGACAAGCGCTACACCTCGATGGTCAACCAGCGCGCGGTGCCGCGCGTCAACCTGCAGATCTACCTGCGGATCGGCGAGGTCCCGTTCGCGCTCTACCTTGCCAACCAGCATTTCCAGGAACCGCCCGAAGAGGCGCTGGTCGGCACGCCGCGGACCGCCTTCGCGGTGACCGAATCGATCCTCGACGCAACCCGCCGCCGGCTGGCGGAGACAAACTGGCCCTTCGTCGGCCCCAGGACGGAAACCGACGGCCCGGTCCGGCAGGCCCTGTTCTTCAAGGACCCCGGCGGCAACTTCATCGAGCTTTGCGTCCGCGCCGACGCGTGAACCGCCCGGCAAGAACATCAACAGGGAGCCCCGAGAGAACACCATGACCCAGCTTCACGAATACCCGCGCTTTTCCATTGCCGAACGCGACCGCCGCTGGAAGTTGGTCCGCACCACCATGGCCGCCCAGGGCATCGACGTCATCGTCTGCCCCAACAACACCGGCCATTCCACGGATTTCCAGGCCAACTGCCGCTGGCTGAGCCATGTCGGCGGCGGCAGCGATGCCGACATCGCCGTCGTCTTCCCCCTGCACGATGAGATCACGGCAATCGCGACCTCGGCCGCGCCGCGCTGGCCGACGGTGCAAGACTGGACCAAGGACGTGCGCGAGGCGCGGCGCAACTACGGCAAGGTTGCCGTCGAACGCCTCAAGGAACTGAATGTCGAGAACGGCACCATCGGCATCACCGGGCTCGGCGAAATCCCCGGCACCCGCACCCCGGAGGGCACGGTCGGCCTCGGCTTCTGGCGCCAGATCCGCGAGGCCTTCCCCAAGGCCAAGCTGGTGGATGCGTCGAACATCCTGGTCGAGGCGCGCTACGTCAAGAGCGACGAGGAAGTCGCCGCCCTGCAGAAATCCATCGACATCATCGAGGAAGGCATCAAGGCCAAGGTCGCCACCGCGCGGCCCGGTGTCAAGGATTGGGAGGTCTGGGCCGCGGCGCAGTACGCGATGATGAAGAACGGGTCCGAGATTCCAGTGCACTGCAACTGGATTTCCGGTCCCAATGTCGTCCGTACCCTGACGCGCCCGTCGCACCGCATCCTCCAGCGCGGCGATCTCATCATCAACGAGCTCGAGGCGAACTGGATGGGTTATCGCTCCCAGGCGGTGCAGCCCGTGTTCGTCGAGGTCGCCGACCCGGTGCACAAGGAGCTGATCAAGATCCAGCGCGAGGTGTTCGAAACGGTGCGCGAGATGCTGCGCCCCGGCGCCACGGTGAAGGAACTGTCCGACGCCGCCTCCGCCGCCGGCAAGCAGGCGGCACCGTCGACCGGCCCCGCCGCCGGCGCCGTCGCGGGACTGACCATGCACGGCCGCGGCGCCGGCGACGACGGCCCCATCATCACCAGCCATGCCCGCGATCCGGAACAGCTCGCGACCCAGATGAAAGAGAACATGGTGTTCATTTTCAAGCCCCATGCCCAGACCGCCAACCGCAGCCACATCTGCACCTGGGGCGATACCACCATCGTCACCGCCAAAGGCGGCCGGCGCATGGGCAAACGGCCACACGACCTCGCTATCGCCGGCGGCTGAGGCCTGCACGGGGCGGTCGACCGCAAGGGAGGAAACCATGAAACGATTGCTGAGAGTCTGCGTTGTACTCGTCGCGTTCGGCCTGGTCCCCCTCCCCGCCGCCGGAGCCGGCGCGGCAGACCTGCCCAAGGCCACCCGGGACATCCTGAAACAGACGAACCTGCCTGAAAGCCTGCTTCAGGGCCTCGATGCAGAACTGAAGGTCCCGGCCGGCTGGATCGAAAAGGCGAAAAAGGAAGGCGAACTCACCATCCTCTCGACCTGGGATCCCAAGCAGTTCCGCGCCTTGGTTGGGCCGTTCCAGGAACGCTATCCGTTCATCAAGTTCAACTATTCCCGCGCGAGCTACAACGCCCGCGTCATCAAGACTCTGATCGCATTCAAGGAAGGGCGCTACGTCACCGATATCCTGACCGGTTTCGACACCAGCTACGACATGTTCGACAAAGCCGACGCGCTGGAGAATCTTTCCGATATCCCCAATTACAGGCTGCTTCCCGAGGGCATGCACGATCCCAAGCACAAGTGGCTGGGCCAGCGCCTGCGCTACTGGTGCATGTCGTACAATACCGACAAGGTCCAAAAGGCCGACCTGCCGAAGACCTGGGACGACATTCTGACCAGCAAGAAGTTCTTCAACGGCAAGATCGCCGTCGCCAACCGCATCGAGCTGTGGCTGCTGATGCTGTGGGGCGCAAAGGGCGAGCCGTGGGTCGCCAATTTCGTCAACCACCTGATCACCGACGTCAAGCCGCAGCTCCGCAAGGAAGGCACCAATGCGCTGATCTCGCTCGTCGTCGCGGGCGAATTCGACATCGCGATTCCGTCCGCCGCCTACCGCGTCGCGCAATACTCCAGGAAAGGCGCGCCGGTCGGCTGGCATTGCCCGGAACCGGTGCCGCTCGCAGTATCGGGCCTCGGATTCCTGAAGAACGCGCCGCACCTGCACGCGGCGAAGGTCTTCACCAACTGGTTCCTGTCGAAGGAAGGCCAGATCGCCCAGTTCGCCGCGGACGGCGCGCCGCCGATCCACCCGCAATTGCAGACGAAGGCGTTCCTCGCCTTCCCCGACGAGATTCTGGGCCGCAAGATCGCGTTCCGGCGCTCCGATGACCGCGAGGACACCCGGCGGCTATCGGTGGTGTGGGAGCCGATCTGGAAGAAGGGTACGGGCGAGGACAAGCTGCGCATCGTCACCTTCGACGCCCGTCTCGACGCCGTCAAGAGGCGGGGTGCGCTGGTTACGGTCAAGCACGAGGGCAAGACGGTCGAATTTGGCGTCAGCGGCAGCCGCACCAGGCTGACCATCGCCGGCAAGAAGGAAAGCCGCAGCACCCTCAAGCAGGGGATGACGTGCAAGGTCACCATGGCCGAAGGCGCCAAGGAGGCGCAGGAACTGTCGTGCCGGTAGACGTACCCGCCGGGGCACAGGATCTGGGAAAACGATTGCAAAGGGAGAGCATCATGAACCGGAAGACGAAACTGTTCGCGGCGCTGGCCGCGGCCGGGCTGGCGGCGGCACCCGTGGCGGCGGCGGAGCTGCCGGCATCGACCAAGGCCATGCTGAGCGAGTTGAAGCTGCCTGAAAGCATCCTGTCGGGCCTCGACAAGGAGCTCGAGGTGCCCGCCAAGTGGCTGGACGAAGCCAAGGCCGGCAAGAAGCTCATCATCCTGTCGACCTGGGACAACGACCAGTTCCGCAAGATGATAGAGCCGTTCAAAGGCCGCTACCCATTCCTCAACATCAGCTATTCCCGCGCGTCCTACAACCAGCGGGTGGTCAAGACGCTGATTGCGTGGAAGGAAAAGCGCTATCTCGCCGATATCGTCACCGGATTCGGCGGCGGCTATTTCCTTTTCCGCGATGCCAATGCGCTCGAAGACATGAGCGACGTCCCCGCCTTCCGGAACAATATCCCCACCGGCATGAAGGATCCCAATGGCCACTGGGTCGGCCAGCGCCTGCGCTACTGGTGCATCTCCTACAACACCAAGATGGTGAAGAAAGCGGACCTGCCCCGGACATGGGAAGACCTGCTCACCAATACCGCCTGGCACGGCAACAAGATCGGCCTGGTCAACCGTCCGCAGCTCTGGCTGCTGATGCTGTGGGGGGAGAAGGGTCCCGACTGGACCAAGCGCTACATGAAGGACTTCCTCGAAAAGGTGAAGCCGCAGATGCGCAAGGAAGGCACCAACGCCATGGTGGCGCTGGCGGTGGCGGGCGAATTCCAGGCCGCAATGCCGTCGGCGGCCTACCGCACCAAGCAGTATGTCGACAAGGGCGCGCCGATCAGTTGGCACTGTCCGGAGCCGGTACCGCTGGCGGTGTCGGAAATGGGCATCGTCAAGGGCACGCCCAACACGGCGGCGGCCAAGATCTTCACCAACTGGTTCCTGTCCAAGGAGGGCCAGATCGCCCAGTTCGCCGCCGACCAGGCGCCGCCCGTCCACAAGGACCTGCAGACCAAGGAGTTCCTGTCCTTCCCCGATGAAATCCTCGGCAAGAAGATCGCCTTCCGCGGGCCCGAAGCGGAATTGATCACCAAGGATCTGTTCAAGGCCTGGGACGTGCTGTGGAAGCAGAACGCCGGAGAGGACAAGACCAAGCTGATCACGGTCTCTACCACCCTCGACGCGGTCCGGCAGCGCGGGCGGACGATATCCTTCAAGCATGAGGGCAAGACCCGGGAGGTCGAGGTGTCCGGCAGCCGCACCAAGCTGACGATCGGCGGCAAGAAGGAAAGCCGGAGCAAGCTGAAGGCCGGCATGAATTGCGTGATCGAGGCGCCGGAGAACGGCAAGGAAGCGGCCGCCGTCGCCTGCAAGTAGCGCAAACAGACATTCCGGACCCCGGGGCCGGTATGCGAGCCGGCCCCGGGCCGGCACGGAAGGAGACAGGACATGGCGCTCAACGGCGCGTTTTCGCATCTGGTGGTCGAATGTTCGGATCTCGAGCGTTCCGAGGCATTCTATCGGGACGTCATCGGGCTCGACGTGCTCGGCCGCAACCTCGTCGCCGACAACCGGCCCAATTCCCTGCTCGCCATGAACACGCGCCAGCGCCTGCTGCTGGTCGAGGTGGACGACGTCCCTTCCTACCCCGCGTCGGGCGGGTCGATCCACCACGCCTGGCTCCTGACCATCGAGCAGTTCAAGCAGGCGCGCGACCGCCTGGAAGCCACGGGCTATGAGTCCGGGATCGATCCGCGCCAGAGCTTCCGTGCGGTCGGTGAATACAACATGGACATCCACGACCCCGACGGCAACCGCTTCCAGATCCAGGCCTTCGGCGAGGAAGGCACCGAGGCGCTGCGTTCGGGCACCGGCACTGTGGTGATGGGGCACATCGACGATTTCCCGGTCGGCAGCGTCACACCCTACCGGAAGGGCCGGTTCTTCCTGGTGCGCGAGGACGCCGGCTTCCTCGCGATATCGTCATGGTGCACCCACAAGAACGGAATCACCATCTGGCAGAAGGAGAGCTGGCATTTCTACTGCCCGTTCCACGGCGCCAAGTTCGACCGCACCGGCTGCTACCATGGCCGCATGGGATGCGCGCCCATGCGCCTCAACCCGGTGCAGGTGGATGGCGCGGGCCGGGTCGTGGTGGACACCGACCGGTTCTTCGCCCGTGAGGCCTACGGGCCGGAACAGGCGGTGCCGGCGCGCCCGGGCGCGCAATTCGATCCCGCGGGACTGACCGAGCTGCCCGCGCGCGACGAAAAGGAAACGCGCGAAAGCGCACGAATGGAGGGCTGATCATGGCCGGAGTCGAAAGCATTTCCCATAGCGGTATCTGCGTACACGATCTCAAGGCGGCGGAGGATTTTTACTGCAAGATCCTCGGCGCGACCGTGCACAGCCGGGTCAACTTCAAGACCCAGGACGCCTTGCGGGGGCGCTCCGTGCACACCTCGCTGATGCTCGACGACTACCTTTTCGCGGTGATGCTGACCGAAGACTGGATGGACGTACCGCCGCCGGAAACCTTGCGCGGCGAGAACCGGGTGCGCCATGCCTTCTGTGTGCCGAAGGGCCGCTTCGGCGGCATTCTCGATCAGCTCAGGGCCGGTGGCGTGCCGTTCGAAGGTCCGGTCAGCCATCCCCAGCACGGGCCGTTCGGCGAATCAGTTTATTTCCGCGATCCCACCGGCAATTTCCTCGAGGTCCTGTGGCGGCGCGACGAAGACGCAATCTACAACGAGGTGCAACCGCTCGGCCACGGCGGCGGAGGTTGAGCGTCCGTTCTGCTCGGCGCACGGTGGCCCCACCCGTCCACGACCGCAATGAAGAACCAGAACGCAGGGAGACACACATGACACGACACATCCTCACATCCGGCAGCTTGGTGCTCGTGACGGCCAGCCTGCTCGCGGGTGCCGGCCTGGGCGTACCTGCCCAGGACGCGGCGGCAGCCGACCTGCCCAAGGCGACCCAGGCGATCATGAAGAAGACCCGCCTGCCGGCGGAGGTGCTTGCCGGGCTCGATGCCGAGTTGAAAATGCCGCAGAAGTGGATCGACGGCGCCAAAAAGGAAGGGCAGCTGATCGTCGGCGGCACCTGGGACGCGGACCAGTTCGACCGGATGGTGGCGCCGTTCATCGAACGTTACCCCTTCGTAAAATTCAGCTATTCCCGCGCCACGCGCCATGATCGGGTGATCAAGCCCCTGCTCGCGTTCAAGAGCGGCCGGGTGGTTACGGACGTATTGTCGGGCGTCGGCGCCAAGTTCTCCTCGTTCAAGGAACTGGGCGCCATCCTTGACCTGCGGCAGATTCCCAACTGGAAGAACGTGCCCGACGGCATGAAGGACAAGGAAGGCGGTTGGATCGGCCAGCGCCTGCGGTATTGGTGCATGTCCTATAACACCAAGGCGATCAAGAAATCCGACCTGCCCAAGACCTGGGACGACCTGCTGACCAACCCCAAGCTGCGCAACGGCAAGATCGGCATGGGCAACCGGCCGAACCTGTGGCTTCTGTCCATGTGGGACATCAAGGGCGAAAACGCGATCCGCGAATACGCGCGCAAGCTGTTCACCGACGTCAAGCCGCAGTTGCGCAAGGAGGGCATGAACGCCCTGATCAGCCTGGCGACGGCGGGCGAATTCGACGTGGCATTGCCGTCCGCGGCCTATCGCGTCAGCCAGATGATCCCCAAGGGCGCCCCCATCGCCTGGCATTGCCCGGAACCGGTACCGATGGCGATCTCGGAAATGCTCGCCATGAAGGGCGGCCATGAGAACGCGGCGCTCCTGTTCATCAACTGGTTCATGTCGAAGGAGGGCCAGGTCTCCCAGTTCGCCGCCAACAACGCGCCGCCGGTGCACAAGGACCTGCACCGGCGCGAATTCCTCGCCTTCCCCGACGAGATCCTCGGCAAGAGGATCGCCTTCCGCGAGCCCGAGGCGATGGAAAACGACCTCAAGAAACTGATGCGTTTCTGGGACCCGATGTGGTTCTCCGCCAGGGGATTGAAGCTGGAGGTCGTCACGTCCACGCTCGACAAGGTCGGAAAAAAGGGCCGTGACGTCACGTTCACGGTGGACGGCAAGGTGCAGAAGGCCAAGGTTTCCGGCTCACGCACCGGGATCGAGGTCGACGGCACCGACGCCATGCGCGCCGAGCTCAAGCCCGGCATGACCTGCGAGATCGCCTACCCCGGCAATAACGAGGAAGCCGTCAAGATCGACTGCAAATCCAAGTAGACGCGTCGTCCAACGGCGTTCGCGGGCCCCTTTCGGGGCCCGTTTTTTTGCGCCCCGGGATTTCCCGTCGGGACGGTCAGCTTCGCTCCACCTCGAGCGCCCGGGTCATGGCGAGCCGACGGGGCATTACCCAGATGCAGGCGATCAGCGTCAGCGCCGCCGCGGCCGCGAAGGCCGCCCGCAGGCCGAAGGTTTCCGCCAGCGCCCCGACACCGAGCGCCCCCACAGCCGGCAGGCCGCGGTAAATGACGGTATAGAGACCCATGACCCGGCCCCGCAGGTCGTCGGTCAGTGCCGACTGGGTCAGGGCCTGGGTTCCCGTCGACATGATGTTGAGGGTAAAGCCCGACAGCACGCCGAAGGCGACGGCCACCCCCAGGTTCGCCGTCGCAACGAACCCGAAGGTGGCGAGACAGAGCCCGGCGCAACCGGCAACCGCAACCGTGGTCAGCCCGCCGACGTGTCCGCGCCCGGCGATCCACACCGCCCCCAGCGTCGCCCCCACCCCCATCGACGAGGTCAGCCAGGCGAGTCCGGTGGCGCCCGCCTCGAACACGGCGCCGGCGAACCCCGGCAACATATCCTGCACCGGACGCAGGAAGACCGACGCCGCCCCCAGGAGGACGAACAACGGGCCGATGCCGGCATGGCCGCGGACATAGCGCAGGCTTTCGGCCACGTCGCCGAGGATGCGCCGGCCTCCATGCGGTTTGCGGTCGGAAAAATCGAGGCGCATCATGTTGAGCGCCGCGACGAACCACAGGCAGGTCAGGGCATTGACGGCGAAGGTGCTTTCGACCCCGCCGAAGGGGATGAGAATCCCGGCGAAGGCCGGCCCGATGAAACGCGAGGCGTTGAAGGACGCCGAATCGACGGCGATGGCGGTGGCGAATTCCGCGTGCGGCACGGTCCTGGGCACGATCGCATGACGGGCCGTCGAGGCGAACGGATGGACCATCCCGTAGAAGAGCGCGAAGACGAACAGGAGTTCGATGGTCATCCAGCCAAAGGCGGTCAGCACGGCCAGCGCCGCGGCGTGGGCGGCGTTGAGCCACTGGGTGACGATCTGCTGGATGATCGGGTTGGAGCGGTCGGTATAGGCCCCGGCGATCGGTGCGAGGAAGATCATGGGCGCGAGGTCCGCCGCGGCGATGACGCCGAGCCAGGTCGGCGAACGGGTCAGTTCCCAGGCCAGCCAGCCGATCCCCACCCGTTGCATCCACAGGGTAATCAGGTTGGGCGACATCCCGTACATGAACAGGGCGTATTGCCGGTAGGTGAAGACACGGAAAATGCGCTCGAGGGACGCGGGTGTGGCCATGCGGGGAAGGCTTCCTGATGCGCCGCGGGCGCGGCGGGCTGCTGTGCCCCCTGTTTAGCACGATTCGGGCAGGCCAGCGCCCTCCGCGGGCAGCCCGCGGAGGGGACCCTTGGGAACGGGTCACGGAGGCTGACCGGTAGAACTCAGTTCAGGCGCAGGTCGCCGTCGACGAAGCGGAATTCGGCCGGCTGCACGATGCCCTTGCTGGCGACGCGAATGGCGTGCAGCGGACCGTCCAGGTTACGGTGCCAGAAGTCGAGGAACCGTCGCAGCACGGGATATTGCGGCGCGATATCGAAGTCTTGCCAGATGTAGGTCTGGAGGATTTCGCGGTGATCGGGCATGCGGTAAATAATCTCGGCCGTAGCAAGGCGATAGCCGAGGAGCTGAAGCTCCAGGGCGTTTCCGGACAACCTGCGTCTAGGACGTTCCATGGCGAGACCTCCTGATCCGAGAGCCTGCCCGATAAGGCTGGCACGACATCGTTACGAACGTGTAAATTCCATCACGGATCATTATTTTTCTCAATAATATTAGTGTCTTAGCAGCAGCCCCTCAGGAGTGCTAACACCATGGGGCGCGATTGACCGGCCGCCAGGCCCGGGACGATAATGGCCGCCAACCGCCGCGCCCCGCAGCGCGCGGCATCAAGATCGAAAGGGGAGGACGAGCGGCATGGGACAGATTCGCTATCTCGCGGTCGTCAGCCGGGATACCGACGGGCTGGCCGAATTCTATCGCGACGAGATCGGGATGGATGAGCTTGGCCGTTCGGCGGACGGCGACATTTCGCTGACCGACGGCTATTTCAACCTGACATTGTTCCGCCAGCGGGCGTCGCTGATGGAATTGCGCCGCGATACCGGTCTTCATCACATCGGCATGGCCGTCGACGACATCGACGAGGTGCTACGCCGCTACCGCGAACTGATCCCCGGGGGCGTCGCGCTGAAGGAGCCCGGCGGCACGCATTACGGCGAAGTCCGCATTTTCGATCCCGAGTGCAACCCGGTGACCCTCTCCGAACGGGCCTTCGGCGTCAAAACTGCGGAGCGCCGCCTGCCCCGCATCGGCCATATCGCCATCCACACACTCCAGCCCCAGCGCTGCGCCGATTTCTTCACAGCGCTGTTCGGCATGCGTGAGCTGGGCACGACCCAGGAACGCCGGAACCAGGGACGATTCAACTGCTTCATGGGCGACGGGCGGACCAACCTCGCCCTGCATCCCTATTACCGCACCCACGACCCGCAGGGCTTTGCGCTTTACAACCGCATCGGCCATGACGGCAACGAGGAGAGCTTCGAGGAACGCCGCTTCGGCATCCACCATTTCGGCTTCCTCATGCGCGACGCGAGCCAGAAGGTCGCCCAGTTGAGCCACGGCAAGGTGCCGGTGGCGGACCGGCCGGAAGTCCGTCCCTACGCCGAGTACCGCGTGCTCGACCCCGACGGCAACGGCTTCGACCTGACCCAGAACAAGGGCTGGGAGGTCGACGTGGACATCTGGGAACGGGTCAACTGATCTCTTTTTCCGGTTCGGGATGGCCCTGTGACGACGGGTCGCCTCAAAGGGCGGCCCTTTTTTAATGTCGTTCCACGACGCGCTGTTTCGCGCGGCCAGCCGCCGCCCGTGTTCAGAACGGCACGTCGCCGGCGATGGACGTGCGGTGCAGGGTACGGATGCCGGGCGGCTTGATCCCGCCGCAGGCGAGGTGGATGGTGCAGCGGTTGTCCCAGAACACCAGATCGCCGAGCCGCCACTTGTGGCGGTAGGTGAATTCCGGGCGTTTCTGGTGTTCGAACAGCTCGTCCAGGAGCGGCTGCGCCTCCTCGTCCGGCATGTTTTCGATGGCGACGGCAAAACGCGGGTTGACGAACAGCGCCTTGCGCCCGGTCTCGGGATGGGTACGCACGATGGGGTGGACGGAATCCGGTGCCGGAATATCGAAGTACTTGTCGATGTCGTGGACGAAGCCTTCCTTCTTCGTGATCTGCGCGCGCGGGTTCTTGCGACGGTCGCGGATGTGCAGCGCCCTGAGGGTATCGATCTTCCGGCGCATCGCCTCGGGTAGTGTTTCGTAGGCGCGGTACATGTTGGCGAAGGCGGTGTCGCCGCCCTCCTCCGGCACCTCGAGGGCGTGCAGCATCGAACCCAGGCTCGGACGCTCGGCATAGGTGAGGTCCGCATGCCAGGTAAAGCCGGCATAGGCCTCGGTCGCGCCGGCGGGCTTGCCGTCGACCACGCGGTTCGACAGCACCAGCACGTCGGGGTATTCGGGATGCAGGAAATCGGTGGCAATCCGGCGCACAAGGCTGCCCCAGTGCTTGGTGAAGGCGATCTGCTCGGGCGGGGTAAGTTTCTGATCGCGGATGACGATCACCAGATGGTCCAGCAGCGCCCGGTGGATGGCGGCGATGTCGGACCCGGTCGGCGTCCCCGACAGGTCGACGCCGGTGATTTCCGCCCCGATCGCGGGAGTGAGCGGCGTTACCTTCATGGCGGTGGCTACGGTCATGGCAAATTCCTCCTGGACGCGGGCCTATTCCCACCCGCCTGCGACAAGGCTAGCCAGCCCGGCGCGGCGGGTCAATGCGCCGCCCGCGCCGCTCCCGGCACCGCCTCGACCGCGTCAGTTATGGGCCAGGCGCCCGCGCAGCAACTGGCCCGGATAGGCGCCAGTGTGCTCGTTGTTCCGCATCAGCACCTGGCCGTTGACGATGGTGGCCTTGATGCCGTCGGTCTTCTGCTTGATGCGTGCCGCGCCGGACGGCAGGTCGTGGTGCAGCCTGGGCAACGTCGGTGCGATGGTCGCCGGATCGAACACGACGATATCGGCATGGTAGCCCTCGTGCAGCCAGCCTCGTCCCTTCAGGCCCCAGAACGATGCGATGTCCAGCGTGACCTTGCGGATCGCGGTCTCGAGCGGGATGGCCTGGGCGTTGCGCACCCAGTGGCCCAGCAGGTGGCCGTGGATGGGACTGCAGGTGGTCGCCACATGGGCGCCGGCGTCCGAGAACGTCACCACCGAATGGGGGTGGCGGATGTGCGCCAGCACGTAGTCCTGGTCCTCGTTGAAGCTGGGCTGGATGAAGAACAGCTTCAGGTGATGTTCCAGGGCGAGGTCGATGAAGGCGTCGATGGGCTCGACCCCGCGCTCGGCCGCCACCTCGGTGATGGATTTGAAGGGCGGCAGGGTGCGGTCATACGGGAAGACCCAGTCCCAGTCCACCGGGCGCTGGAACAGGTTGGGCAGCGCCGGATCGGGCTTGTGCTTGTGGGCCTTGACCGCCGCCACCAGCCTGGCACGCATCTCCGGATCGCGCAGCCCCGCTTCCTGCCGGTCGAGGGGCAATTGGCGGAACTCCTTCCACACCGGGATCATGTCGTAGGGGGTCGCGGTCTCGAACGACCGGAGCGAACCGTTCCACGTCGCCGTGCCCTGGATCATCATCCTGCCGCCGGCGGCGATGGTCTCGTCGACCATGCGGAACTGGGTGCGCCAGGCGTCGGGCCTGTGGCGCTTGGACCAGGTGCCGCCGAAGGTGATCGGGATTCCCGTATCGACCGCGAGGGCCTTGATCTGCTCGTGCTCCTTCTCCCGCTCCTCGTCGTCCTCGATAACGTTTTCGCGGGCGATCTGGAAGATGCCGGTGCCGAGATCCGCCATCACGTTGGTGAGCTGTACCACCTCGTCCCAACTGGCGAGCCGGCTGGCGACGGGCTTGCCTTCGGGCGTGCGGTGGGAAAACGTGCGCGAGGTCGAGAACCCGAGCGCGCCGGCCCGCATGCTGTCGGCGAGCTGCTGCTTCATGATGTCCAGGTCCTCGGGCGTCGCTTCCTCCTCCATGGCACGCGCGCCCATGGCGTAGGTGCGCAGGACGGAATGGCCGACGAACCCGGCGTAGTTCAGCCCCTTGGGAAGCGCGTCCACCACGTCGAGGTATTGGGGATAGGTTTCCCAGCTCCACGGAATACCCTCGATCATCGCCTGTCGCGGGATGTCCTCGGCGCGCTCGAAGTTGTGCAGCACGAGGTCCTTGTCCTTTTCGGCGCAGGGGCCCATGGAGAATCCGCAGTTGCCCATGACCACCGAAGTGACGCCATGCCAGCAGGAATTGCTGCCGATATCGTCCCAGAACACCTGGGCGTCCATGTGGGTGTGGCCGTCGATGAAGCCCGGCGCCACCACCATGCCTTCGGCATCGATGACCTCGGCGGCAGTCTGACCCTTGAGGTCGCCGATCTCGGCGATGATACCGTCACGGACGCCGATATCGGCGTGGTAGCCGGGCATGCCGGCACCGTCGACGATGGTGCCGCCACGGATGATCAGATCGAAAGCCATGGATAAACCTCCCCGGCGCGCGTCTGTGGACCGGATTGCGCCGGGCGCGCCGTCCCGGCAGGAAACGACGGTAGCACCACTGGTCCTCAAGGGAAAGCGCGGGGCAGCGCCCGCCAGGGCCCCCGGACGCGCGGACGGTGCCATGGTTAAAGGGGCGGCCGCGGATCATGCCTCGGTACGCGCGCGGTCAACGGTCAAGCTTCGGCTCGATCCTGCGCGTATCGGGTACTGCCGGCAGACTGAAGCTCGTCCATGGCACTCGGATAGGTGTGCTTCGCAAGGTAACGTTCCATGAAGGCCTTTGCGCGCACGGCGCGTTTCTTCGCGGCTTTCGGATCGTCGAAGATGGCCTTCAGGCATCGGGCGGCCTGGTCGATGTCGGGCTCGGCCCAGCGCGCGCCCTCCAGCGCGCGGAATTCCGGGTGGAATGTGTCGACGGTGGTTTCGCCCGCGGGAACGAGGCAGGTGTTGTCCGGATCGCAGAAATCCGTGTTCCCGGACCAATCCGTCGCGACCACGGGAACCCCGAGCGCGATCGCTTCGGCGATTGGCAGGCCGAATCCCTCGCAGCGGTGAAGGGAGACGAAAGCGTTCGATTCGGCAATGAGTCCCATGACGCGCGGCGTGGGCCATATGTCGTCAATCAGGCGTATCCGGGGGGATAGACCGATCGCCGCCTGCAGACGGGCAAGCTCATAGGGATACTGCCGGCCATGGCTCGATTTCAGAACCAAATGGGCGTTGTCGACGTGTGCAAAAGCACGGTTGAACGCATCGACGACCGCAAGGGGATTCTTGCGCTCGAACGACGAACCGAAACTGAATACGAAGGATGCGAGAAAATCATCAGGGCCAATCGCCAGCATGTCGCGAATGTTTTTTTCGACGGAACCAACCGCAACCGGGTGCGGCACGAGAAGGACTGGCTTGGTGGTGTACTTCCTGAAGACATCCCGGGTAAACCGTGACGGGACGAGAATGGCGTCGATGTAGCGGACCGCGAGTTGGGACTCCTGCGGCAGGAGATCGGTTTCCCATGCCCAGTAGCCGATATTGTAGGTGGACTCGAATTTCCGTCGCCCGATCGAAAAGACTGCACGCGGCAGCATCGACGGGGTGAGGTGGAAGATGCGGCAGTTGATCCGGTCGTCGGCGATCCGGCTGCGCCAGCTCCATGCCAGTTCCGGCTTTTTCAAGAAGACCTTGCCAACGTCGCGGCAGTTCACGTTGAAGCCTGCGCCGGCCAGGGTCTCCGCACAGAGACGTGCCGAAACGCCGATCCCGACCGAAAGGGAATGAAACCCGACCACCTCGATGTTCAGTTGAGACCTGTCGGGAAACGCACGCCGGCCCTCGGGGATGAGGGAATGCAGGTAAGGCGCGCGGATAAATTGAAAAAGCTGCCGCAGCATGACGAACTCGACTTCCCCCCACTTGCCCACGACCAGAATCGTCTGCGGTCCAGGCGTTTCTTTCGATGGCATTGCTTCTTTTTATTGTTTTTCCAAGGTTTCGGACGTTTCGACATCCATTGCAAAGCCGAGGAATCAACCTCTCATTCCCGCCCGGTCCAGAGCCGGGCCCGCGGCACCCAAGTTCTCGCAAGGGCGCAATGAAAATAACGATAGCATGATTATCTAAAATGCAAATGATTCACCATCAAGGAACCTGAGCGATCTGCAAGGTCAAAAATATGGTTACCGGCCGGAGCAACGGCGAGCAAACTCCGGGGCACCGCGGTACTTGTCCGAACGAGCCGGCGTTAACTACGTTTGACGGAGGAGAATTGGATTGGAGCAGCGCGCACCGGCGTCCTGGCTGGCCCGCTGCGATGGCTACGGCGACCCTGAAATTCGCATTCGGCACCGAATCGCGGGAGAATAGAAGAAACCTCGCTTACATCCGCGCGATTTCGTAGTCCCTTTCCCGCGATTTTTCCGCGATCTCCTCATCGACCTGGACGGTGGGCATGCGCAGGAACTCGTCCACGTCGTAAAATGCCAAGGGAAGGTGCTCGGACGTCACGGCAAGGATGTTGTCCCTGAAATTGATGTCGAGGCCTTTGATACCGCCTTCCTGGGCATTGTACCGGCCGTCGATGAACATGTCGTCGGTTAGTATCCGGATTGTCTTGAATGGTTTCCGCGTGGACGACCAGTCGCCATTGGTCGACTTGTAGATATGGAAATACGCACTGGCGGAATCGACCACGAACAGAAGATCGCCGTCCTTGGAGAACCGGACCGCGTGGGGACAGACGATGCCTTCCAGCACGCCGCACGGCGGCGTCCTCCGGTTCAGGTCGAGGTTGAGCTTGTAGATCAGCACCGTTCCCGTGGAATGGTTGCTTACCGCGACCCATTTGCGGTCGCGGCTCACGCAAAGGCCATCGGGGATATCCAGTTCCTTGCGGATCAGGACCCTTTCGTTCCTCACCTTGATTCCATGAACGAGGTCGACCTTGTGGGAAGTAATCGTGTGGATGTAGTTGTTGGCGGCGAGCACACGATAACTGCCGAAATCCGTCTTCACGACGGCAATGGACCCTGGCGCTTTGACCCTGCACCGGAAGTCGCTCTTGATCCTGCCGACAGGCTCGAGGTCGATTTCTGCGTTGTTGCCGAGTTCCGCGGGAACCTTGAATATATTGACGATGCCACCGCGGTTCGCGATGAGGATGTGCTCGTTGTCGAGAAACGCGATGCCGTGCGGCTGGATAATTCCCTTCGAGCTGATGACGCTGTACTTCCGGATATCGATCGACCGCATGTTGTCGTTTTGGCGGATATTGGTCGAAAAGAAATACAGCTTGTTCTTCTTGAAGCCGGTGATGACCAGCCACTTGTAGTCCGGCGAGAACGCCATGTCCTCGGTCCGTCCCATGCTCGCGATGACGTTCCCCACCTCCGGCGGGGCGATGTACCGAATCAACGCGCCATCCATCAAGTGGTCCTGCGGCAACGTCATGATGGCTGCACCTCCGACTCTACGTGAATGGGCAGGGCCCCGAAGGACAGGACCCGCCCGTCAATTTTTCCATCAGGAAACGCGGCCAGCCTGGGGGCACGACCCTGTTCCGGCCCTCGAATTGCACCCACAAACCGGGACGTCAGCCGAAAACTCCTATGCGATAACGGCCTAATCGCAGTCAAGAATAATCCTGACCTGGGCGACCGCCGATGTCATCATACGGCCCATCTAGAATAATCACGTTTTGGCTAATGCCGCGTTAACCCTGACCATCGCAGCCGAAAAGGCTCAGGTGTCCCTGCCCATCTTCGTGTAGGTCTCGTGGATCGCCTCGAAAGGCTCCCCGCCGGCGCGCAGGTCCTTGCGGGTATCGTAATTGATGTGCTTGATATTGTTCTGGTTTCCGGAACGGTTGCCCATCATGATCATCGGCCCGTCGCCGGAATTCTCCAGCATGTAGAAGGACCCGCCGGTGATCAGCGCCGCCATGCCGGGATCGAGCACCGCCTTTCCCCCGTCGGGGAAGTGCATGGTGCACTGGCCCTCGATGCAATAGAAGGTCTGGTCCTCATTGTGGCAATGCATGTCGTCGTGGTCGCCCGGGGTGGGATAGTAATGGACCCAGGCATGCATCTTGCGCGTGTTCATCACCACCGTGCGCTTTTTGGTGGACTTCGCCAGCTCGGGGCAGTTGATGACCTCGATTCCCATGGTTTCCTCCCGCGGCCGTATCCGGGCCCGTTGACCTGGGGCGAAGTCTAGCCCCGCGGGGGCGGCTGGCCAAGGCCCGCAGCCGCTTGATACAATGGCGCCAACCGGCGCGCGCGGTCCGTCGCCGGAACTTTGGGGAGAGCCCGCATGGGCAGCATCGACGCCGACGCGCATGTGATCGAATCGCCGCTGACCTGGGCCCATATGGCCGAGGCCGACGCGCGCTTCACGCCGCTGGTCGTGACCCAGACCTGGGGCGCCGAGCGGGCCGATCCCGACGGCCGGCGCGCCAGCGAATACTGGCTCATGGACAACCGCCTGCACGCGCGGGACCGTAACGTCGGCACCGACACCACGCCCGAATCGCGCGAGATGCGGGACGTCGCGGCGCGGCTCGCCCACATGGACGAACTCGGCATCGACGTACAGGTGCTCTACCCCACCGTGTTCCTGCGCCCGGACGTGCGCACCGCGGCGGCGGAACGGGCACTGACCAAGGCTTACAACCGCTGGCTCGCCGCCATATGGAAACGCGCGCCCGAGCGCTTGCGCTGGGTGGCGATGCCGCCGCTTCTCAGCCCCGAAGCCCTGCGCGACGAGCTGGCATGGGCGAAGGATCATGGCGCCGTCGGCGTGTTCATGCGCGGCCTTGAATGGGACCGCAACGTCGCCGATCCGTTCTTCTTCCCGTTGTACGAGACGGCCCAGGACCTCGGCCTGCCGATCTGCTTCCATTCCGGCAACAATTCCATCCAGCACCACGATTTCTTCCTCGACGACACTACCTTCACCAAGTTCAAACTGGCGGTCGTCGGCGCCTTCCATTCGCTGCTGGAGAAGGACGTCCCGGCGCGATTTCCGGGCCTGCGCTGGGGTTTCGTCGAGGTCAGCGCCCAGTGGGTGCCCTACGTCTGCCACGACCTGCGCTACCGCTTCCGCCGTCTCGGCCGCCGGCTGCCGGATCTGCCGCTCAAGGACAACCGCATGTATGTCGCCTGCGAGGTGACGGACGACATCCCCTACATCATTCAATACGCGGGCGAGGACAACATCGTCGTCGGCACCGACTACGGCCATCACGACCCGTCAACGGAGATCAACGCCTTCACCCTCATCCGCCGGCGCAACGATCTCTCGGCCGGGGTGCTGGAGAAGATCACCGACACCAACGCGCGCGCGCTTTACGGGCTTTAGCCGCGTCTTACAGGAGCAGGGGGAAACATGAGCGTGGTCGACATCAATACCCAGAACCTGGACGAGCTGATCGAGCGCGAGGGCGCGCGCATCACGCGCGATTGCTTCCGCGCCGGCGACGTGGTCGTGGTCACCGGCTGCGCGCGCGGCTTCGGCCGCGCCATTTCCCGGCGCATGGCGCGCGAGGGAGCCCGACTCGCGATCTTCGACGTCATCGACGACGAGGGCGAGAACGTCGCCGGCCTGTGCCGCGACGCGGGCGCCGAGACGGCGTTCTTCCATTGCGACATGGCCGACGTGGACAACATCCGCGCCGCCGCCCGGGCGGTGCTGGACCGCTACGGCACCGTCTATGCGGTGGTCAACAACGCCGGCATCAACCCGCGTTATGCCGCGCTCGACGTGCCGGTCGAGGTCTGGGACCGGACCCTCAACGTGAACCTGCGCGGCACCGTGTTCTGCTCCCAGGCCTTCGCGCCGGCGATGATCAAGGCGGGCCGGGGCGCCATCGTCAACCTGGCCTCGGGCCGCGCCATCGAGGCGACCCCCAACGGCATCCACTACGCCGCCTCCAAGGCGGGCATCGTCTCGGTGACCAAGACGCTGTCCGCCGAATGGGGCAAGCACGGCATCCGGGTCAACGCCATCATCCCGGCGGCCTCGGAGACGCGCCAGCCGCTGGAGGCGGTGGGCGTGACGCTGGAGGACCTGCGCCGACGCGGCACCGCCACCCCGGCGGGGCGCGTCGGCCATCCCGAGGACATCGCCGGCATGGTGCGGCTCCTGCTGTCCGAGGACGCGGCGTTCATCACCGGCCAGAGCATCGCCATCAACGGCGGTCGCATCATGCTGCCGTAGCGAGGGAGCCGTCATGCAGTACCGCACGCTCGGCCCGGACGGGCTCAGGGTATCCGCCATCGGCCTCGGCGGCCGGCGCCTGTCGGACGACCACACCGAAACCCGGGGCAACGACACCCGGGCCCGGGCGCTGGTCGATCACGCCATCGAGCGCGGCCTTACCCACATCGACACCTCGGATTCCTATGACGACACCCGCAACGAGTCGCTGTTCGGGCGGCTTCTGGCCGGCGGCAAGCGCCAGAAAATGGTAATCGCTACCAAGTTCGGCTTCGTCCGGCACGAAGACGGCGGCCGGAGCATCTGCGGCCGTCCCGACTACGTGCCCAAGGCCTGCGAAGCGAGCCTCAAGCGCCTGCAAACCGACGTCATCGATCTCTATTACCTGCACCGGGTCGACCCCAAGGTACCGATCGAGGACACGGTGGGCGCCATGGCGCGACTGAAGGACGAGGGCAAGATCCGCCACATCGGCCTGTCCGAAGCGGGGCCGGAGACCCTGCGGCGCGCCTGCCGCGTCGCCCCGATCGCGGCGCTGCAGAGCGACTATTCCCTGTGGACGCGCGATTACGAGGCCGACACCCTGCCCGCCTGCAAGGAACTCGGTATCGGCTTCGTCGCCTATTATCCGCTGGGATCCGGCTTTCTTGCGGGCGCGATCCGCAGGATCGACGCGCTGGCCGAGGACGATTCGCGCCGCCGCCAGCCCCGCCTGCAGCCGGAGAACATCGGCCACAACGCCGCACTCCTCGAACAGCTCGCCGCGATCGCCCGCGAAAAGGGCTGCAAGCTCGGCCAGTTGGCGCTCGCCTGGATCCTGGCGCGCGGGCCCGATTACGTGGCCATTCCCGGCACGTCGCAAATTCCCCACCTCGACGACAATATCGCCGCCGCCGACATCGCGCTTTCGGCCGACGACCTGGCGCGTATCGACGCCATCTTTCCGCGCGACGGCGCCGCCGCCGGGGCCCGCGTGACCCAGGCGCGGCTCAAGGAACTCAACCGCTAAATCAAGCCGGGAGACCGCCATGGCCACCATGATCAATCACGTCGCCATCATGAGCGAGAGCTTCGCCATGGTCGCCCAGTTCTACCAGGCCGTGTTCGGCTTCCAGCCGCCGCCGCACCAGACGAACTTCGGTGCCATTACCGTGGGCGACGGCTACGTCGGCGTGAACATCAATCCACGGCGGCCCGGCCGTCCGGCGCGGCTCGACCACTTCGGCGTCCAGGTGGACGACGTCGACGCGGTGCTCGACACGTTCAAGCGCAAGCACCCGGCCGTTCACGTCCTCAAGCGGCCAAGCAACCGGCCCTTCGCCGGCCTCACCACCCATGATCCGGACGGAAATATCTTCGACCTGTCGCAAATCCGGATGGAAAACCGCAGCGAAATCTACAAGGAAACCGAGGCCAAGGGCGGCTGGTCCCAGGACCGCTGCATCACCCACTTCGGCATCCGCACCCTGGAACCCGAGAAAATGGCGGAGTTTTACGTCGACGCGCTCGGCCTGGCGCTCGCCAACAGGGCGGCGGGCGATCCCAACTATTACGTCACCGACGGGCGCATGACCCTGACCCTGATGAAATGGGACATCCTGGATTACGAAGGCTTCGGCATCGTCGGTGCGGGGCCCCACCATATCGGCATCAGGGTCGAGGACCTGGACGCCTTCAAGGCCCATGTCGCCGACGTGGCAGGCCGGAACCCGTACCTCGCGCCGCGGGAAATCTCCATGGGCCCGGAAGGCGAACGCTCACGCGAGATGTTCGCCGCCACCGTGCCCTACGCCCCGCATCAGATGTCGGACAACAACTGCGTCTTCCTCGCCATTCACGAGTGAAACGGTTGGCGCCACGGGACGGCGGGGCGCAGCCAGTCGGCCCCGTGCCCGCGTCCGTCGGCGGTGCCGACCGGTCCTAGTGGCTGGCGCTCTGGATAGCGGCGCCGCGTCCGAAGCCCATGGCCCGGAGGCCGAGGGTGATGATCAGGAGGCCGATGATGAGCAGGGTGCCGATGGCGCCGACGGCCTCGATGTTGCCCTCGTCCCACATGTTCCAGATCAGGATGGACAGCACCTGGTTCTCCGAGCCTTCGTAGAGGACCAGCGGCTTGCCCGCGGTGCGCACCGCATGGAGCATGCACCAGATCCACACCCCGACGAAGGTCGG